>JBEVEP010000019.1:0-10731 GCA_040512755.1 Mesorhizobium sp.
GCGAGGATCGGAATGAGGTACACGAAGGTGGGCATCGTCTGCATGAAATCGAGGATCGGCTGGATGATCCGGTAGGCCTTCGGCTTGTGGGCGGTCCAGATGCCAATCGGCAGTCCGATCGCCATCGAAGCAGCGGCGGCAGCGACGACCAGAACCAGAGTCGCGACTGTTTGCTTCCAAAGCCCCTGATTGATCGTGAAGAACAGGCCGATCAGAACGCCGAGGGCAAGGGCCTTCGAACGCTGCAGGTACCAGGCGAGAAGCGCGATCAGCGCAGCGAGCGCCACGGGCGGAAGCCAGAGAAGTGCATCGACGATCCAGTCGAGGGTGGCGTCGAGGCCGCTCGAGACGGCGCGCAGAACAGTCCCGAAGTAGACTTCGAGAAAATCGAAGAACGCCTTTCCCCATGGCCCAACAGGGATCTTGTTGCTCGCAACCAGATTCGAAACAGGATCCATCCAATCCCTCCCCGATAAAGCCGTGTGCGTCTTTGGCGTTCTTCGCCTCGATATGGAAAAGGGTAGCTCGGCGAGCTACCCTTTATGTCCCTCAACCAGCCACACGCTAACTAGCCAGTGCCGCCTTCACGGCCGCAGCGGCGTCCTGACCGTCAAAGGTCGTCACGCCATTCAGCCACGGCGTTGCGGCATCCGGATTCGCCTTCAGCCATTCCTTCGCCACGTCGTTCGGATTGCCGCCCTTGAGGATGGCATCCATCATCGTGTTTTCCATCGACAGGTCGAATTTGAGATTCTGGATGAACTTGCCCACATTCGGGCATTCGGCCAGGTAGCCCTTGCGAACGTTGGTGTGGACAGTAGCCGCGCCAAAGCCGGAATCACCCATCCCGTCGAGATAGGTGATCTTCATTTCGCCCATCACCGGATGCGGCGTCCAGCCGAGGAAGGCGATCCATTCGTTGTTCTTCATCGCCTGTTCCGCCTGGGTCAGCATGCCGGCCTCGGAAGACTCGACGAGTTCGAACCCTTCGAGATTGCTTTCCGGCTTGGCAATCATGTCCAGGATGATGCGGTTACCGTCATTCCCGGCCTCGATACCGTAGATTTTGTTGCCGAACTTATCCTTGAACTTTCCGATATCGGTGAGCGACTTGACGCCGCCCTCCGCGACATAAGTCGGGACGACCAGACCGTAGCCTGCACCTTCAAGGTTCTGGCTGATCGTCTCAACCGAACCGTCGGCAGCATAGTCCTTGATGTCAGCGGTCATGGACGGCATCCAGTTGCCGAGGAAGACGTCCAGGTCGTTGTTCTTCAGTGACTGATAGGTGACTGGAACCGAAAGCTGGATGACCTCCGGCTCGTATCCCAGCGCTGTCAGCAGGTTGAAGGCGACACCCGTGGTGGCCTGGATGTCTGTCCAGCCAACGTCGGACAAGCGCACCTTCTTGCAGCTTTCCGGATCGGCGGCCAGCGCAGCGCCCGAATAAAGGGCAGCCGCAAGGCCAAGCGAAACGGCGATCGATTTCATACGCGACATGAGTGGTCTCCCATTGTAGGTCCTGTGGTGCGGAGCGAGTTTTTCTTCTTCCGCCTCGTAGCGTGAACCAAACACCATTTTGTTATTGTTTCAAGCGGGATGACCTCGCGACCAGCGCCGCTTGCCGTTCTTAGAACGACAGCCGACGTCGTTTTCTGCAGCAAGGCAGCGACGCCCGTAAGGTGCACACCGGAACTTGCCAACGTTTCGCGGAACTTTCGCCACCGGTGAGGCGGCGTTTTTGGGGATGTCCTTCCTTTCAATCACCCATGCGTCTACATATATTCGCTCGACCCGACCCGTAGTTGTCCGGAGGAGTTTTGATGGCAACCTTGCAGAATTTCGACCAGGAGATCGCAAAGACCAAGGCGGTCGTGGAGGAGGTGAGGTCGAAGATCGAGCAGTCCGGCCAGATGCTCGACAAATTCGCGGAGTCCGACAAAAAGATTGGATCCGTCGACTTCGACATAGAGAACGCGCGCATCGAGGATGTGGTCAAGCAGCAGAAGATTATGGAAAGCAACATTGCCGACCTGATCATCGGGCTCGAGGACGCAACAAATGTGTTCGGCGCCGAGTTCGAGAGCATGAAGAGCTTCACCGGCTGGGAAAATCTGGTGGGCATCTTTTCGCAGCAGAGCAAGCAGCGCATGCGCACGGAGCGCGTCCGCAACATGTCGCTTGCCGGCAATCTGCAGGAACTGCTCTCGAAATCAGACACGATCGTCGGCATCCTGAAGGCGCAGAAGCAGGTGCTCGAAGCCCGCTACAAGACCTCGGAAGCCAGCCTCTCCCAGGTGATCGAGCGCCGCAAGGCGACGATGGCCAATCTGGAGGCGGTGCAGAAACGAATCGAAGAACTCAACCCGCTGCTGCTCGACATCGAGAACAAGATCGCAGCGTCCACCAACCAGAAGGAGCGCACGCAGCTTGAGGGCGATCGCTCGAAGCTTGCGACCGAATACAACGAGAAGCAGGCGAAAGAGCAGGAACTTCTCGCCGAAAGCCAGACGCTTGAGCGCTACACGTCGATGTTCCAGACATTCGTGGATTCGCTCAACAACCAGATCGCCGCGCAAAGCACGCTGATCAACAAGCTGACCATCGATACCGAGCAGCGCATCGTGCTCTATAAGGCGCTGGAAGATTCGTTGAAGACGGCCGCCCAACAGGATGTCGCGCACAAGATCAACACGCTCGGCAGCCAGGTGGACAATACCGCCGAGGAGACGATGGCTGGTATCGGCGCCGCTGCGCAGAAGCACATCGGCGACCTGCTTGAAATGCATGAGAAGAACATGGTCGCCACCGCCGACATACAGCGGCGCAAGAAGCTGGCCGACGATGCCTTCGCCCGTCGCTTCGAGGACGTGATGCGCCGCCATAATTCGGCGGACTATGTGAGAACATAAGCCTTTAGAGACTGTGCTCTGCGAAGCACCCCCCTCCGGCCTGCCGGCCATCTCCCTCAAGGGGGGAGATTGGCAACTGCAGCGCCTGCGCCGACCTGGCAGCGTTGATGATTGCCGAAAACGTGGCCGCTATCCAGTCTCCCCCCGTGGGGGGAGATGGCCGGCAGGCCAGAGGGGAGTGAAACGGAGCGCAAACGGTAGGAAAATGGCTGCATGACCGACCAGTCTTCCGACGCCGCCGCCCGGTACTTCGACGCCATGGCCGCCGCGTTGAAGGGCCTCGAAATCTTCATGCGCGATGAGCGTTCGCCGCTTTACCGGCACGACATCGTCGCGAAGGTCGCAGCCGAATACATTGCCCGGCTGGAGAAGTCGTTCTCCTCCTGGCGGAACCGCCTGGGCTTCATGGAGAGCTTTCGCATTTCGCGCGCGGAAAGCGGCTTTCCTGTTTTCCAGAATGTGCTCGAACTGGAGAATGATCGCCGCCAGGCGGGCGAACGCCTTGCCAGCATTCCGGAGCCCGGTACGCTTCGCGCCGAAATGGCCGATTTCATCCTGCGCCATAAGGAATTTCCGGCCGCGCTACAGAAATCGATGGCTGAGCGGCTCTATCTGGAGGACATCAAGGGCGGAGAAACCTTCGGCCCGTTCATGCTGGCGCAGACTGCCAAGGTCTCAGCCAACCCCAACACCAAGCGGCCCTATTACCTGGTCCATTGGGCCACGTTCGACGGCGTCGCCAACCTGCCGCTGATTTACATGGCGGCGGTGGAGGACTCGTCCGATTCCATGGTGAGCCAGTTGGTCAACGACGATGGCAAGTTGAATGAGACCGTCGAGATTCCTCTGCCTGTTGAAGGGCTCCTCAATCCCGATCTGGCGCATCGTTTCGATGATTTTACCGAGAAGAACTCGGCCTATTCGCTGTCCCCGGTCACCATTGCGACCAATCTCGACAAGGATTTCGAAACGCTGCATCCCAAGCAATTGCGGCGCATCGTGCTCGGCCCGTTCTATTCGGCGGGCATCACGGAACATAATTCGACCGTGACGGAGGTGCTTTCGAAAGTGCGCCGGCCGGACAACGCCTGGCTCTTCACCTGGACGATGCAGGAGGTTTTCTCGAAGGCCGAGAAGCCCGGCCGTCGTGGCCTGTGGTCGAGCGACAAGGCAACTCAGGAGTTCTTCATCGAAACGGATGATCTCGAAGCGGCGCGGCAGGGCGTTTCGGCCTATGAGAAGCACGCGCTGATACCGCACGAAGCCTATCAGGCTCTCTATGCCGCCGGTGAAGCTCAGAAGATTTTCCAGGGCTACAAGGTCCACATCCTGTCCAAGGGGCAGGTGATCAGCGATGTGTGAGCGGGTAAAGGTGAGGGGCAGCGCAGCGATTTCAAGCAGGAGAAATTGATGGACGCCAGCCTGACCACGATCAGCGAAGCCGATATCGAGAAGCATCGCGCCACGGCACAGAGCATGATCACGCGCATCGTCGTGCTGGAAGAGTCCGGTGGCCAATCCGGCACAGCGCTTGCCGGAACGGGCCGCCGCTTCGTGTCCACGGTTTCCACCGGATCGGTGCGCAAGACGCGCGAGGTCGAACTGAGCAAGACCGTCGGAGCGGTCCGCGCTGATGACCCGTTGATGTCGATCGGCCAGCACACGCTGCTCTTTCGCGCACGCCGAGGGCTGTCGATCGCGCTGGCTGTCGCCGATGTCTTCGGGCGAAGCTCCGACCTCGAAAGTCTGCAGGCCAGGAATGCGCGCGCGCCGCTCGAAGGCGAGGAAGCAGGCCAGTTCAAGAAGCTTCTGTCAGCCTCGGCTTACGTTTCGTCCTTCACCTTTGCCTCCTACCTCGTGCAACTGATCGACAGCGAGGGCGAGCCGCCGAACGATATTGCCGGCCCCGATTTCGTTTTCGACACCGGACAGGACGCGCTGAAATCGATGATCGCCGGGCTGGACAGGGCGGTCGCCGGGTCCAAGGACGACGCTGACATGATGACCCGCGCGCGCGCTTTCGCGCAGGTTGCGATCGACGGGTTGCTCAGCCGCAAGGGCCGGTTCGATGGTCTGGGTACTTTCGAGGATGCGCATATCCGTATCGACGCGGACGATTTCTCGCTCGATGGCTTCGATGTTGCACCCGGCCGGAAGTCGAAGCCGCTGGTGATGACCTTCAAGAAGCCCGAGGAGGTCGTCGGCAATCACATTGCCAAGTATCAGTCCATCAAGCTCGCCAAGATGCTGATGGCGTATGATTTCGACCGTGAGATGAACCCATTCGTTGAGTTGGGCGGGTTCCTTTTCACCTTTATCGGCGATGGCGCGCCGGGCACGGGAAAGACGACGCTGATCCAGATGATCGCCGGGCTGGTGAACGGCTACTGCCAGATCGCCGGCTATCCGTTCCACTACGAGAATTTCGGCGTCGACCAGATTTCGTCCTACCAGGGAAAATCCGGCCAGAATTGCCGCCAGTTCATCAACAACGTCCTCAATCCCCGGATCATCGGCTTCGGCACGGTCGACGATATCGACCAGGTGGCGGCCAAGCGCTCGGACGATCGTGCTTCCGCCGGCCAGCAGGAGATCACAGGCGTGCTCATGGACGCCTTTGGCGGCGCCGGCACGGTGGTGCGCGGCAATTGCTCCTTTGGCATGTTCTCGAACTATCCGGAGAACGTCGACGATGCGCTGCGCCAGCGGGCGGGAGCACGGTGGGTGGTCGATGGGCCGCAGACGCGCGACGACTATATCGACATCTTTGTGCTGCTTGCCGGCAAGAACCACGAGATATCGCTCGGCGACCACAAACTCTATGCGGCGCAGGAGATCCAGCGCGCCGTTTCAACCGCCTATGAGGAACATTCCCGGCCGCGGGAGGACGGGCTGACGAAGGTCTACGAGCGCTTCATGAAGAAGAATGGCGCACCGAAGACCATGGCTGATATCGGTTCTTATCTTCACATGATCAAGGAGGCTGAACCGCGCTTTACCGGCCGCGCTGTCAAGAACGTGACCGACGCGATCAAGATGCGGGCGATGGACGTGGAACTGCCGGACGACTGGTTCGAGAAACCGGAAGCCTTTATGCACAAGTCCTACGACGAGAAGAAGGCGATGATCGAGGAATTGCGGGGGCCGTTCGACATGGACATGGTTATGCAGGAGATCAACCGCTACGCGGATTCGGAGTTCCGCTATTCGGATCGCGCCGATGATGCGGCGGTGTCGAGGATGCTGCGGGACGCGCGCTTGCGCGAACGCGCCGCAAGGGAGATGGAAGAGCTGAAGAAGAAGGGGCTGTGGAATGCATAGCTCTGCATTGCCCCTCATCCCCCTGCCGGGACCTTCTCCCCGTAAAGGACGGGGAGAAGGGGCACTGCCGTGCTACCTGCCGTTCCTTTGCAAGGGTGAAGCGTCGAACGTAAGCGCTGAAGTCTCCCTCTCCCCGATTTTCTCGGGGAGAGGGTAAGGGTGAGGGGCGATCTGATGCGCGGACCAAACAAGCGAACGACCGGCTTGGCCAGACGTTTGCGCCAGTCCGACAACGACGCCGAAAGCGTGCTTTGGGAAGAGCTGCGCGCTCGAAGATTAAACGACTACAAATTCGTGAGGCAGTTTCCGATTGGCCGTTACTTCGCTGATTTCGCCTGTCGGGAAAGGCGGCTCGTCGTTGAAGTCGATGGCAGCCAGCATGCCGACGATCTACGAGATCGGCATCGCGATGCCTTCATGGTCGGCGAAGGTTGGTCGATCCTAAGATTCTGGAACATTGATGTTCTGAAACAACGGAACGAAGTTTTGGAAACGATCGTTGCGGTGCTCGATGGCCGGTTGACGGATGAAGTCACAGCACCCGACCTGCGGTTCGTGCCGGCCAGAGTATCGGGGTAGATCATGGACCTTCTCCGCGACAACGAACTGATCTACGGCCGACTGCTGCCGGTCGAGGAAAAGCATCTGATCGAGCGCTACAACAAGGCGCTGAAAGCGTTTGGGCTGAAGCCGACGAAGCTCAAGACCTTCGACATCGACCGCACGGGTTTCTCGCCGCAGATTGCCGAGGAACTCGGCGACCCGTTCTATCTCGACCCGAATGAAGTCAACCGCCGTTTCATCATCCTGACGCCTGCCCAGATCGACCTGCCGGTTGTTCACACGGCCTTCTCGAATACGTCGCAGCTCATCTACGAATTCATGTCGAAGAACCAGCGCGCGATCGATGCGCTGACGATCAAGGATGTGATTTACGGAGAGATAGAAGACTCGGTTTCCAAGGTCGAAAGCATCGAGGATCTGCTGTCGATCAATCAGGTCGAGTTCCGGGTGCTTTCGGCGGAGGACGTGCTCGGCAAAGCGTCAGAGCTCGGAACGCTGGTCGACCGGCTGAAGCAGGAGCCCGACGCGTGGCGCGACAATGCGATGCTGGAGCGGATGGTGGAACTCGCCAAAGTGACCGGCGACATTCGCGAAAACGCGCTGGTGCCCGATCAGGTCATCTTCCGGCACAATGCATTCTGGACCAGCCATTTCGGCGGGCTCTATGTCTTCGTCGATCGGGATATGACGACAGTCATCAGCGACCCGGCCGCGCCTGGTTTCCGCCGGTCGCGGCCCTGGCAGGTGAGCTACCTCTCGATCAGCGACGCCGATCGCGTGTTCCGCTTCCTGGCTTCCACTGGCCGCATCGACCTGCCACGCGCATCGTGGATCGAAACGTCGGGCTATCTCGAGCACCGTGCCGAAATGACGATCCGGGCGCTGATCCGCCGCAACGAGCCGAAGCGAGATATGACGAAAGCGGACAAGGTGTGGCTGCAAACCTGGATGCATAGCCACGCCGATCTGATCAGCAGCGAGGGGACTTTTCCCTTCCTCAACGCCGCGAAGCGGGAGCTCGCCCAATACGGCCAATTGCGCTTGGAGGAGGTAGCGCCATTGTATAGCTTCCTGGTTGTGCGCGCTAAGCCGGATCATCCCGATGCCTGGCTCACCAACAGGCTGATCTCCGATTTTGTGCCGGACGATTTCGTCTCGCGCTACATCTTCAACAAGCAGGGCTTCTATAGGGACTACGAGGCCTTCGATGCGTTGCAGCGAGCGGCGGTTGTGGACACGCTGAAAACCACATATCTGAAAGACAAGGCGGCGTTCAGGGAGCGCCTCTACGGACTGGCCGACTGAGCGGGGACGGTCATGACATGGAATTTCTGGAGCAGGACGAGTTTCCGTTGAATAGCCGATCCCGCTGCAGCATATTGTTATTACGAAGAAATCTCGTCCGGACAGTCTGCAGGCCCGTTGCCCACACAGACTTCCGGGTCGCAATCATGTTGTAGAGGGGCGGGTGGCCATGCTTGATCCGATCGTGAATTTCTTCACCTGGATATTCCAGTGGATCGGACGCGGCATCGGGTTCGTGATCGGCATTATCCTGTGGCCTTTCATGTGGGTCGCGCGCTGGTACGGGCAGCGCGGCTGGATGCTGAAGGGCATCGTGGGGGCCATCATCGCGGGTCTGGTTGTCTTCTACGGCTATTTCATCTGGCAAACCCAGCACTGGAACAATTTCAATCCGGATTATCCGACGGCACACACCCTTGCGAAGGGCAATTCACTGGCAGGAGAACCGGTCGCGGCCCCCGCGACGGGCGAGACTGCCGTCGCCGGCGCGCCACTCGATTCCAACAGGGCGGCTGCTACCGGCTCGGGTTCTACGGCGCCGGCGCAGGCTCCCGCAGCGCCGGCGCCCGCGACAACGTGCCAAGGCTCGGCGATCGCCGCCATATCCGCCGATCTGGTCGACTTTAACGTCAACCAGAATGCCTGGATTTCATCGATGCTGGCCTCGAAGCTCGGCTTCTTCGGCATCCCGTGGCGCAACACGCCCTTCTTCGACAACAAGGCGGCATTTCAGCTCGGCATCAACCAGGTCATGCGGCGCACGACGACCGAACTCGTCGACTCGCTTGGCCGTGTTCGTGGCACGTCGCAGATCGACCAGAACCTTCAGGACGCGCGCACCGCGCTCGCCTGGAACGAAGACGCCTGGTATATCGGGTGGCGCGGCCCGACCCGACCCACTCCGAGCGTCTACCGCGAGGCGATTGGCAAGCTGCGCGCATTCAATGCAAGCCTGGAGAAGTGCCAGTCGACGTTTGACGCCCGCGCCGACAATCTGCTTGAGTTCCTCGATCGCATCGCCGGCGACATCGGTTCCACCTCCGACATATTGCGCGTCCGGCTCGACGCATCGAATGCCGGCTGGTTCGACCCCCGCGCCGACGACCGCTTCTGGTTCGCTTACGGCCAGCTTTATGCCTACTATGGCATCCTCATCGCCGCGCGATCGGACTTTGCCGCCATCGTCGCGGAGCGCAACCTCACCCAGATCTGGACGCGCATGGAAGAGCAGCTGAGGGTGGCGCTCGACATGCAACCGCTGGTGATTTCCAACGGCAATGAATCGAGCTTCATCTTCCCCTCTCATCTGGCGACCATGGGCTTTTACCTTCTGCGCGTGCGTTCGCAGCTCATTGAGATCCGGTCGATCCTGGACCGGTAAGGGCGGGACGCCGAGTTGCGAATACCGAGTAGCAAATAGCGATCGGCGCAGACCGTGCCGGCAATGCATTCACTATTCGCTACTCACTTCCAACCCTGTCGCATTCCGTGCATCGGGCGGCTGTTTTAAGACGGCGCAAATTCGTGCGTTGAGGCTTTTATGCGCGCTGAAAAGGCTGCGGTAAACGTCGCAAGCAAGACATCTCAAACGATCCGGGGAACCTCTCATGGCGGAATTCAAGAGTGACATCGAGATTGCGCGCGGCGCGAAGAAGAAGCCGATCCAGGAGATCGGCGCCAAACTCGGTATCCCTTCGGAGCATCTTTTGCCCTACGGGCATGACAAGGCGAAGGTATCGGCCGAGTTCATCGCCAATGCGCGCAAGAATGGCGACGGCAAGCTGATCCTGGTCACCGCGATCAATCCGACGCCAGCCGGCGAAGGCAAGACGACGACCACAGTCGGCCTCGGCGACGGTTTGAACCGGATCGGCAAGAAGGCGGTAGTTTGCATTCGTGAAGCTTCGCTCGGCCCGAACTTCGGCATCAAGGGCGGTGCGGCCGGCGGCGGCTATGCTCAGGTCGTGCCGATGGAGGACATGAACCTGCACTTCACAGGCGACTTCCATGCCATCACCACCGCCCACAATCTTCTGTCGGCGCTGATCGACAACCACATCTACTGGGGCAACGAACAGGGCATCGATACGCGCCGTGTAGCCTGGCGCCGGGTGATGGACATGAACGACCGCGCGCTTCGCGAGATCGTCTGTTCGCTAGGCGGCGCCACGAACGGCTATCCGCGCGAGGCCGGCTTCGACATTACCGTTGCCTCCGAGGTGATGGCGATCCTGTGCCTGGCCACCGATCTCAAGGATCTGGAAAAGCGCCTCGGCGATATCATCATTGCCTATCGCCGCGACAAGACGCCGGTTTACGCCCGCGACATCAAGGCCGACGGCGCTATGACGGTGCTGTTGAAGGACGCCATGCAGCCGAACCTCGTGCAGACGCTGGAGAACAATCCGGCCTTCGTGCATGGCGGCCCGTTCGCCAATATCGCGCATGGTTGCAACTCGGTCGTGGCGACCACGACGGCGCTGAAGCTGGCGGATTATGTGGTGACAGAGGCTGGCTTCGGCGCCGATCTGGGCGCGGAAAAATTCTTCGACATCAAGTGTCGCAAGGCGGGAATCAAGCCGGCGGCGGCTGTCATCGTCGCCACCGTGCGCGCCATGAAGATGCATGG
>JBEVEP010000067.1:0-10489 GCA_040512755.1 Mesorhizobium sp.
GTAGTTCACCTTCGTAGAATCATAATCGATTTTCACGGCCTCCCGATGGCCGGCTGCTGAGTAATCCTGGTAGGTCGGGTTCCGGGACGTGCCGCCGATATAGCCCGAGGTAGTGGCCAGCACACCCGGAACGGCATCGAAATCAGATTCGACGCACCAGAAGCATCCACCAGCGAAGATCGCCGTCTTGGTTTCCGCGCGAGCGTTCCCAATTGTGATAGCCACTGCAAAGGCCAGGACGGCGAAAACGCTATTGCGACGTGCCACGGAGACCTCCCACAGCGATCCTTGCCAACGAGCTTCCAAAGGCAACGGGACTCAACCTCGAATCATGCAGAGCAGCGCCTTGGACACCTTCGGCGCGACCCCTTGTTCGACATCGGAAGGTCCCAAGAACCTTGCCCCACGCACTAGAGGTAGCGAAGTGGCTCCCTTGATATCAAATCAAGCTGCAACACGGCTGCGTGATTAGATGAAAACACGCTGGGCCACCGGTTCTAAGCCAAGACGATTTGCTGCCAAAACCACGGCTGAAGAGTTCGTCTTCCCGCCCGTTCACACTCTACGCTCGACCATCATCTTCTTGATTTCGGCGATCGCTTTGGCCGGGTTGAGGCCTTTGGGGCAGGTCTGCGTACAGTTCATGATCGTGTGGCAGCGATAGAGCCTGAACGGGTCTTCCAGATTGTCCAGTCGTTCTCCTGCCGCTTCGTCGCGTGAATCAATCAGCCAGCGATAGGCCTGGAGCAGCACCGCCGGCCCGAGATAGCGCTCGCCATTCCACCAGTAGCTCGGACAGGATGTTTGGCAGCAGAAGCAAAGGATGCACTCGTAGAGGCCGTCGAGCTTCTGCCGGTCTTCGTGGCTCTGGAGCCATTCCTTTGCCGGTTCGGGAGAAACGGTCTTGAGCCATGGCTCGACCGAGGTCAGCTGAGCGTAAGGAACAGTCAGGTCCGGCACCAGGTCCTTCACCACCGGCATATGCGGCAGCGGATACACCTTCACTGCGCCGGAGATGTCGTCCATGCCCTTCGTGCAGGCAAGCGTGTTCGATCCGTCGATGTTCATCGCACAGGAGCCGCAGATGCCCTCCCGGCAGGAGCGGCGCAACGTCAGCGTCGGATCGATCTTGTTTTTGATCCACAAAAGCGCGTCGAGCACCATCGGACCGCAGTCGTCCAGATCGACGAAATAGGAGTCGACGCGCGGGTTCTCGTCATCGTCGGGTGACCAGCGATAGATGCGGTACTCACGAAGGTTTTTGGCCCCTTCCGGCTTCGGCCAGGTCTTGCCCTGTTTGATCTGCGAGTTTTTCGGGAGTGATAGTTCGACCATCAGCACGTCCTCTGACGAGAAATCACGGGCGCTTCTCTTTTCGGATCATCAGTTTGAGGCCCGACCAGACAGCGTCGATCGCAACCACCTTGACGTCGACAAGGTCGAGGCGAAGCGCGGCCTCACGCACAACATCCTCGGTTACTTCGGTCTCGATTTTCGACGCTTTCTTTGGCCAGGAGACCCAGATCATTCCGGCGGGCTTGATCGCCCGCTGCAGGGTGGCCAGACCGAGATCAAGCTCGACGCGGTCGGTGGTGAAAGCATGGATGGCGTCGTAGCTATTTGCAGCTGCAACGTCTGCCCAGCGGTGGAGCTGGTCCACGGAACGGAAGTCCACGCTTCCGGGCAGGTCAGAGAGCGTGTCCGGGAGAGCCACAAAGGCCGCGCGCATAGCGGGTTTGAAGCCAAGCTTCTCAGGCAGCGTTCGGCTTGAATAACCGGAGCTCTGCAGGGCCAGTGCCGCCACCCTAGTACACCCTTGCTTTCGGCGCGATCTTGGCGATACTGATGCCGCCGTCTTTTTCGTCAAGCAGCGGCTCGGTGTGCACGGGCCGGTAGGTCAGCTTGACCTTGCCGTTTCCATCGACCCAGGCAAGCGTATGCTTGCGCCAGTTCACGTCGTCCCGCGCCGAGAAATCCTCCCGAGCGTGCGCCCCTCGGCTCTCTTTGCGCGCCTCGGCGCTATAAACAGTGGCGATGGCGTTCGCCATCAGGTTTTCCAGCTCCAGCGTTTCAACCAGATCGGAATTCCAGATCATCGAACGGTCAAAGACTTTAAGATCGGGCATTTCTTTCCACAGGGCGGACATCCGACGGCAGCCCTGCTCGAGCGATTCCTGCGTACGGAAGACGGCAGCATCCTGCTGCATGGTCTTCTGCATCTTCTCGCGCAGGTCGGCTGTCGGCGTTGCACCATTCGCATGCCGAAGGCGATCGAACCGGTCCATAATCTTCTCGACCGATTGTGCATTGACGGCTGGCACCGATGATTCCCTGTCCACCACTTCGCCGGCGCGAATGGCCGCGGCGCGACCGAACACAACCAGATCGATCAGTGAGTTTGAGCCGAGCCGATTTGCACCATGCACGGAAGCACAGCCGGCTTCGCCAACAGCCATGAGGCCCGGCTGAATGCGGTCTGGGCTTTTCGCCGTCGGGTTCAGCACCTCGCCCCAGTAGTTCGTCGGGATGCCGCCCATATTGTAGTGGACGGTCGGCGAAACCGGGATCGGCTCCCTGGTGACATCGACGCCCGCGAAGATCTTCGCCGACTCAGAAATGCCCGGCAGCCTCTCATGAAGCACCGCCGGATCGAGATGGTCGAGATGCAGGAAAATATGGTCCTTGTTTTTGCCGACTCCGCGGCCTTCCCGGACCTCCATGGTCATGCAGCGCGAGACAACATCGCGCGAGGCGAGGTCCTTTGCCGACGGCGCATAGCGCTCCATGAAACGCTCGCCCTCGGAGTTGACCAGATATCCGCCTTCGCCGCGCGCGCCTTCGGTAATGAGGCAGCCGGCACCATAGATGCCGGTCGGATGAAACTGGACGAATTCCATGTCCTGTAGAGGCAAGCCGGCCCGCGCCGCCATGCCGCCACCGTCGCCCGTACAGGTATGCGCCGAGGTTGCCGTGAAATAGGCGCGGCCGTAGCCACCCGTCGCGAGCACCACCATTTTTGCAGCAAAGCGATGGATAGTGCCGTCATCGAGGTTCCAGGCCACAACACCGGTGCACACGCCGTCGTCCGACATGATCAGGTCGAGGGCGAAATACTCGATGAAGAACTGCGCATTGTTCTTGAGGGATTGGCCGTAGAGTGTGTGCAGAATGGCATGGCCCGTGCGATCGGCGGCCGCGCAAGTGCGCTGCACCGGCGGCCCGTCGCCGAAATTCATCATATGGCCGCCGAATGGCCGCTGGTAGATCCTGCCGTCTTCGGTACGCGAGAAGGGCACGCCGTAGTGCTCCAGCTCGTAGACCGCCGCGGGCGCCTCGCGGGCTAGATACTCCATTGCATCGACGTCGCCCAGCCAGTCCGATCCCTTGACGGTGTCGTACAAATGCCACTGCCAGTTGTCCGGGCCCATGTTGGAGAGCGAGGCTGCAATGCCACCTTGCGCCGCGACTGTATGCGAGCGTGTCGGAAACACCTTGGTGATGCAGGCGGTTCTGAGCCCTTGCTCGGCCATGCCGAGCGTGGCGCGAAGGCCGGCGCCGCCCGCGCCAACCACGACAACGTCGAACTTGTGGTCGACGTAGGTATAGGCTCTGCCCGCGACCTGGGCGCCGGTATTTGCGGTTGCCACGAGCTAGCCTCCGAAAGCGATCTTCAAAACAGAAAACACGGTCATTGCGCCGATCGCCCCGGCGAAGAAGATGTTGAGCATCAGCAGCGCGACCTTGGCCCCTTCGCCGTGCACATAATCCTCGATGATGATCTGCATGCCGAGCCTCATATGGTCGAGGCTGATGACGACGAAGAGCGCAAGAAGCAGGGCGATCAACGGGTGTCCGAGGGAGGCACGCACTTCGGTATAGCCCGCGCCCGTCATCGACAGAACCCAGCCGACAGCAAAGAGCGAGAGCGGCAGCAGAGCGATCGCTGTGAGGCGAATGCGCCAGAAATGTCCGGTGCCGTCCTTGGCGGATCCCAGGCCACGAACCTTGTTGAGAGGGGTTCTCATGTCAGCCACGGTTCGCTCCTTACCCGAGGGCGAGAAAATAGCCGGCCCAGATAGCCAGCGTCAGCAGGATCGAACCCGCAAGCGTGGCCCACGCGAGCGCTGTCGAGGTCTGCTTCTCAAGCCCATGACCCGTGTCCCAGATCAAATGGCGCACGCCGCCAAGGAGATGAAGCATCAGGGCCCAAGTGTAGCCGAACAGAACGAGCAGCCCGAACCACGAGCGCACAAGTCCGTCTACGAAATTGAAGTACGATTCGGATGTCGCGGCCGCAATAAGCCACCAAGCCACCAGAAGCGTGCCGACATAAAGCGCGCCGCCGGTGATGCGATGAAGGATCGACATCAACATGGTGGGCGGCCATCGATAGACGGTCAGATGCGGCGAAAGCGGTCTCGCCCGGGTGGCTGTGGTTTTGCTCATGGCTCCCCCAGTTCGGACTCGTCAGTTCCATCCCCGGCCGATGTATGCACCGATAAATGCAACTGCGATAACCGGGTTCTTATTCTCTTTTTGCACTGCGGCAAAGTCGAAAAATCGTTTTAAGGCATCCGTTTAGGCCTAGCTGCGCGGCTTCAATCGATTTTTTGGGAGTCGCATGCCCAAGCAACCGTGAGGTCATGAGGCATCCAGGGATATGCGCGTGTCGTAGCGCGGAAATCTGTCGGCTGAGTCGGCCAAGGCGCAAGCCCGCGGCGCATTCAATGTGCATCGAAACGGATCACAAAACTTGTCCAGTCGGCGGGAACTGCGACTTGCTCGTAGAGCTTTTTGCCATCTTCCGGTTGCCGGGGAGCATTCAGCATCAGTTTCATCCAACCGCGTTCCTCTGCCTGGTCGGCTAGCAGATCAAGCAGCGCCTTGGCGATCCCCTTGGCGCGGAAATCATGGTGGACGTAGATGTGGTCACACGTGCCGCAGCGCATGCCTGAAACCGGCTCCGGCATGTCCGTGAAGATGAGGAAGCCAACCAATCTCCCATCGACGCGCGCCCCCAGGATTTCGGCGGTGCGATCCTGCAAGAGGGTCTCGGCATAGAATTTGTCAGGCCGCCGTGGCGCGCCACGTTTGAGCGCCTGGACATAGTCGGCCAGCAGCGGGGCAAATTCCGGAGCGTCCCTCAAACGAAGCTGCGCGATGTCGATCAGATGGTTTTCAGTGCTCATCGGCTAGCCATGCGAGCATTAACCATAACTGTCAATTGGTCGGATACTCCGGAGGTCGCTCTTTAATAAAGGTTAAGAAAACGTTAATTTAGTAGTTGAGAAGGCGATTAATCGCTTCAAGGAGGGGCGCTCGATGTTTTTTCAAACCAGGTGCCGGTTGCCGGCCACAATCTGCTTTGCGCTATTGGCTGGAGCCGCAACAATCGGACTGTCAGGGGCCGCTTCAGCAGGAGACCGACTTTACGATCAGGTCTATGCCGATTCATTCGGTAATCTCGTGATCCAGAGCCCCTACGGCTACAAGCGCATCATCGTAGGGAGAGGCTACCTTGCCGAAAAGTTCTCCGGCTTGACGGGCGGTAACGATCCGAAGGTTGTTTACGCCGAACCCGAGGGCGGCTTCTACGGCGACGGCTTTGTCTTTGAGACCTGCTACAGGCCCGCGGTTCTGCTCAGGGGCCGAAGCTATATGTACGGCCTGCCCGATCGCGTCCTTCCGGAGCCTTCCGGCCACTGCCGCCAGCGCTGAACCATGAATGCATGATCCGCCGAGGTCCAGAACCTTGGCGGATCGGCACAAGCGAATCTCAGTTGGGCCACTCGCGGATGTCGACGAAATGGCCGGCAATCGCGGCAGCCGCCGCCATGGCCGGGGAGACGAGGTGCGTACGGCCCTTATAGCCCTGGCGGCCCTCGAAATTCCGGTTTGAGGTCGACGCGCAGCGCTCGTGCGGCTTTAACCGGTCATCATTCATGGCAAGGCACATCGAGCAACCCGGCTCGCGCCAATCGAAACCGGCGGCGAGGAATATCTTGTCGAGCCCCTCCGCTTCCGCCTGCTCCTTCACGAGCCCGGAGCCCGGAACGATCATCGCGTTGACACGCGGATTGACCGTCCTGCCCTCCACAACTTTCGCAACCTCGCGAAGATCCTCAATGCGCCCATTCGTGCAGGAGCCGATGAAGACACGGTCGAGCTCGATGTCGGTGATCTTCGTTCCCGCGCTGAGGCCCATATAGTCCAGCGCGCGCTGTTTCGATGAGCGCTTGGTCTCATCTGCAATAGCAGCCGGATCAGGCACAACGCCGGTCACCGCAACGACATCTTCCGGTGAAGAGCCCCAGCTTACGATTGGGGGCAGTTTTGCGGCATCGAGAACGACGACCTTGTCGAAATGCGCGCCCTCGTCGGATTTCAGCGTCTTCCAATAGTCCAGCGCCATATCCCACGTCTCGCCCTTCGGTGCGCGCGGTTTGTCCTTCACATAGGCAAAGGTCGTCTCGTCGGGAGCAATCAGCCCCGCTCGCGCGCCGCCTTCGATGGACATGTTGCAGATTGTCATCCGCCCTTCCATAGACAGCGACCGTATGGCTTCGCCAGCATACTCGATGACATAGCCGGTTCCGCCGGCCGTACCGATTTCGCCGATGATGGCCAGAATGATGTCCTTGGCTGTGACGCCGGGCGGCAGTTGGCCGTCAACACGCACAAGCATGTTCTTCGCCTTCTTCTGGATCAGAGTCTGCGTGGCGAGAACGTGTTCCACCTCGGACGTTCCGATGCCGTGCGCCAGCGCGCCAAATGCTCCATGCGTTGACGTGTGGCTATCGCCGCAGACGATGGTCATGCCGGGCAGGGTAAATCCCTGCTCGGGGCCAACGATGTGCACTATACCCTGACGGCGATCGACTTCGTTGTAGTACTCGATGCCGAAGTCGGCTGCATTCTTCGCAAGCGCCTCGACCTGGATACGGCTTTCCTCATTCTTGATGCCGAACTTGCGGTCGGGCGAGGTCGGCACGTTGTGGTCGACAACGGCCAGCGTCTTTTCCGGGTGCCGGACCTGGCGGCCCGTCATGCGCAATCCCTCAAAGGCCTGCGGACTCGTCACCTCATGGACAAGGTGACGATCGATGTAGAGGAGACAGGTGCCATCTTCCTGGCGGTCGACGACATGATCGTCGAAGATTTTGTCATAGAGTGTACGCGGTGCGCTCATGGTCAGTATCCAAAACGGGAGCAATCAAATCACAATGGACCGGCAAGACGCCGGGAGCCTTAAGCTCTAGATAGGCGACTGGTCGGCGCGCCCACTATGCGGGCGAAGAATCGGCTCGGCAGACGCTTGTGGTCCTGCAGCACGAAACCTTTATAGGCCGGATCTCCAAAGAGTTCTTCCATGGCTGGGCTCTTATCAATCTTTTGCGTTTCCGGCAATTGGAAGCCGCAAAGGAGCGCGAAGATGCAGCGGTCGACCCGCACCCGCCCTTCTGGCAGTGATTAGTGCTCGTCGCCGCTGAAAGCAGTTTCCCCGGCTGCCGTAGAGCCTTTGCTACTATCCTCGCTTGGTGTCGCCAGGGCGCCTGCATCTCTCAGCACCCCCAGAATGATCAGTGCAAGGGCCGTTGCAAGAACTGCGATCTGCCAAAAACCCAATCCGCATGCAAGCCCGACAGCCGCCGCCAACCACATGCCGGCGCCGGTTGTCAGCCCATGGACTTCGCCCTTCGAGAAAATGATCAGACCTGCGGCGAGAAAAGCAACGCCCGCCGTGACCGCCTCGACAAGCCGGATGGGGTCGACGCGGATCGATTCCCCTTGAAAGAAATCGACATGCGCGATCTCGATCGTCAGGACCGCTATCATCGCAGCAGCCAAACAGACCAGCATGTGCGTGCGCAGTCCCGCTGGCCTCTGCTGCCACTCGCGCTCGAAGCCAACGGCCGCCCCAAGCGCCGTCGCCAGCAGAAGCCGCGCTGCAATGACCGGAAAGGACAACCAGGTTTGTGTGCCGACGTCGGAGAGGAACTGTTCCATGCGATCCCTTGCTTCCGTCGAAACGTAGGAGACCTGCCGGAAGTTCCGCGAGCGACCTGCCTACTGCACTTCGAAAGCGAATGCTTTGACAAGGACATCGGGCTCATCGACGGCAAACGCGCGAAAGGGAGGACTTTCCTCGAGCTGCCGCCACCTCTTTGCTTGTTCCAGCTCCTCGAACTTCCGAAGGAAGCCTCCACTTTCAAGCACAACATCACGCACGGTGAAGATCGCGTGGCCGCCTGGCCGGGTGATCCGCACCAGTTCATCCAGAGACGAAGCCGGGGCTTGGCCTTTTGTGAATACTCCAGCTGAGAAGACGGCCGCAAAAGTGTCATGTGCCCATGGCAGAGCCGTTCCTAACGTGGCGCGCACAAGGCGGGTATATGCGCCACGTTGCCGGGCGAAAGACAGCATTGCTTCAGAGAAATCGAGACCCTCGATTTCGCCATAGCCAAGAGCTCTCATATAGGGACCGGAAAGACCGGTGCCGCAGCCAGCGTCGAGGAGAGGGGCGGAACCGCAGGGCACATATCGGGCAACGAACCCGGCGATGATAAAGGGGAGACAATAACCCCAGGACGCTGTATCCCGATCATATTCGCTGGACCAGGAACCGTATGCGGCGGCAAGCTCAGCGTCGCTCGTCGCCGCATAGACCTTTGCCAATACGTCGCTTCGACGACGGCCGCTCACGACTGGTATCCCCTCCGCATTCGCCGCTCCAATGCCCTCAGCGCCAGCGACAGGCCGACGGTCAGGATCAGATAGATATACGCAACGATAGAGTAGGTCTCGAAGAAGCGGAACGAGCCCGAGGCGTAAATTTTGCCCATTTGCGTGATGTCGGCAACGCCGAGTACCGAGACGAGCGACGAGTCCTTGACCATCGCGATGAAGTCGTTGCCGTAGGGCGGCAGGATGATGCGAAACGCTTGCGGCCAGACGACATGCCGGAAACGCCGATAACGGCTGAGGCCAAGGGCTTTGGCGGCTTCGATCTGGCCTTTGTCGACCGCCTGTATGCCGGCTCTGAAAATCTCGGCGATGAAAGACGAGTAGGCGATCGTAAGTGCGATAATCGCTCGCCACATCAGCGAGAAGTCGCGCACTTGCATCGGTTCGACGATTCCCATGGCCTGGAGCGGGGTGGAAAGCCAGTTCCAGAAGACCACGAGCGCGGGCGCGCCGACAAAGGCGATCCAGAACAGCAGCACAAGGACCGGGACGCCACGAACGATCTCGACATAGAAGCGTGCAATCTGCCGGAGCCAGATCGATCCCGACAGTCCGAGAAGGGCAATACAGAGCCCAAGCAAGGACGCAAGCGCATAGCCTGTGAGCGTAACAAAAATCGTGATGCCAATTCCCTTCGCCACGACCGAGAAGACCTGCGCATAAAGGTCGTTCGTCGCTACGAACACCGCCACGGCAATGGCAATCGCCACGGTTGCGGCGAGCCACCAGGGAAACTCTTTCTTTTCTTCGGATCGTACGGAGATCGACATCAGCCGGCGGAAAGTCGGGAGGCGTCGTGCATCATGGCAGCCAAAGCGAGCGTCCCAGTTCTTGCATTTGGGCTAAACGCCGATACGTGAGCCAATGCACTAGGGCGGGGGCAAGCGCTGCGATCAGCCCTCCGCATGGCCAGCACAGGAACTGCAGCCAGACCCTCCCCGCGGCAGGGAGGGCGTAAGTCTGAGGGCACCGCTACTGGCCCATCTTGTAGTCGAGGAACCACTTCTTGTTCAGGGCTTCGATCGTGCCGTCGGCCTTCAAGGCAGCGATCGCCGCGTTGATCGGAGCCACCAGGTCGGAGCCCTTCTGGAATATGAAACCAAAGTCCTCCGTGCCGAGCGGCCCGCCGACCAGCTTCAACGCGCCGGCCGAAGCGTCCACGTAGCCCTTACCCGCTGTGCCGTCGGTGAGCACGACGTCGACATCGCCGCTTTTGAGCGCCTGAACGGTAGCGCCGAATGTCTCGAACAACTTTATACGCGGGTTTTGTTCGTTGCCGTCCAGCACGTTGTATACCGCGACATAGAAGGGCGTGGTTCCGGCCTGGGCTCCGACAAGCCCTTCCTTGAGTTCAGCAAAACTCTTGGCATCGCTAAAGCGGCTTTCGTCACCGCGCACCAGCATGAACATTTCTGATCGCATATAGGGGTCGGAGAAATCGACCTTCTCCTTGCGATCTTCCTTGATCGTGATGCCGGTCATGCCAATCTGGTATTGGCCGTCCGACACGGCCTGGATCATCGCGTCCCAGCTTGTATTCTGGTACTCGACCTTGAAATTCAGCCGTTTGGCGATCTCGTTCATCGCATCATATTCCCAGCCAATCTGCTGACCGGTCTTGGGATCGACGAATTGCAGTGGCGGATAGGCGTTTTCAGTCACTACCACGACTGTCTTTCCGCCAAGATCTGGTAACGCCTGGGCAAGAGCGGCGACCGGAAGGAGAAGACAGGTCAGAAAACCG
>JBEVEP010000085.1:0-3310 GCA_040512755.1 Mesorhizobium sp.
CAACAGGCAGCGTCTGAACAGGCGCATCGGCGCGCTCAGTATCTCGCCATGCACTTCCTTCGGCGGGCGCAACAGCGAAACGCCGACAACCGGTGCGCAGATGCCGGACACTAGCCAGGACGCCAGCAGGGCCAGCGCAACCACCGCGAACAGTGAGAACATGTACTCGCCGGCGTCACTGCGCGCCAACCCTATCGGCACGAAGGCGGCAATGGTAACCAGCGTGCCGGTGAGCCGCGGCAGGGCGGTGGAGGCGTAGGCGAAGATGGCGGCCTGCGGTTTGTCATCGCCGCGCTCCAGTCGGAAGACCATGCTCTCGATGGTGATCATGGCATCGTCCACCAACAGGCCGAGCGCTATGATGAGAGCTCCGAGCGAGATGCGCTGGAGGTCGATGCCCAACGCGTACATTGCCGCGAACACGATCGCCAGCACCAGCGGAATCGAAACGACGACGATCGCGCCTGCGCGCAGGCCGAGGCTGAGGATGCTGACGCCGAGGACGATGGCAATGGACTCCCAGAGCGCCTCCATGAACTCATCGATCGAACGTTTAACAGTGTCGGGCTGATTGGCGACCACGACCGGTTCGATGCCGATCGGCAGTCCGGCTCTCAGCTCCTTCATGGTCTGCTCGATGTTTTGGCCGAGCGCGAGCACGTCGCCTCCGTCGCGCATGGAAATCGACAGCCCCAGCCCAGGCGTGCCGTTGATGCGGAAGATCGGGTCCGGCGGATCGGCGTACTCCCGGCGGACCTCCGCAATGTCGGCCAATCGCACGATCCGCTCGCCGACAACGAAGTTCATGGCACGGATGTCCTTTTCGGACACCATCGCGCCGCTCACCCGCAGCTTTATGCTCTCCTTGTCGGTGGTGATGACGCCCGAGGGGGCGACGGCGTTCTGTGCGTACAGCGCGGCTGTAAGCGCCGCCGGGTTGAGCCCATAGCCGGCCAGCTTTGCGGGCGAGAACTCGATGTAGATGCGTTCGGGCTGTTGGCCAATGAGGTTCACCTTGGCGACGTCGGGCACCTGCAGCAGCCGCGACCGGATATTCTCCACGTAGTCACGCAGCTCGCGATGCGTGAACCCGTCCGCCGTGAATCCATAGACGATGCCGTAGGTGTCGCCGAATTCGTCGTCGGTGACCGGGCCAATGACGCCCTGCGGGAGGGTCAACTCGATGTCCTTGATTTTCTTGCGCACCTGATACCAGGCGTCCGACACCTCCTTCGGCCCGGTCGATCCCTTCAGATATACGAAGATCGTCGACTGACCCGGCCTAGTGTAACTCTTCAGGTAGTCGAGATGAGCAGTCTCCTGCAGCTTGCGCTCGATGCGCTCGGTGATCTGGAGCACGGTGTCGTCGAGTGTTGCGCCCGGCCACCTTGTTTGCACCACCATGGCCTTGATGGTGAAGGTGGGATCCTCGTTGCGTCCCAGCCGCATGTAAGACCAGACGCCGATGACGACGAGCACCGCCATAAAATAGTTCACGAGCGGGCGGTGGGTGATCGCCCAGGCTGAAAGGTTGAACCCGCTGCGCTTCGCGTCGGACATCTCGCTTCTCATGATGATGGCTTCAGGAGGCTTACCTTCTGTCCGGGCCGCAGCGCGTGCACGCCGGCAGTCACCACCATCTCGCCACCCTCGAGGCCGCGCGACACGACGATGCTGGAAGAGCCCTGCTCTCCCAGTTCGACGGGGCGCAACGACACTTGCATAGTCTTGGGATCGACCACCCAGAGGGCGGGTTTGTCATCCATTACGGTGAGCGCAGTCGCGGGAAGCTCGATGCCCTCCGTTCCTAGCATATGCGTCTGCCCGGACACCGTCGCGCCCAGGCGCATGGCTTCGGGCCATTCGGCCAACCCGACCTTGACTCGAAAGCTTCGGGTCACAGGATCCGCCTTGGGTGCGACCTCCCGCACCCGTCCGGTCGTCCGGATGCTCGGATCGTCGTTCAGTGCAACGGTGATGAGCGCGTCAGGGGATACCTGGCGCATGAGAGAGGCGGGCACGTCAAACACGGCATCGGCGCCGTCCTGGTGTGCGACGGTGACGATCGTCTGGCCTGCCCGCACGACCTCGCCGGACTCGGCGCCGGTGGCGATCACGGTACCGGGGGCGTCCGCCAGCAGTTGGGTGTAGCCGAGCTTCTCCTCGGCGTCGTGGACCTGGGCGGCGGCCGCTTCGACCTCGGCCTTCGCGGTCTCGAACGCCCTCACCGCGGAATCGAACTGGACTCCGGTGGACCAGCCCTGGCTTCTCAGCGTCCGCTGACGCTCCTCGTTGTGGGCGGCTTCCTCGAGAACTGCCTGCGCTTGGGCAAGCTTCGCCTTGGAGGTGCGCAAGGCGTCGCGCAGCGGCTGCGGGTCGAGTTCGGCGACAAGGTCGTTCGTCCGGACCAGTTGCCCCACATTCACCCGGCGCGCGATCATCCGGCCATCGACGCGGAACGCGAGGCTTTCCTCGGTGCGGGCGCGGATCTGACCGGTAACTCGCACCAATTCTCCTTCCGAGTGAAGGGTCGCCGTCACCGTCCGGACAGGACGGATTTCGGCGGCCGGGGGCGCCTGCTCTTTGCAGCCAACCAGCAAAGCCAATATCAGCCCGGCAAAAACGGGTGCAGATCTCATCGCTCAGACCTCATGCTCCTTCTCCTTGGCGCGGCACCGGCAGGAGGCCGGTGATTGGACCGGTTCCCTAGTCGATGATGTGATATCCGCCGTCGATGTACACCGTATCGCCGGTCATGAGCTTTGCGGCGTCGTGCGCCAGAAACGCCGTGGCAACTCCAACGTCGTCGATGCTTGCCAGACTGCGTGCGGGGGCTTTGGTCTTCGCCTTCTCCAACAACTCGTCGAATTCGGGGATTCCGGACGCCGCTCGGGTCGCGAGCGGTCCAGGTGAGATCGCATGGACGCGGATGCCCTTGGGACCGAGTTCGGCCGCCATGTAGCGGACCGCGCTCTCCAGCGCCGCCTTGGCGACCCCCATGATGTTGTAATGTTCGACGACCATCTGGCTGCCGTAAAAGGTCATGGTGAACAGGGTTCCGCCCTTCTTCATCAACGGCTCGGCGAGATGCGCCATGCGGATGAACGACCAGTATTTCTTCGCCTTGTCGTTGAGATAGGTCACGGCGCCGAATGCCCGGAATGCCTTGGCGCAGCCCCACGCGATCGAATTCTCGTTGGCGATGCCGACGATAAGGCCTTTCTTGCCCTCGAGCAGCTTGGCTTTCACGACGGGAATCATGATTGATCTCTCGACCTGCGCCTCAGTGAGGCATCTCTGGAACGTGATC
>JBEVEP010000091.1:0-7163 GCA_040512755.1 Mesorhizobium sp.
CGGCTGCCGATACGGTGAAGCGCGTGGCGCAGGAGCTGGGCGGCAAATCGGCGAATATCATCCTGCCTGATGCCAACCTGAAGGAAGCAGTCCGGAAGGGCGTCGAAGGCTGCTTCGGCAACAGCGGGCAATCTTGCGACGCGCCGACACGGATGCTTGTGCCTGCGGCGCGGCACGACGAGGCGCTGGCAATCGCAAAGGACGCTGCGGAAGGCTTCAAGGTTGGCAATCCACGGTCGGAGACAACCCAGCTCGGGCCCGTCGTCAGCCAGATCCAGTACGACAAGATCCAGCGCCTGATCGAGACGGGCATTGCCGAGGGTGCCACGCTGGTCACGGGCGGTCCGGGCAGGCCCGAGGGCCTCAATCGCGGCTACTACATTCGCCCGACCGTGTTCGGTCACGTCACGCCCGATATGACGATCGCGCGCGAGGAAATCTTCGGGCCGGTCCTATCCGTGCTTTCCTATGCCGACGAAGAGGACGCAGTCCGCATTGCCAACGATACGGTCTATGGCCTCGCGGCTTATGTGCAGTCCGGCGACATCGACCACGCACGGGAAGTTGCCGTGCGGCTGCGTGCCGGGCAGGTCAATATCAACTATCCGGAGTGGGATACCTTCGCCCCCTTCGGTGGCTACAAGCAGTCGGGCAACGGCCGCGAATATGCCGACTGGGCCATCCACGATTTCCTGGAGGTCAAGGGCATCGTCGGCTACGGCGCGTAGGCCGGCTTTCTGACACGAACTTTTCGGATTTTGGAACGCGGCATCTCCCTCTGGAGGTGCCATACCCGGATTGCCCTGCCTCAATCGGCCAGCGCAACCAGCGCTTCGGGGTCGTAGGCAAGGCGGATCGGCGCTCCGACCGGAATGTCGTCGGCTCCGAAATTGTTGCTTTCCGAAACCGAAAGCGGCTTTTCGAAACCCGGCACCTCGACGATGAGATGGGTGATCTCGCCGAAGTAATTCCGGTCCACCACCTTGCCTGAAATTTCGTGGCTGTTTGTCGCATCGTCCCAGAGGACGCGCAGGCGTTCCGGACGAATGCCCAGTGTCGCCGCCTTGCCGTTGCGGACGAACGCCTGCGGCTTCTCCGTTTTCACGCGGCCGAAGCCGCTCGCCTCCATGACCAGCGACGTGCCATTCTCCTCCACGATCTCGGCGTTGATGAAATTCATGCCGCCGAGAAAATCGGCAACCTGCCGGTTGACGGGCCGCTGATAGATTTCCTTCGGCGCAGCCACCTGAGCGATCCGACCGCCGAACATCACGGCGATCCGGTCTGACATGCCGAGGGCTTCGTACTGATCGTGCGTAACGAGCACAAAGGTGATGCCGACGGCCTGCTGCAAGCGGCGCAATTCCACCTGCATCTGTTCCCGCAGCTTTTTGTCGAGCGCCGACAAGGGCTCGTCCAGCAACAAAACTTTCGGCCGCATGACGAGCGCGCGGGCAAGCGCGACGCGCTGGCGCTGGCCACCCGAAAGTTCGGTGGCGCCACGTGAACCGAGCCCGGACAGCGAGACCTGCGCAAGCGCCTCCTCGACGCGGCGCTTTTCTTCGGCCGGATCAAGCCGCAGGCGCTTCAATCCGTAGCCGACATTCTGCGCAACATTCAGATGTGGGAAGATCGCATAACTCTGGAAGACCATATTGGTCGGCCTGCGGTTCGCCGGAATACCATCCATCGGCTGCCTGTCGATCGCGATGGAGCCGGCGGTCGGCGTGTCGAAACCTGCAATCATCCGCAGAAGCGTGGTCTTGCCGCAACCAGAGGGTCCGAGCAGGGAGAAGAATTCACCTTCACGGATCGTCAGCGTCGCGTTGTCGAGCGCCTTGAAGGCGCCGTAGCTTCTTGTGACGTCGGTGATTTCGATCATCGACGCGGCAGACCGCATCATGTCAGACAAAGACGCCTCCTCCAGCGTTCCTGGTGCGGCGTTCTGCGCGCCGTCTCATGATTTCTGCAAGGGTGAGAAGAAGCAGCGAGCCGACGAGCAGCAGCGAACCGAGCGCAAGCACGCTCGGCAGCTTGGCCGCGAACCGCAGCTGTCCCCAGATATAGATCGGCAAGGTCACGTCGGTGCCGGTCAGGAAAAAGGCGATGATGAAATCGTCGAGCGAAATGGTGAAGGAGCACAACAGGCTGGAAATGATCGCAGGGGCCACCATCGGCAGCGTCACACGGCGGAAGGTGCCGAACGCCGTCTCGCCGAGGTCGGCCGACGCCTCCTCCAGACTGCGGTCGAATCCCTCGAAGCCCGAAATCAGCACCGTGACCGAATAGGGGATGCAAATCAGAACGTGGCCGAGCACCACAGTGAAGAGCGAGAGGCTCAGCCCGAGTTGCAGCAGGACGAGGAGCATCGAGACGGCCACGATGATCTCGGGAAGCACGAGTGGCGCCATGATCAGCCCGCTGATCGGTCTTTGGCCCGCAAAGCGGTAGCGCGTGATGGCGCGCGCCGCGCAGATGCCGAGGATCGTGCTCAGCACGGCGGCGGAAGCGCCGACGATGAGGCTGTTCCACGTCGCGTCGATCAGCGCCGGCGTCCGGGGTAGGCTCTCATACCATTTGAACGTGAACCCGGTGAGCGGAAATTTCGGCACTGCCGACACATTGAATGAGAAGATCGGCAGCAGGAGGATCGGCAGGTAGAGGAAGCCGAGATAGAGCGCGGCATAGAGTGGCAGCCAGTTGGCCAGCATTTTCCGCACGGCGGTCATCGCGCACGCCTCGCCGCCCAGCGAAGAATGAAGACGGTCGCGCCCGCCATTGCCGTGACGATCGCCATGGTCGTAACCGAAAGCGCGGAGCCCAGCGGCCAGTTGGCGGCCTTGCCGAACTGTGCCTGGATCGCGTTTGCGATCATCACACCATCCTTGCCGCCGACGAGGCGCGGCGTGACATAGTCACCGACGGTCGGGATCATCACGATCATCAGCGCTGAGATGACGCCGGGCATCGACAATGGCAGCGTAACGCGCAGGAAGCGCCTCACGGGTCCGTCGCCGAGGTCAGTCGCAGCTTCCAGAAGGGTGCGATCGACCTTCTCCAGCGAAACGTAGATCGGCAGGATCGCAAAGGTCGCCCAGGCGTGCGTCAGGGTGATGACGACAGCGCTCGTATTATAGAGGAAGGCGGTGGATGGCTCGTCGATGATGCCGAGTCCCATCAGGCCGGAATTCAGCACGCCGCTATAGCCGAGGATGACCTTCCAGGCCATCACCCTGAGCAGATAGCTGGTCCAGAAAGGGATTGTGATCAGGAATAGCCACAGGCTTTTGTGACTGCCGCCGTAGAAGGAGATGAAA
The DNA here is from genome assembly GCA_040512755.1 of Mesorhizobium sp. Classification (GTDB taxonomy): domain Bacteria; phylum Pseudomonadota; class Alphaproteobacteria; order Rhizobiales; family Rhizobiaceae; genus JBEVEP01. The sequence continues at coordinate 3,318 of JBEVEP010000091.1, forward strand.
TAGGCGATGGGGTAGGCCAGGACAACGGTGCATATGCTGACCACGAGCGAGACATAGAGCGAACGCATCAACAGATCGCGATAGATCGGTTCCGTCAGCGCGATCCTGTAGTTCTCCAGCGTGAAGGTGCGATCGATTGTCAGATAGTGCTGGGTCCAGAAGCTGTACGCTATCACCACCAGGATTGGCACCGCCAGCAACACCAGCGCGTAGAGGAATGTCGGGCTGATCAAAGCCAGGCCCTTTGCCTGTTCCGACTGCAGAAGGGGCCTTCTCTGCCCAGCTGATGCGCGTATTGACGGCGACCCTTCCGCAGCGACGGTCATTGGAGCGCCCCCGGTGCGGGTTCAATCTCAAACGCGGACAGTAAGGGCATTTCGCTCCCGTTGCTCTTGCTGGCGGACCGGCTCGCTGGCCGGGGAGGTCTTCCATCATGAGCGCATATGAAGATTGAAATCAAGCGGTATTTCTGCAATATTGATTGAACAGACATTCAAAATGATGCCAAAAGAGCCTTGTAGTCCTTGGTTTGACGGGGATCAGGATGTTGCGGGCAGTAGGCAAGCGAGAGGTGACCGACAATGGCAGCGGCAAGGGATATCAACGCGTTCGCGGAAGTGGAATCTGCTCTCTCGCCTGACGAAGCGGTCGAAGTCGCAACACGTCATCTGGTGCAGCCCTGGCCCTTTGCCGGTCAGATCGGCAATGAAGCACGCGGCCTGATCGAAGGCGGGGACGGCATCTACATCACAGACGGCGACGGCAGGAAGCTGATCGACGGACCGGCCGGAATGTGGTGCGTCAATGTCGGCCACCGGCGGCGGGAACTCGCCGAGGTCATGTACGACCAGGCGATGACGCTCCCGTACAATACGCCCTGGTACACGATGAACACGCCGTCCGCGGTGCTTGCCAAGCGCATCGCTGAACATGCGCCTGGCGATCTCACCCATGTGTTCTTCACGACCGGTGGATCGTCCGCGGTCGAGAGCGCGCTGCGCTTCATGCAGTTCTACAACAATGTGCGCGGGCGCCCCGAAAAGAAGCTCATTCTCAGCCGTGCCGGCGCCTACCATGGCTCGACCTATCTTTCGGCCTCGCTCAACGGGCGGCCGCGCGACCGGGACTGGATGGATGCCGCCGACGATCTGGTGGTGAAGCTGTCATCGCCCGATCCTTTTCACCGTCCTGACGGCATGACCGTCGAGGCCTTCGCCGACCATCTCGTCACCGAGTTCCGCGAGTCCGTCGCGCGGGTTGGCGCGGACCGCATCGGCGCATTCGTCGGCGAACCGATTCAGGCCTCCGGCGGCGTCATCGTGCCGCCCGGGGGATATCTCAACCGAATCCGCGAAATCTGCCGGGAGAACGACATCCTCTATGTGTCAGACGAGGTCGTCACCGCCTTCGGACGGCTCGGGCATGTGTTCGCTTCAGGCGAGGTGTTCGGCATAGACCCGGACATCATCACTTTCGCCAAGGGCGTCACGTCCGGCTATTTCCCGCTTGGAGGCATGATCGTCTCCGCCAGGCTGATGGAGGACTTGCGAAAGTCGAACCATCCCGACGCCATGTTCGGTCACGGGCTTACCTATACGAGCCATCCGATCGGCTGCGCTGTCGCGCTGAAGAACATCGATCTGCTGGAGAACGGCATCCTCGATCACGCGCGCAAGGTCGTACCCTATTTCCAGGCGCGGCTGAAGACGCTCGAAGAACTGCCTCTGGTCGGGGAAGTCCGTGGTGTCGGCCTGATGGCGTGTGTGGAATGCGTCGCCGACCGTCAGAGCAAGAACCCTCTGCAGCTCGACAAGGACGTCGGCAACCGCATCGATCAGCACTGCCACGAACTCGGTCTTCTCGTGCGGCCCTTGATCAACATGTGTGTCATGTCGCCGCCGCTGGTCATCACCGAGCCGCAGATCGACGACATGGTCGCGATCCTACGCGAGGGCATATGCCGCACGATGGACGATCTGCGGAAGGAAGGCGTCTGGCAGGGCTGACAGCCGGCGGCTTCGTGCGCCGCCATTGTGGACTTGTATCATCCAGGGAAACGGCAGGCGCAGACTTCCGCGCCTGATCTTCACGCTTATCAGCGCATGGTCTTTTCAGAGGCCAGCATACCGCTTTCGTCGGCGGCGAGAATGAATGCGGCCCGCGCCGCCTCAGCGGTGCCATTGCCCGAGATTGCGGCGTTGCAGGCGTCGACTGCGTCGCGATAGGCAGGCCCGCGCTGCGCCTGCGGCCAGTCGATGAGGCACTCGCAGGCGCCCTTGGTCGACTTCACTTCACGCATCGTGCTTTGCGGTCCGATCCGGATGCAGACCGTGCTGTCGAACGGCTTCCGATCCATGGCAGCCTCCTGTTGCGCCGCCTAGTCAACGTGGCGGAGGCATACGAGGTTCCAGAGCGCCGCGCGTTTCCGTCACTCTGCCGGGAGAAGCCGGTCGTTCAACAGGCGCATGTCCGTCTCGTCGGGAGCGGTCTCAACTTCCAGGACAGGAAGCAGGCGGCGCAGGTGATCATGGTGTGTGCGCACGCCATATTCGAGATCGGATAGGTAGAAGCCCGCAAAGGCTTTCGACAGCATCGACTCGTTCGACCAGATGGTGAGCTGGACGTCTTCTGCCTGCGTATCCCGGTCGATACGCATCGCCAGATAGCGGGCGGCGGCCTGGGCGCGGTTTTCATCGCGATAGCGGTATATCCCGCCGCGCAGCAGCGTCTCGCCAGTGGAGAGCGGGAACTCCTGATAGAACTGCACGGACTCAGGCGTCATTGCCAGGACCATGTTGGGAAACATGCCGTAGTAGATCCACGCCTTGCGGAGTTCCCCCGGCAGATGGACGGCCTCGGGCGCGATCCTCACATAGTTTTTCACGCTCCAGCGCCGTCCCGCGTGCGGATTATAGGTGGCGAAAGAGCGCGACACGCCATTCACGAAGGGCTCGTCAAAATAGGTCGAGCCATAGAGATCCTGCAGCGCCGGGTGCGCCATGGCGACATGGTAGCCTTCGTTGTCGACGTCGCGCACCGACTTCCAGTTCACCGGAGAAGTCTGCGTCCGGATGCCGGTGGTCGGCACCATGTCGGCAGACTTGTAATGCGCGAACTCTTCCTCGAAGGGCTGCATCAGCTTCGCGACCGACGGCTGCGGTCCCTTGCGGAAGCGAATGAAGATCAGGCCCATCCAGATTTCCAGGTCGAGCGGCATCAGCCCGAACTCGGTCTTGTCCAGTTCCGGAAAGGAGCGGGGACGCGCAGCGCCCCGCAGCGTGCCGTCGAGGTTATAGACCCAGCCGTGGAAGGGGCAGACCAGAGCGTTCTTGCAAGTGCCTTTCTCGGAGGCCACGACGCGGCTGCCGCGATGCCGGCAGATGTTGTGAAAGCCACGCACGACGCCATCCCGGCCGCGCACGATCAGCGCTCTTTCGCCCACGACATCCATCGTCAGATAGTTGCCGGGCTCCGGCACATCCGAAATATGGCCGACGATCTGCCAATGCGTGCGGAACACGTGTTCCTTCTCCAATTCGAGGAACGCGGGGCTGTGATAGCTCCAGCCGGGAAGTCCCCTGCGGTCCCAATCCGCCGGGACCGTCACGTCAAGAATGTGCCGGGTCATAGTCACTCTCATTTATTGAATGTTCATTCAATAAAAACATATTATGCATTAAATTGCAATCGCTTATGTTCATCAGGATACTTTGATGAAGCGCCAAGTTCGATTTTCTGCGCTGGTCTGGCGGCACCTCGGGACGCAAAAATAGCTCGAAATTTCCGGACGTTAGCGCTGCCGCCTCCCCTTCTCCCCTGGGGGAGAAGGTGGCCGAGCCGGAGCGA
>JBEVEP010000100.1:0-5569 GCA_040512755.1 Mesorhizobium sp.
GAAGCGACAATCAGCAGAAGAACAACTAAAAGTTGCGTTCAGTGGTCGACTGACTTGTTGTTCCACAGTGCTTTCATCGTGTTCAATCGTACGGTCCAAGGTTAGGAGAAGATGGGTCACGTCCGGCCATCAGTATCGACTCGTGAAGCCGCGAGTGACGTCACGTCAACTGACTTCCGCACAAACGGTGAGGCAGAATCGGCGCACACCCGGTTGTCGTCTTATGTCTTTTCGACACGGAATCTCCCCGCCAAGCAGCAATTCGACGCTTACTGCAATGTGTTCTCTGTTTTCGGCGATCCGTCACTTCCCGAAGACAAGACTCCGGCCTGCGGCTTCAGTGCGGAAAGAACTGGCTTTGATGTCGGCGCGCTTTCCATCGTCATGAGCAGCTGCGATGCGTATTCTTTCACCAAATCCGCCCGTCAGGCCTCCGCCAACATCCTCGATCATTGGGTTTTGGTCCTGCGCAGGAGCGGCTGGGCCGATATCGACTTTGGCAGCAGCGTCCAGCGTTTCGAGGGGCGTCGCCTCGAATTGCGCTCGATAGCAAGACCGGTGCGCGGTCGCCTCGGCACCAATGAATCGACATTCGTCTATCTTCCGCGCTCGCAGTTCGCGGGGATGGAGGCCCTCCTTGACGCCATTGCGCATACGGATTCAAACCTTATCCATCCATTACTCAGCGACTATATTTGGACGCTGTCCAGCATTCTGCCAAATATTACCGCCCCGGAAGGGTCGCTTGCCGCGGACGCCACCGTCGCAATGGTGCGCGCCTGCACCTCGCACTCGACCGATGCGATCATGATGGCGCAGTCTCCCATCATGGCCACGCGTTTCGAGATCGCCAAGCGACACATCGAGCAAAACCTGCGCTCGCAATATCTGACCCCGGAGAGCATTCAGGCGAAGCTTGCTGTTTCGCGCCGTCAGCTTTACAAGATTTTTGAAAGACAGGGAGGCCCGGCGCACTACATACGCAGCAGGCGCCTGGCAGCATGCCACTGGGCGATCACCGATCCGAAAGACAAACGCACGATCGGTGCAATTGCCGCTTCCTACGGGTTCACGGATACCGCACAATTCAGCAGGCAGTTCAGGGCCGAATTCGGCTACAGCGCCAGTGAAGCGCGCGAAGTAGGCCGAACGCAACAACCCCGCCAGTCTGACTTTGTAGATTGGTTGCGGCGAACGGAACCGGCCTGACGAACTTAGCCAAGACGACGCGCGGCGTGCCTCCGGTAGAGCCCTGGTGAGCCGGCAATCCAATACATTTGATCGTACCCGACCGCCAATAGCTTCGAAAGCAAGGATTGTATGCCGAACAGGATTATCCGTGAGGATAGATTTTCAACAGGCGATCTGCCGGAGAAGGAGCAGTTCGAATGTTGGCGCGAGCAGGTCGCGCCGATAATCAACGTTTCACGCACGAGCGAGGCCGGTCCCGTCTCACCGAAAGCCGGCTTCTTCGCCGAGGCGAAGGGATATGATCTTGGCAAGATCCTCATTGCGGAAGCGACGGTAGATGCAGAACTATACGAGCATTCAGCAGAGCACATCCGCGCGAATTCCACGGATCACTGGCTGTTCACCGTGCGTAAAACGGGCTTCGCTGTCAGCCGCTCCGGCGACCGTGTTGTTCAAAGCTCGCCGGGCACTCTGGAACTGAGGTCCCTTGCCTACCCCTATATCGGCAGTTCCAGCCAAACCGAAGCGCTCTATGTCTTCCTTGATCGCGATGAATTCTCTGGCCTGGCCCAGGATCTCGACGGAGCGAACCACACACTCATCCGGGGAAACACGTCGACGCTCGTGAAAGAGTATTTGTTGAACCTGGAGAGATACCTTCCCAGCTTGCGCCTCAACGAATTGTCAGTCGTCGTCGACTCTGTCAGCGCGCTCGTCGCAGCGACAGTGGAGCCAACCGATAAGAAGATGTCGGAAGCGCAAGTGCCAATAGCGGCTGCGCGTTTCGAACTTGCACGGCGGTATATAGAGGCGCATCTGGCGGCGCCCGAATTGAACGCCGATCGCGTCAGTCAGGCACTGGGCATATCGCGCCGCCAGATCTACTACCTCTTTGAGAAGCAGGGCGGTGTAGCGAACTTCATCAGAAAGCGCCGTCTGGCGGCGTGTCATGATGCGATCGCCAACGTTGCCGATCATCGTTTGATCCAGACAATTGCCTACAAATACGGATTCGGCGACCCGGCACAATTCAGCCGCCAGTTCCGAAGGGAATACGGATACAGCCCGAGCGAGGCGCGGCAGGCGAAGTTGCACGGACAAAAGCTCGGCCAATCCGCGCCGCGGACGTTCTTTGAGTGGTTGAACCAGGTTCGCAACGACTGAGGCTCGGGTAGAGCCGCACGCGCACAAGCAATGTGCACGCAGTGTAATGGCTGATCCGCAGGTTCCAGCTTACGATCATCCATGGGAGATGTGGCAGGACCCGAGGCTGGGATTTCCTCCCGAAGCGCCCAGCCTCTCCCAGCTGCTCGGCGGCGCTGTTCGCCGAGCGGCTTTTCGCATCATTCAACATCCAGCCAACGAGAATCTGATTTTAGGCGGGATCGGCGAGCCGATCTCCCAGGCCTTGCTTCGACAAATCTTTAAAATTGCGCATAGTCCGTGAACCATCCGCAAAGGGCTTGGCGTTATAAGAGCCACAGGATGGCAGATTGAAGCGGCGGGCTGTCACCGGAACATGATAATTCTGGGAGATTGCCGCCATGCATCAGCTAAAGGCTTCACACCGCACCAACGGCGGAACTATCGACAATCTGCGGCAGACGCTGCACACGCTGCTAAAGACAAACTATCAAGCAGAGACAATCCTGCAGATGATGTTGGCGGAGGCTACCCGGCTATTTCCGGGCCTGACCGTGAAAGACCATCAAAGCATTGTTAGCTGCATCATCGAAAATGTGGCGGTTGCAGACCAACCCTCGTTCGTTCCGGTCCCCCCAGGAACATCCGAGATGGCATTTGACAATGTTATCCCATTTCCAACTCAACGTTTGATTGCAAGACAGAAGTAACGTTGTTGCCCGGTGATAATCCGGCGAGACACTAAGGCAGTTTGAAAACCAAAACTGCCTTGTGTCCGAAGCATTGAGGTTTCTGCACCTTGTCCCGTACTCTTGGACAAGAATCGTGCACGAAACGACATGGCCGTCGTTTTCAGGATCGGATACATAAAAGGCGGGGCTAGGTTGAGGCTGACTTCCGGTTGCACCCCCAAAACCCGCCTCCGGGAGTCAGTTTCTACATTCCGCCCGGCGCCGCTTCGCCGGGCGGAATTTTCTTCTCAGGGGCGCTACTGCCCTTCTCAAAACTTGCTGAATCGCATCGATAGTTTTGCTCAATAGTTACGTCTGCTGGCAACGTACCGCAGGCGTTGCGCGGGTGATCAATGCAGACCGAAACCGAACTCGAAATGGTCCACAGGCATATCCGAGAAGGCTTCGCCGGTATCGCGCGGCAGCGTCAGATCATTGCCAGCCTACGCGAAGCTGGAGAGTCGACGGATGTGGCCGAAAGGCTGCTGGCTCTCTACGAACGAGTGCAGCTTTGCCACGAAATGCACCTCGTCCGTCTTGAGGCGGGACAGGTCAGCAGGATTTTTGCAACGGCATGACAGCGCGCCTTGCGCGGACCGGAAGTTGTCACCCTGCAGGCTAAAGGGTTCAACCTCTCAATCGCCTGAGCCGCGCTGGAGGTCTTCCCACTCCTTGCCGTATTTTTCCCAAACAGCGCCAGGGCTTCCCACGATATCGCCATGCTGAGGCAATGAGAGCCCGAGTGTCGCTGCCAGCAACGCCGCTCCAGTGCTGGTCCCGGTCGCGCCGTGGGTGAATGCGATGACCGGCCGGCGCGTAGCGGCCGCGAGCATGCGAACATAGAGTTCATTTCTCGCGAAAGGCCCCTCGACCACCGTGTCGCCACTGGCACCGACAAGACCGAGGCAATACGATGTCATCATCGCCAGATAGAAGGACGTTGCAACCCGGCGTTGCCCAGGGGTCGAACCGTCAGGGGAAATCCATTTCGCCTGCTTTCGCGGAAAAGGTCCCGAGCCTGTCGTTACGGACGGCAGGAGTCGAATGCCCTTCTCAAGTACCGCAGCCACGTCGTCGTCGGTCGAGTCGCCTGGAAGGTCGCTCGTCAGGATCGCGTAGTCGCGTCCGCCCATGAACCTTGCTGACGGGACAGCTTCTCCGAAAGCATTGACGTTGATGAGCGTGTCTCGACCAGGGTCGAGCTCCATGTGTTTGCCGCCAACTGCCATGGCGACGACCCACGTACCTGTCGATACCACCGCGAAGGGCCGGCTGCGGGACAACAAATGCGGAAGCAGCGAGGCATTGGAATCGTGTATCCCGCAAAAGACCGGTGTGTTGGCGGCGATCCCCGTACGTTGCGCGACGAGCGGCAAAACGGAACCCAAACGATCATGCGCCTTTCGTATCGGAGCCATCAGCGCCCGCCAGCCCAATTTGTCGACAAGGCTCGAGAAGTCTGCGGCGGACAGGTTCCACAGGTCCGTGTGACAGCCCAGCGAAGTGACTTCGTTTGCTGGAACTCCGCTTAGCCTGCACGCCCAATATTGCGGATAGGTCACGATCCAACGGACATCGGCAAACTGCAGCGGGAATGCCTGCGATTGCCAGTGGATCTGCGCACCAAGATTGAGGCCCAGAGGCAATCGCGGCGTGCCGCTCTCAGAAAAGCCGGGACGCAAGGCATCGTACTCAACGGCCAGATGTTCGGGGCCGTCGTGCTCATAGTCGAGAACCGGCAAGGCAAGTTCGCCGTCCGCCCGCAGAAGCGCGGCAGTTGCGCCATGGGTCGTGACGGATATCGCATCGATAGGCTGTCCTAGGTTCAGCGTGGCAAGACTGCCCAGGATGAAGTCCCACAAGCGCTCGACGTCGTAGTGCGGATAAATGCTATCGCGCAGGGTCGTGTTTGCTGTCCTGCAGACGGCGATTTCGCTGACGTTATCGAGATCGACCAACGCCACTTTCGCATTCGTCTTGCCTATGTCGATGACGGCGACGTGGCGGATGCCGGTCATCATCACTCCATGCGAAAGACAGTTTCCAGAGGCACCGCGACCGGCTCATTGTCCGGCTTCGTTTCCATGATGTCCGCCATATAGGCCCACCAGCGCTGCATCACAGGGTGATCAGGAAGCTGATCCATCCGGTGGTCCTCGCGTCGCCATAACACGCCAAACAGCGCATTCGTTTCGGCATCGAAATGGATAGAATAGTCCGACACGCCCGCCTCTCGCAGCAACGCGACGAGTTCCGGCCAGATTTCGCGGTGGCGCTTGAGGTACTCCTCCTTCATGCCCGGATTGAGTTTCATTTTGAACGCGTATTTCTCGGCCATCACGCCAGACGTTCCCCCCTGAACCGTCGCCATACGATGGGCAGTGCAATTACGAAGATCAGGAGCATGCCGATGAAAATCGACATGACGATGCCGGGCACGTTGAGCAAACCAAAGCCAAAAGTGACCATACCCATGATGAAAGCAGCAATCACTACGCCGGGGA
>JBEVEP010000134.1:0-6022 GCA_040512755.1 Mesorhizobium sp.
CGCCGCCGACGGGGTCGAATGCGACATCGACTCCCTTGCCGCGAGTCAGGCCTTTGAGTTCATCCTTGAGGTTTTCGTAGCCGATGACGATGTCTGCGCCCGCGTCCTTGGCAATAGTTCGTTTGGCCTCTGAGGATGCAATGCCGATCACCCTGGCGCCCAACGCCTTGCCGATCTGGACCGCGGCAATTCCGGTGGCCCCGGAGGCGCCGAGCACGCAAAGTGTCTCGCCCGGTTGCAACTGGCCACGCTGCTTCAGGGCATAATGAGAAGTGCCATAAGCGCAAATGAGGGCACAGGCATCGCCCATGTTCATGCCCTCCGGCAGCTTGGTCACCGCGCCCTCGGGGACGCCGATCCGCTCGGCATACCCACCGATGGTCGTCAGCGCGGCAACCCTGTCGCCCGGCCGTATCGCTTTCACTGCCGGACCGATCGCCACCACATGGCCAGCGACTTCCATACCCGGTACGAACGGCAGTTGTGGCTTTATTTGGTAGAGGCCTTGGACTTGCAATCCATCAGGGAAATTGACGCCGATAGCCTCGCTTTGGATCACAACTATGTCTCCCTCTGCTTCCGGCTCCGGCCAATCGGTATAGGAAAGTTCACCAAGAGGTCCGAAGTTGCTTGCGACTACCGCCTTCATCCGAGGGGCTCCTGCGTATATTTCTTCAGCTCGGCGCGGGCCACCTGCCGGCGATGCACGGCATCGGGGCCATCGGCGAGCCGCAAAGTCCTCAAATGCGTCCATGCACGGGCAAGTGGCGTGTCCTGGCTTACGCCTTGCCCGCCATGCATCTGGATCGCCTCGTCTGTCACCTTCAGTGCCACGCGCGGTGCGACAACCTTGATCTGGCTGATCCAGGGCGCGGCGGCCTTGGCGTCGCCCTGATCGATCATCCACGCAGCCTTAAGGCAAAGCAGCCGCGCCATTTCAATGTCCATGCGGCACTCGGCAATGATATCGTAATTAGCCCCAAGCTGGGCCAGCGGCTGACCGAAAGCCTCCCGCCGGACAGAACGCCTGCACATTGCTTCCAGGGCCATCTCGGCCTGTCCAATCGCCCGCATGCAGTGGTGGATGCGGCCGGGACCGAGACGTCCCTGCGCGATTTCGAAACCGCGCCCCTCGCCAAGGATGAGATTTGCCCTAGGTACACGGACATTCTCGAACCGAAGGTGAAGATGCCCGTGCGGTGCGTCGTCGTCGCCATAAACCTTCATCGCACGGAGCTTCTTCACGCCCTTGGTGTCGGCAGGAACCAGGATCATCGAATGGCGCTTGTACTTCGGTTCGCTGTCGCTCGTCTTGACCATGACGATGTAGATCGCGCAGCGCGGGTCCCCTGCCCCGGACGACCACCATTTTTCTCCGTTCAGAATATAGTCGTCGCCGTCGCGCTCGCATGTCATGGCGATATTTGTAGCGTCCGACGATGCAACGTCCGGTTCTGTCATCAGATAGGCAGACCGGATCTGACCGTCGAGCAAAGGCTTCAACCAGTGACTCTTGTGTTCCTCGGAGCCATAGCGTTCGAGGACTTCCATGTTGCCTGTGTCGGGGGCCGAGCAATTGAATGTCTCGGCGCCGAGATGCGCCTTGCCCATTTCTTCGGCGAGATAGGCATACTCGACCGTCGAGAGACCGTAGCCCCGTTCCGAATCCGTCAGCCAGAAATTCCAGAGCCCGCGTTCGCGGGCCTTGGCTTTCAGACCTTCGAGAATCTCGGTCTGACGTTCGGTGAACTGCCAGCGGTCGCCATCTTTTTCGACTTCGGCGAGGAATTCATCGTCAAGCGGCATGATCTCTTCGCGCACCATCCTGCTGACGCGCTCGTGGATCGGCCGCAGCCGCTCCGTCATGCCCAGATTCATCTCGGTCATCGGATACCTTCCTCTTCGAGAGTTGGTGCGAGCGCGCTTTCACCACCATTTGGAATGACGGAGCCATCTGCGGTCGAATTCGGGCTTTACGAACCGGCTGATGATCAACATACATACCCGATGTGTTGTCAACGCAATGTCAGCGCATTTTCTGCCAGAGGTTGTATAATGGCCTATCTCGATGATCTCTTTTCGGTTTCGGGCAAGAGAGCGCTGATAACAGGCGCCGCGACCGGCATTGGGCGTATGGCGGCCACTGCACTGGTCCAAGGCGGCGCGGAAGTGATGATCGCATCCCGGAAAGGCGACGATTGCGAGCGCGTGGCCGCTGAGCTCAACGCGCTTGGCGCACCTGGAAAGGCTGACGGCTTTGCCGGCGATGTCAGCACAGAAAGCGGCATTGCAGCTCTTGTCGCGGAAGTGAAACATCGCACCGACGTTCTGCATATTCTGATCAACAATGCCGGGGTTTCCTGGGGCGAGCCGCTGGAGACCTTCCCGTATCATGCCTGGGCCAAGGTCATGAATGTCAATGTAACCGCGGTGTTCCATTTGATGCGCGAGCTTCTGCCGCTGCTCGACAAGGCTGCAAGCGATGAAGACCCGGCGCGCGTGATCAATCTCGGCTCCGTCATGGGCACGCAGCCGCTGGCCGATGATGCCTACTCCTATACGGCTTCAAAGGCCGCCGTTCACCATCTGACCCGCACCCTCGCCGGTGAGTTTGCGAAGCGGCGAATCACGGTCAACGCTTTGGCTCCCGGGCCTTTCCAAAGCAGGATGACCGCGTTTGCGACCGACACCCCGGATAAGGCCGACCGCGTCGCGAGCCATGTTCCGATCGGCAGAATAGGCGTTCCGGGTGACATCGCTGGCGCAACCCTGTATCTGTCCAGCCGGGCTGGCAGCTATGTCACAGGAGCAATCCTTCCGGTCGACGGAGGGCAATCAGTGCAGCACGGGATGACACTCTTTAAAGAGTGATGTCCGCTCGAATGGAGTTCATTCATTGAAATCGATCACGCTTGATGAACTGCTGGCAAATACCGGCAAGGAAGTTGGCATTTCGCCTTGGCGGGTCGTCACCCAAAAGATGATCGATCAATTTGCGGACGCGACTGACGACCACCAGTTCATCCATGTCGATCCGGCCCGAGCTGCGGCGGAGACTCCATTCGGCGGTACGATCGCGCACGGTTTCCTCTCGCTCTCCCTGCTCTCTGCCATGACCTACGAGACCCTGCCAACGCTTGAGGGCTCGGGCATGGGCATCAATTATGGCTTCGAGAAACTTCGTTTCATCACGCCGGTAAAATCCGGCGCGCGCATCCGTGCACGGTTCTTTCTGGCAGACGTCAATGCACGCCCGTCAGGTTGGGTGCAGATCACTTACAACGTGACGATCGAAATCGAGGATTCGATCAAGCCGGCGATCACCGCCACGTGGCTGACGCTGGCGGTGATCGAACGGAAGGAAGAGACCGCATGAGCGATCCGAATGCGCTCGATTCGGACGCACTAGCTCCTTACCTCGAAGACCATGTTCCAGGATTTTCCGGCCTCGAGGCGATCGAGAAGTTCAAATCCGGCCAGTCAAATCCGACCTATCTTTTGAAGGCGCGAAGCGGACGCTACGTATTGCGCGCCAAACCGCCGGGAATACTCCTGAAATCGGCCCATCAGGTCGATCGCGAGTTCCGTGTGATGGCCGCTCTCTCAGGCGCCGGCTTCCCGGTGCCGAAGGTCCTGCATCTCGCGGAAGAAGGAAGTCCGATCGGCCGCATGTTTTATGTCATGGATTTTGTCGATGGCCGCATATTCTGGGACCCGGCGTTGCCGGAAATTTCCGCCGGTCCGGAGCGTGCGGCCATCTACGATTCCATGAATGCGACTCTGGCGGCGCTGCACGGCATCGACATTGAAGCCGCCGGCCTCGGCGATTTTGGCAAGCCCGGCAACTATTTCGAGCGGCAGCTCGGTCGGTGGACAAGCCAGTACCGGGCCTCTGAAACCGTGGCCGTTCCTGACATGGACAGGCTGATAGCATGGCTTGAGAGCGAGATACCTCGCGACAACGGACTGACGTCGCTGGTCCACGGCGACTATCGCCTGGACAACATGATTTTCGCTCCCGATGGGCCATCTGTTCTCGCCGTACTCGATTGGGAACTGTCAACGCTTGGGCATCCCTACGCGGATCTTGCCTATCAATGCATGCAGTGGCGGTTGCCGCATGCTTCAGGTTTTCGCGGTCTGGGCGGCATCAGTCGCGCCTCGGTGGGCCTCCCGTCTGAAGAAGACTATGTCGCCGACTATTGTAGAAGGCGAAACATCGACGGCATTCCCAACTGGCGGTTTTACCTCGCCTTCTCGTTCTTCCGCCTCGCTGCGATTTGCCAGGGGGTGTACAAACGGTCAGTTGACGGCAATGCGTCAAATCCTGAAAAAGCAAAGCTCTACGGTGACGCTGTCACGCTTCTGGCTGGCCTGGCGGCGCGACTAATCAACGAGAAGGATTGAGATGGGCCGGTTTCAGGGTCTTACTGTTCTCGTGACCGGCGCAACAGGTGGTTTTGGGCGCCGGGCTGCCGAACGTTTTGCGGACGAAGGCGCGCGCCTCGTGCTTTCCGACCTCAACGGCGACCCGTTGGAGGAACTCGCAGCTTCGATCGGCGTAGAAACTGCGACGCTTGCGGGTGATGTTTCCGACGAGAGCCTCTCCGAATCCCTGGTGAAACTCGCAGTAGAGCGCTTTGGCCGGCTGGACATCGCTGTCAACAATGCTGGAATTGCCCAAAGTTACGTGCGATTGCCCCAGGTGCCATCCGACGAAGCGCGCCGCATCATCGAGGTCGACCTGCTTGGTGTTTTCTATGCCATGAAACATCAGCTCCCGCTTATGGAAAGGCAAAACCGTACCAGCAATTCGGGTGGCACCATTGTCAATATCGCCTCAGTGGCCGGTGTCACCGGGGCCGCCCGCTTGTCCGTATATTCGGCGGCCAAACATGGCGTGGTCGGGCTTACGCGGGCGGCTGCAGCGGAATATGCGTCAAAAGGCATTCGCATCAATGCCGTATGCCCTTCATACGCCAGGACGAATATGGTCGGCGACTTCGTCAAGCTAGCCGGCGGACGAGAGCCGGAAGCAATGGCAGAACTGACGCGCGGGGTACCCATGAAGCGCGTTGCGGAAGTCGATGAGGTCGTCGAAGTCATTCTTTTTGCTGCAGATCCGAAGAATTCCTTCATGACGGGCAGCGTCCTGTCCGTAGATGGCGGCATCAGCGCCATTTGACAGGCTCTCTCGTCATTTCGAGAGCCAAAACTCACTGAAATCGGGGTTATTTTTCGGTCTTCGGCTTCGGCTGACCGGATATGGAAGTGATGGTGATCGACACCGGATCGCTGGCCGGGAAAGAATCTTCGAGGCCGGTCTCAAGTTCTTCTTCCAAAGTCGCTTTCGACAGTCCGCGGCGCCCGACCTTACCCTGCTCGGTCGGCTTGCTGGTCGGCCTTGCCTGCGACCGCGCTTTCTTGCCAGCCCTCGGGGGTTCGCTCTTCGGCTTACCTTTCTTGTCGATCATCAGAAGTACTCCCGGGCTCCACCGATACGATAAGAACCTCGATTTTGGGCAATGAGCAAGATCGTTTCAGTTCTTTATTTGCGGCCGGATCAAGCGGCCGCGTCGCGCGCCGCCTCTGTCAGGAATGTGAACACATAGTCGGAGAATGAGCGCCAGCACTCGACGCGAAAGACGTCATCCGCGGTCCGCCAAAGCACGATCTCGACCTTCCCGAAGACGGTGCGCGAACACGCCCCGACCGGAAAGGCGGCAAGCGACAGGTCTTGCGGACAGCCAGCATTGATTGTGGCTGCCGCAGCCGGTCCCGAGACCGAAATGCCGATATTCCGATGCGAAATTCCGACGGCGGAATGCAATGCACGAACGGGCTGGCAGTCCGCCTGCGGATCCCTTCCCGCCTCATCGATGATCAGCCACTCGTCAGGCCCCAGCCAGAGCGCCGCGCGAGTGCCGGCCTTCGAACGAGGACCGAAAATCCCATTGCCTTTCGACAGGGCAGATGTTTTCGGCTTCTGCGGCAAGGGAACGCCGAGCGCCTTTGAAAGGGC
>JBEVEP010000161.1:0-21481 GCA_040512755.1 Mesorhizobium sp.
CGGCGACGGTCACTTTCCAGCCGCCCTTGCGCAGCGCGGGCTGCAGCTGCTGCAGTACGCGCACGTCGCACGCGAGCCCGGTGAGCCGCCATTCGAAGTCGAGCGCATCCTCGAGTCGGCGCAGGTCTCCCGAAGGATCGTGCATGTCGGGCTGCTGCACCTCGACATAGTGCAGCCGGACGACGGGATCGAGCTCGATGTCGTGCGCTTCCGCCGCTTTGCGCACGACCTGCCGGTGGACCTGGCTGTCCGACGGCACGTCGATGACGAGATCGCCCAGGATCTGCGCCGAGCACGAGAGGCGACGCCTCTCGGGCAGCTCGCGTACGGAGGCGTAGCGCAGCTCCTTCGGACCGCGCTCGGATAGGTTGGCATTGGACGAGACGATCTTGTGCTTGGCGAAGTTGCCTTCCTGCACCTCGACCTGGCAGCGCCCGCACGTTGCCCTGCCGCCACAAACGCTTTCGACATAGACGCCGAGCGATCGCGCCGCGTCGAGCACCGGCGTGCCGACCGGAAACCTTCCACGTTTCCCGGATGGCATGAACAGGACCAGGGGGTCCTTGATGTTGGGGGGAGGGTTCACGGCTCCGCGCTTATCCCCGCGCCAGCCGAGCCTCGCGGCCGCCGCGCCGGCGGCCACCAACGGCCGCACCTTCGCCCGGCGCGTTGACAGCCACGGGCGCCGGCGCAACATGGCCGCCTTCGGCCGGCTTATAGTCCTTATAGGTCTTGATCCAGGTCATGCAGTCCTTGTCCGTACCGGCCAGCACGTTAGCGCCGCGCACGGCCTCCATTTCCTGTGGACGGCAAGGGTTCATGATTGCCGATGTCATGCCGGCCCCAATGACCATCGGGATGAAGGCGCCGTTGATGCCATGGCGGTGCGGCAGGCCGAAGGAGATGTTGGAGAGACCGCATGTGGTGTTGACCTTCAATTCCTCGCGCAAACGACGGAGCAAGGCGAAAACCTGGCGGCCGGCATCACCAAGGGCGCCGATCGGCATGACCAGCGGATCGACCACGACGTCATGCGCCGGAATGCCATAATCAGCGGCGCGCTGAACGATCTTCTTGGCGACGGCGAAACGGACGTCCGGGTCCATCGAGATACCCGTCTCGTCGTTCGAGATCGCCACCACCGGCACGTTGTACTTCTTCACCAGAGGCAGGATCGCCTCGAGCTTTTCTTCCTCGCCTGTGACGGAATTCACCAGAGGACGGCCTTTGGCGACCTTGAGGCCCGCTTCGATGGCGGCCGTCACTGAACTGTCGATCGAGAGCGGCAAGTCTACGAGGCTCTGGACGATCTCCAGCGTCTGTACGAGCAACCCCGGTTCGGTCGCGTTCGGGTCAACCGCGGTCACGCCCGCATTGACGTCGAGCATTGTCGCTCCGGCCGCGGCCTGTTCGAGAGCATCCTTTTTGACCGTCTCGAAATTGCCGGCGATCATTTCGGCGGCAAGTTTCTTGCGCCCCGTCGGATTGATGCGTTCGCCAATTACGCAGAACGGCTGGTCGAAGCCGATGATTATTTCCCTGGTCGCCGAGGCAACGATCGTGCGGGTCATGAAGCTCTCCGTATGATATAAAGACTTCTTTATATCGTTATCTGGTTTGGATCAAGCGATTGGTGGTCGACGACGGTGGTTCAGTGGGCGGTTTTCACCATGTCGACCTGGGTTTCTGTGATGTCGTCGTGCAGCAGGTGGTCGAGGCGGTCTGCAACGAGCTGATCGTCGCGGCGGCTTTCGCGCTTCCACGGCCGCCGGCCCTTCAGGACGCCCGATTCATCGACGATCTCGGCGACATATTCCTCCTGGCGGTAGGCCATCACATGGATGCCCGACACGCCGGGTATCTCTTTCACCTCGTTGATGATGTCGATGCAGAGCTGCTTGCCTTCCTTCTTCTGGTCCTGGGCGCCTTCAAGGCGCTTGATGACGGCATCGGGAATGTGAATTCCAGGTACGTTGGTGCGGATCCATCGTCCGGTCTTTGCGGAGGCGAGGGGACCCACACCGCACATGACGAAGCAGTTTTCGGTGTAGCCGAGATCGCGGATCCGCTCCATGTATGTCCGGAACATCGGCACGTCGAAGCAATACTGGCTCTGCACGAACTGCGCGCCCGCGGCGATTTTTTTTCCAAGGCGGTATGGCCGAAAATCATAAGGCGGAGCGAAAGGGTTGATGGCGGCGCCGAGGAAGACCTCCGGAGGTGTCGTGAGCTTGCGGCCAGAGAGAAACTTTCCATTGTCACGCATGACGCGGATCGTCTCGAGAAGCGACATACAATCGAGATCGAAGACCGGCTTCGCGCCGGGCTGATCTCCAGCCTGTACCCCGTCGCCGGTAAGGCAAAGGATGTTGGCGACGCCCATTGCAGCGGAGCCCAACACGTCGCCCTGGATGGCAATGCGGTTCCGGTCGCGGCAGGAAATCTGCATGATCGGCGCATAACCCATGCGGGTCAGCAGGGCACATATGCCGACGGAAGACATGTGACAATTCGCGCCCGAGGCATCGACCGCATTGATTCCATCGACCCAGCCATCGAAAATCCTGGCGCGGTCATAGACGTCTTCGGGGTTCGCGCTGTCCGGCGGGTTGAGCTCCGCCGTCACGGCAAACTCGCCGCGCCGCAGGACACGCTCCAGCCGACCGCGCGAGGAGTGGCCGGGCAGTTGATCCAGCGGCAGATGGGCGCCGTCCGGATGCTCGTCTTGGTGTCTTGGACGAATCTCAATCACACTGACGTCCCCATGCTTTTCTTTTCGCGCTCAGCCGCCGAGAGCGCGGTCACGCGCAGCCAGGCCGACGTTTCGCGCAGCGACTGGTCGACCGGTTTCTGCACATTCAGGATCGCATCGCCCCTGACCATGTTACGCGAACCTTCCCACGCCTTGACCCAGACGCAGGGCATGTCGGGCTCGACTTCGCAATTGCCGTTGGCGCGCACGCCTCCGCAAGGACCGTTCCTGAGCTGCTTCGGGCAGTTCATCGGGCATGACATGCCGGTGGAGGAGAGCACGCATTGTCCGCACATCCGGCAGTCGAACATGAAGCCCTTGACGCGCTTCTCGACAAACTTCACTGGCCCTTCGACACGCCCGTAGCCGATCTTCTTCCACAAGGGATGAAGGAGGAGGAAGGCATCGGCGAATTTCGCATAGAACCATTCCAGTGCGCGAGAGTGGCGGACTGACCAAAGCCGCATCGTATAGCGCCGCTGGACGCGCCGCTGTGGCGATACATCCGACGGCTTGTAGTCGGTCTTCGGCACCGCCTTCTTGACCAACGTTGCCTGGGTCACCACGGGATGGGTTTCAGACATTCGCTTCCTTCCCACCGGCCTTCACCAGGGCAACCAGCCGCTCCCGAGGGTATGTCGCATCGAGTTCAGCCAGCGCCTTTTCCGCTTCGGCCTCGAGGTCTTCGCCCACGGCGACCGGGTCCGCCTTTCGCCACTCGGCAAGATAGGCGTCGGTGTCGCCAGCGCCGGTTCGCATCGCGCACATGTCGATCGCTTCCGTGAAGCGCAACGGTAATTCGCGCCTCGCGTTCTGGCGCCCTTTCTTGACAATGACTTGCGCCGGTATGTCGCGCCAGTAGACGACGATGAGATCTGCCATTTCGGCCCCGCTGTTTTCTATCCCGAGCATTGCCGCAAGCGCTGCTGCGCCGCTTGTTATGGGACGACGCGCGGCCTTTCAAAAGCGACGTGGGGCTGTGTCGCAAAATACAAACCGGCAGGCGATACTTCGCCGCGCGAAGATTCGTACTGAGATTTTGGGGAATTGGACTGCGCGAGGCGTCGATGGCTACCAGAACACCGATGCCCAGGACCAGAAGAAGCCGGCGAGCGCTGTTGCCGACCCGAAAACCGCTGCGATGACGGCCATGGAGGCAACGCCGACCGCCGTACCAATTGCAAGCAGAATACCGTCCCGCTCAACAAGGGCCAGGCCGAGGAGCGCAGAAGAGAAGGCGGGCAGCCAGTTGCCCAGCGGAATCGGCAGCGTAACGATGATCGCCAGGACAAAGCACATGACGCCGATCACCCGGTCGCCATGTCTGCGCCAGAACGGCCAATACCGGGGCTTGATCATCCGCTCCAGGCGCACGAGCCTGGGAATCAGCCGGTCCATGACGGAGCGAAAGTTCTCGGCGGAGATTGCATTATCCATCACGAAGCGCGGCAGCCAGGCGCGCTTGCTGCCGTACATCATCTGCGCAGAGACGATCAGCAGCGGCAAACCGAGGATTGCCGAGGATGGCGGCGGAAGCGGAATGAGGTTAAGTGCGGCGAAAAAGACGATGAGAGCGGCAAAACTACGGTCCCCCAGCGCGTCGCGGATACTCGCCACCGACACCGGCCCATCGGCATCACGCGCCAGTTGGGCAAAGAGCTGCGATAGCCTGCGCGGCTTCCGCCGGATAGGCGTGCCGTCGATCTGCCCGTGATCGAAACCCCGCATTTCCTGTCTCATGCGCTCCCGTGCAGCCGCACTCTTCACCCCCGGCGCAAGAGCAATGCAGTCTGGGGTGGAACCGGTTAATCCTTGATGACGCCACGCGCATAGCGGTGACGTGTGAAATCCGGATGACCGATGCCGCCCGTTTGTTTTGAACTAGCGACGAAATGCGAAGATATCCAGCTTCGATTTGGAAAGCAGTGCAAGAAAGCCGCCCTCGGGACGATTTCAGGGCAGATCATAGACCCGCGGAGCGGTTCGCGTTCGCCAAAGCCCCAGGCAGGTCGCCATAGCCGGTGAAGCGCCGCTCATAGGCGAGGCCGAGCATGCGGGCAGCATTTTCCGCGACCTGATCCAGCCGGGGGTCGTCTGTCTGGGCAAGGTAGACGACTTTCTCGTAGTTGCCGAAAAAGTCGGCCGCGAGCTCCGGGTGACGGTCGAGGCCGAGCGGCTTGAGAAAGAAGGCGTCGAACTGCCTGCAAAGGAAGTCGGTCATATAGAACGAGGTCATGTCATCGTCGCCCTTTGCCTGGAAGGCTGCATTGCCTTGGTAAAAAGCGAAACAGTGCGGACCCTCGATGCGCTCGACGCCGTGTTTCTCGCACACTTTGTCCAGCATGCCGCCGGTCCCGCAGTCAGCATAGCCAACGAATATGTGCCGATAGCCCTCAGCCTTCGCCTTGACGATGGCGGCGTCCATGGCGGGCGCTATCCTGTCCGGATAGTAGTGATACTCCGCCGGAAGACAGGTCAGCTCGAGATGATCAAACCCAAGCTGTTCCTTGGCCGCCAGAACCTCGCGCGCAATCATGCCGCACGCGATGACAAGCAGCCTTTCCGGCGGAGGAAGAACGGCTTCGTCGGGTTGCATCATGGAACAACTTTGCCCAAATTCCGTTTTCGGTGGGCGATCTTAGCGAACGAGGGAGTGCCAGTCCATGAAACCGTCCCGGCTAGCATCGGTTATCCTGGTCATCTCCGCGCTGGTGCTGGCGGCATGCGCCAACACAGTCCGCGGCGTTGGCAGAGACGTCAAGGCGACGGCAAACGCCGTCGAGGATACCGTCAATCAGCCATAGGCTTTTCAGCCTTCCGGACTGACGTCATCTCGTCCAGGTTAGCCGCGGACCCTACGCTGCGCGCACATTGTGCTTGCGCTTCATGAAATCCTTGGCAGTCTCGACCGCGACAGCCGCATCGCGGCAATAGGCGTCTGCGCCCACAGCCTTGCCGAACTCCTCATTGAGCGGTGCGCCGCCGACGAGAACGACGAAGTCATCACGGATGCCCTTTTCCTTCATCGTGTCGATGACGACCTTCATGTAAGGCATCGTCGTGGTGAGCAGCGCCGACATGCCGATAATGTCAGGCTTGTGCTCTTCGATGGCGTTCAGATAATTCTCGACCGGGTTGTTGATTCCGAGGTCGACGACATCGAAGCCCGCCCCTTCCATCATCATTCCGACGAGGTTCTTGCCGATATCGTGGATATCGCCCTTGACCGTACCAATCACCAGCTTGCCTTGCTTTGGCGCGCCGGTGGCTGCGAGGAGCGGACGCAGGATAAACATGCCGGCTTTCATCGCATTTGCTGACAGCAGAACCTCGGGAACGAACAGGATGCCGTCACGAAAGTCTTCGCCGACAATGCGCATGCCCTCGACCAGCGCCTCGGTAAGCACCGCATAAGGAGCCCAGCCGCGATCGAGCAGGATCCGCGTGCCTTCCTCGATCTCCTCCTTCAGTCCGTCATAAAGGTCGTCATGCATCTGCTGCACGAGTTCGTCGTCGGAAAGTTCGGACAGGATGATTTCGTCGTCGGACATTCGCCAAGGCTCCTCATGGCCAGCTTTATTTGCGCCGCAAAAATTCAGGCTCATATCTATTCTGCGCGGGCCGCATTCCATAGCCGATTTGCGACTTGATGCAAAAGGAAAGCGACCGGAAACCGCTTGGTTTTCTTGTCGATTTTGCGACATGTCTTGGCGCTGGCGGGCCGTTTTGGCCGGGGTCGATGGATACGATCCGGCGAAAGGCGTTCGGACAGAGCGCGTCAAACTATTCAAGGAACGAGTTATGGGCGAGAACCTTTCAGTCGAACAGGAAGCCGGTAGCGGCCGGCGCGCTCGCGGCGATCGAGGCGGCGGCGCCGCTGCCCGCCGCGCTGCCCGTTCCGGTGGCGGCCCTGGAGTGCAGCAGACCTACATAAACCGCAGCATCAAGGTCTACGAAGTGCTCGACGAGGAAGGTCTGACGCTCATCGAGAAGAATGCGGATACCGTGCTTGAAGAGACCGGCATCGAGTTTCGGGACGATGCCGAAGCGCTCGAACTCTGGAAGGCAGCCGGCGCCGACGTGAAGGGCGAGCGGGTGCGTTTCCCGCGTGGACTTTGCCGTTCGCTGCTGAAGACGGCCCCCTCCGTATTCACCCAGCACGCCAGAAATCCGGAGCGCTCCGTTCAGATCGGTGGCAACGCCACGGTTTTCGCGCCGGTCTACGGTCCGCCCTTCGTGCGCGATCTCGATGGAAACCGCCGCTACGCCACGATCGAGGATTTCAGGAACTTCGTGAAGCTGGCCTACATGGCCCCATCGATCCACCATTCGGGCGGAACGGTTTGCGAGCCGGTGGACGTTCCGGTCAACAAGCGCCATCTCGACATGGTGTTTTCGCACATGCGGTATTCCGACAAACCCTTTATGGGATCGGTGACTGCGCCTGAGCGGGCGGAAGATACAGTATCGATGGCGAAAATTCTGTTCGGAGAGAAATTCGTCGACGAGAACACGGTTGTCATCAATCTGATCAATGCCAACTCGCCGATGGTTTTCGACGAGACGATGCTCGGCGCGCTGAAGGTCTATGCGCGCAACAATCAGGCCTGCATCGTCACTCCGTTCATCCTTGCGGGCGCGATGAGCCCGGTGACGGTCGCCGGAACGTTGACCCAGGTCCTGGCGGAAGTTCTGGCCGGCGCGTCGTTCACGCAGCTTATCCGGCCCGGCGCGCCGGTGCTTTTCGGCACGTTCGCCTCGTCAATTTCCATGCAGTCGGGCGCACCGACCTTCGGAACACCGGAGCCGTCGCTTGTTTCCTATGGCGCCGCCCAGCTTGCCCGCCGCCTCGGCCTGCCGTTTCGTACTGGCGGTTCGCTGTGCGCCTCGAAGGTCCCGGATGCGCAAGCGGCCTATGAAAGCGCCAATACGCTCAACTCCACCATCCTTGCCGGCGCCAACTTCGTGCTTCATTCCGCCGGCTGGCTCGAGGGCGGACTCGCTTCCTGCTACGAGAAGTTCATGATGGATATCGATCAGCTCGGCATGCAGCAGAAATTCGCGGCAGGCGTCGATCTATCGGAGAACGGTCAGGCGATGGACGCCATCCGCCAGGTCGGGCCTGGCAGTCATTTCCTTGGGTGCGACCATACGCAGGCCAACTTCCAGACGGCCTTCTATCGGTCCTCGATCGCCGACAACAACTCCTACGAACAATGGCTGGCCGAAGGAGAGAAGACCGCGCCGCGGCGCGCCAACGAACTCGCCCGGCGCTGGCTGGAGACCTATGAGCCGCCGCAACTCGATCCGGGCATCGAGGAAGGGCTGAAGGACTTCATCGCGAAGAAGAAGGAATCGATGCCCGACGCCTTCACTTGAAAGGAGCCCGATGCAGGCCGGGCTAAAGTGGCCGACATCATTCACAAGGAAGTCTGGCGGAGCGCATTCTCCGATCCGGATCGGGGAGGGTGATGTCGTACCGCTGCCAAATGCGTGGCGTGGCGGCAACGGGAGCGAGCGAGGAAGCGAATGAGCGGCGTTCTGGCAAAAATTGCTGACGCTCTTGCCGCTCATGGGCTGATCCTGCGTGGCGGTTTTGTATTTGACAAATACGAAGCCCGCCCGCCCGGTCCTTCGAGGGCGCCAGCAAAGTCTATTGTTCTGGTCGGGCAGGGCGGAGGAGCGCCATGGCCGCACTTCGTCCGCTGGCGAGAGGCTCAACCTGCCAATCTGGAAAACCCTCTCGACACCTGGTCTCGGGATGTGATGGACGGGATCGCGCGACAAACGGGCGCCCGGGTCATTTCACCGTCCGACAGGCCGTATCTCCCATTCCAGCAATGGGCGATGAGGGCCGAAGGCCTGAAGGCATCGCCGCTAGGCATCCTGATGCATCCGGAATTTGGGCTGTGGCATGCCTATCGCGGCGCGCTGCTTTTCGATGACGAGATTCCCGTATCGCCGGTTGAGAATCCAATTCACATCTGCGACCTATGCATCGGAAAACCTTGCGTGAAAGCCTGTCCCGCCGAGGCTTTCACCGAGGCTGGCTTTGCCCATGCGCGCTGCCTTGACCATGTGCGCGGAGCGGATGGCGCGCGCTGCCGGGGGACCGGCTGCATTGCCCGCAATGCCTGTCCCTATGGGGCGGCCTACCGCTATCCTGCCGAGGCGCAGGCGTTCCACATGGCCTCCTTCGCGGCCTGACTGGCGGAAATCCGCACGCGCTCAGAGCAGGAAAAGTGGGAACCGATTCTCCGTCCGGAATTGCTTCAAAACAAGAGCGGTTCAATAATTCAATTAAACACTGAACCGCTCAATCCGCTTTGGCGACGTGCCACACGCCGCCTTTGCCGTCGCCCGTAACGTCTCCCGCTTTCTTGTCATCGACATAGGTATAAAGCGGCTTGCCTTCGTAGGCCCACATTTTGGATCCGTCGCTGCGGTCGACGATGGTCCATTCACCCTCGGCCTTGGCGTCCGCGCCTGCCATCAAGGGTGGCCACTTTGCCGCGCAGTCGCCGTCACAGTTCGACTTGCCACCGGCGTCTTTGTCGAATGTGTACAGAGTCATGCCCTTGGCGTCGGTGTAGATCTTGCCTGCTGAACTATCCATGACCTTCGCCGGTTCATCGGCAAGTGCGGCGGTCGTGCCGATAAGCAAGGCTGCAAGTCCGAATGCGATCGTTTTCATGATACTCTCCCGCTGGTAGAGCGCTGGCGTGCGCAATCGAGCCTGCAGTCACAACGCCCTGGACAGGCGCTCTATTCCGGGAAGTCTGACAAATAAACGGACTTTGCTTCAGCCCACCGCGGAAGCCCGAAGTATCGGTTCGGAAAGCGTGGCCTTACATTCCAGAAATTGGCACCACGTGCCGCACGATTGCGACTGAGGTGCGTTGAAAGAAAGTCCGCGAGGTCGAGGCCTTATTTGATGAAGCTTTTGTAGATCCAACCGCGGCGATCGTTGAAGACGATCTCGCACCACGATTTGCATCCGACAAGGCTGACGACCGCGTTCGTCGGCACGACACCGAGGACCTTCGCCTCGTCGGCGGGGCCAGCCCGCAAGTTGACCGCCGTTCGGATGCGCGCCTGCCGTAAGGTCTTTGCCTTCGGTGGCTCGCTGGCCTCGGGGGAATCGCCCGCCAGCGGAGCCGGCCGTTCCGCAGCCATCCTTGGGATCGCTGCAGTTATGAGTTGCTCGCCGGGCGATTGGGTTCTCTCCATCGCAGCCTGAATGATCTTCGCCTTCGATGAATCGGCAAAAGCGTTGGCCTCGACGCCCTCGTCCGGCAGGTCCGACTTGACTGCTACCTCCGGCGCATTTTGCGCCATCATGCGCGCCCATCGCGGGTCATCGTGATTGAGCGCCAGGACTTCCGTGGGCTCGCCCGCTACGGCGACGGTTTGCAATTCGGGCGGTGGGGCAAGCGGCTCCGACGGCGCAGAGCTGGTTTGGGACGGTAGATCAGGCGGAGTTTCGCTTGTCGGCTCTTGTTGACTGGCGAGAGCTTCTTTGAGCAGCTTGGCGATTTCCTTCTCACCCCCGTTCGATAGCTTTAAGTCCGCTATTCGCGGCGGCTCCGGTGTGGCAACTGGCGGCGCCGATATCGATTTCGTCTCAGCTTCGGCCTTCAGTCCGCTGGATTCTTCTATCGTGAGCGCTGCCACGACGCCGACCCCCAACAGCGCCACCATGCCGAAGCTGGCGATGATCGCGCGCGGCCTTGCCGCTAGTTCGACTGTATTGGGCTCGGTGAGTTGAAGAGGCTTACTCTCTGGTGCACGCCACTGGGGCCGTGCCTTCCTTCTAGCCGGCCGCGCCGGCTTTAGCCTGAAGGGGCTCTGCACGGACAAACCCTCCCTGTTTACCAACGCATCGGTCTATCCGAGCACATGCCCCAATGGCCCGGTGACCGTTAAAGTCATTCGCTGGAAAACAATCGGGATGCCCAACCCCTGTTTCCGTCAACCCAAAAGCTTGAACGTCGATTATGGCATTGAAATGGCTAATACTCTACTTCAAGTATATGGCGCGGCAAACGTATACAATCCATGGATTGTAAATATGCATATTTGACGCGTCCGCGGCACCTCAGGGCCGTCATAATCGCGGAGTCTTGCCGGCGATTATGGCGGCGTTGCCGCCAGGCCGCCATAATGTGGAGCGGCAACAGAAAAGCGAGCCCCGGAGGGCTCGCCGTCATCTTGGTTGTATCTGTTAGGCGGTCGACACCGTCAGGCTCTCGCGCGGCGGCGTTCGCGCCGCCCGCTTTCATTGTCCTGCCCGCTGGCGCTTGCCGTCTTGTTGCGCAGCGGTCCGATGCGCTCCACGATGATCTCCAGAGTCGGCCGTGATGTCTTGGTGTGAGCGTCCAGCGCCTTGCGCATTGCGGCAAGGTGAGCGAACGACGTCCCGCAACAGCCACCGACAATCTTCGCGCCGCCATCGACTGCGAGCCGCACATAGTCAGCCATCAGCTCCGGCGTGCCAGAATAGTGAATTTCGGAACCGTGAAATTCCGGAATGCCGCAATTGCCCTTCACGATGACGGTCGCATTGCTGTTAGCCTCGGTCATGTCGAGCAGCGATGCCAGGATGTCGGAAGCGCCTACGCCGCAATTGGCGCCGACGCCCAGCGGCGCCTCAGCAAGGCCGTCGACAACGCCGTGGATGTCCTTCGGCTGAACTCCCATCATGGTGCGCCCGGCAGTGTCGAACGAGCCAGTATAAGTGTAGGGCAGGCCGACGCGGATTGCGGCTTCCGCAGCGGCGCGAATTTCGTCCGCAGCAGACATTGTCTCGATCCAGGCAACTTCAGCGCTGCCCGCCTTCAGGCCCTCTATCTGCTCGGCGAACGCGTTGACGGCGTCCTCATAGGTCATCGCGCCTAGAGGAACAAGCAGTTCGCCCGTCGGGCCGACGGAACCTGCTACGATCACACGACGGCCTGCCTTGTCGGCCACGGAGCGCGCGATTTCTGCCGCGCGCTTGTTCAACTCATGCACCCGGTTTTCGGCATGATGCAGTTTCAACCTGTGCCGGGTGCCGCCGAATGAATTGGTGAGGATGATGTCCGCGCCAGCGTCGATGAACCCCTGATGCAGGGCCACTATTTTTTCCGGGGCGGACTCGTTCCAAAGCTCCGGCGCTTCCCCGGCTTCCAGCCCCATGGCGAAAAGGTTGGTTCCGGTCGCACCGTCGGCAAGCAGCACACCTTTCACGGCTAGGAGCGCTTCGATCGGATTGGTCGTCATGGCCATGGCTTTCATTTTTCGGAATGAATAAAGATATAAAGAAGTCTTTATATCACGTCAACGAATCGTTTGGTTCAGCGGGCAGGAAATTCTCTCCCGGCAAGCTCGCGCGCAAAGGCGGACGCCTCGTGCGCATTGATTTCCGCGGCCCGTATCAGATGGTCGAAATGCCGGGTCAAGGCGCGCACGGGCTGCGTCGCATTCAACACGAGATACATATCTCCGACATAGACCGCGGCACGGATCGATCCGAAGATTGTGTAGGGCACCGAGTATCGGGTGCGGCCGTCATAGAGGAAGAGCCGGAACGTCGGATAGAGATCGTCGAGAAGCTGCGCCATATGGCTGAGCTGCTCACGCCGCGCATCTTCAGCGAACCCGGTCCAGATTCCGAGCCCCCGCGCGAAGATCTCCATCGTGTGGCGCGGCATGCAGACTTCCATGTCCGTTTCGGGCCGCCGGTTGTAGTCGATACGATATTGCGTCTCGTCAGCCTGGGCTTCGCGGTTACGATTGGAAATCTCCGCTTCGTAGTCGATCAGCGCATCCGTTCGCAGCAGGTCGGGAAGACCAGCCGGAACATAGCGGATTTTTGTGCCACCAGCTTCCGAATGCCACTTGGCGAGGAGCGTGCGGTCGAAGCTGCCGGTCCCTTCCTCGATCTCGAAACTGGCGCGTATTTCGCCGGTAAGGCCCTCGTCCTGGCTCATGCCCAGAAGCCAGTCGAGCGACACCTTATGCTCGGCGGCAATGTTAAGCAGCGTCTCGGCGCGCGGCAGCCGGGTCGATTCGCCGGCCAGCAGTTGTGACAGGGCCGAGCGGTCTATTCCCACGGAAGCGGCAAAGCTCGACTGATTGGCTCCCGAGCGCTGGATCAGGATTTTCAGTCGCTCCCGAAACAGACCGGAAAGGTCGCGCTTATCCATGTGTCGTCTCCTGGCCCCAACCGGAACCTTGAGCAATCCTGGTCCCAGGGATCAATTCTGTTTACAAAAAAACATTTTGTTTACTATGCACATCTTCTGCCTCTTAACGTTTTCAATATCAACACTCAATGCGCATTGTCGCGTTGAATCTACGGCTTGCTCCTGACAGCATCATGTCAGGAGTCCGGGGGGACGCCGCTGATTCGGCGACTGTTGAGAGAGATGGCATCGAGAGCAGGCACAAAACGAAACGGCACGTCACAAGTCGAATGGCCGACGGTGATCCTGATCCTCGTATGTTACACCTCCTGGCTGGCAGCGGGAATTTTCCTTTGGCCAACCTTTCCGATCGCAGCGCTGCTCGTCATGGCGATCATGGTGGCGCTCCAATCCTCACTCGTGCACGAGGTGCTCCACGGTCACCCGACGCGTGATGCCCGCATCAACGAAGCTCTGATTTTCCTTCCGATCGGTGTGGTCTGGCCGTTCCGTCGGTTCAAGACCATACATCTGCGCCACCATGCGGACGAGCGTTTGACCGACCCCCTCGATGACCCGGAGAGCTACTACCGTGCGCTCTGGCAGCATGAGGAACTTCCGGACACGATGAAACGATTGCTGCGTGTCAACAACACGATGGTGGGGCGGTTCATTCTCGGCCCTTGGCTAAGCAGCATCGGCTTCATGCTGGACGACGCGAAGATGATCGCGGAGGGCGATCACTCTGTGCGGCAGGCGTGGCTTTTTCATGCCGTCGGGCTGCTCGTCGTCATTCCGGTCGTGACGTTCGGCTTCGGCATCCCGCTCTGGATTTACCTGCTGGGTCCGGTTTGGCTCGGCCAGTCTTTCATAGCGATCCGCACTTTCGCGGAACATCAGTGGTCGGAAAACCCGGAGGGGCGCACGATTATCATCGAGCGGACGCCGCTTTCGCTCCTGTTTCTCAACAACAATCTGCATTTCGTGCACCATAAGAACCCGACAGTAGCCTGGTATCGGCTGCCGCGGCTTTTCCGCGAGCGGCGCGACGAGTGGGTGCGCATGAACAATGGCTATGTGTTTCCGAACTATTTTGCGCTGTTGAGAAGCTTTGCCTTTCGCGCCAAGGAGCCGGTCGTGCATCCGGCGCTCCGTCGTGCGCCCGAGGCAGGACGCGCCTTCCGGCCACGCGTGCGCGCCCGTAGTGTCAATGGTCTGGGGACCGCGCCTGTTCCAGCGGAGCCGCCAAAGGAATAACGGTCACGCTGGCGTCATCGTTGGCGCAGGCAGGTTCTTGCCAGTCATGGCGCTGAACGGTAGCTCCCCGCCATGAACATGTTGATCGCCGCGCTTCCCATGTACGACTGGCCGGAAACCCGCGCCGAAACCGATGCGGAATGGGCGCGCATACGCGATCGGCTAAGCTTATTCGGGATCGACGCGCCAAAGCACCTTGCGCGTCGAAACGCCGATCTACCTCCGGTGCCCGGCGGCATTCGTGATGCCAGCGGGCAGACTATTGCCCCGAATCCGGCATCGTTGCCACCCGACGAATTCGACCTGCATACGCTGTGGGTCCATCCAAACCTGATGTTCGCTCAGACTTGCTGGGGGCCGATGGAAATGGGCCTCGCCAGACATGTGCAAGTCATCGGTCAGCCGAATTACGACGCGTTTGAGGGCGGGCAGGGGGCGCTTTATTCGAGCGCTATCGTGATGCGTTCAGGCGACGCGTCGCTCTTCGATCTGCCATCGCGGGCGACCAACTCCGTGCGCTATCGCCTAGAGCCGTCGATTCCATTGGAGCGGCTGCGTGGCAAGCGGCTGGCCTTTAACAGTGCGGACTCGATATCCGGCATCATTGCGCTCACGCGGGATCTGGACGCTGTCGGCATCGGGCTCGACATCTTTGCGGAGTGCATCGAGACAGGCGCCCACCGGGCATCTGTCGCCGCCGTCGTCGACGGCCGAGCCGATGTCTGCGCGATAGACTGCCGGTCCTGGGCGATGATGAAGCGGTTCCGGGATGTCCGCTCGGTCGAGGTCGTTGGATGGACTGACAAGCGTAAGGGCCTGCCGTTCATCACTGCGCGCACCACGCCCGCGGACGCGGCAGAGCATCTGCGGCAGATACTGCAAGAGGTTTAGTCAAGCTCCGGCAGGTGATGACCGCGCATCGGATTCACGGCAGCGGCCCCTCCATCAAAATGCTTGCCAGCGACAGGCCATTGCCAACTGGGACATGGATCGGCCCAATACGGTTGAGACCAAGTCGGGCATAAAAGGGTTCGCCATTCAGTGTCGAATACGCTTGCAGCCGGGTAAGTCCGGCCGCACGCGCGCCTTCAACGCATTTTGAGACGATTGCTCTCCCAACTCCCTGACGCACGGCATCGGGGTGAGTGGCAAAGTGGCGGAGATGGGCAACGCCGGGCGTGATCTTACCCGTGCCCGGCGCGCCTGCGGTCCATCCGCCGCAACCAATCAGCTTGCCGTCGGCCTTTTCGGCGACAAAATAGGTTTGTGAGTTGAGAAGCTCACGATTGGGTTGGGAAATGATCCGCACAGCCACTTCTAGCGTTTCCGCCGGATAGGCAGTGCGCATCAGCTGCGAATAGGATTTGTGCAGCAGGGTCCCGACGGCAACTTCATCGTCAAGAACCGCGGTCCTGATCTGAAAGTGCATTGCCGCACCTTCTCCTTTGCCGCCTTCCGGCTTTCCGCCGAATTGTTGCTTACCCTCGCATCTTCTCGCCTGCCGGGTCAAATAGCGGCAGGACATTGATGCGCGCTGGCCGCCGGCGGCCCAGGATTTCTATCTCGAACAGGCCATCGCTCTCATTGTCGGCAAGTGCGGCCGGTACATAGCCCTGCGCCATCGATTTCTGCACGTAGTGGGCATAGCCGCCGGAGGTAACCCAGCCGACCACGCGCCATTCGCCATCGACAATGCCGCGAATGCGCGACGCGTCGCCCGCATCGTGGGGGGAAGGGCGATCCGAAGGCGTCACCTCTTTGCCGGCCGCGTCGTAGCGGGGCGCGCCGTAGCCGTGCGGCTTTTCGACCGTATGATAGTCGGTCGATACCTTTGCCCAGATCGGCTCGTCGCCCATCACGTCGGCATCTTCCGCATCGACCACGAATGAAACGCGCCGCAGCTTCGGTCCCGCTTCCAGCTCCCTTGCAGCGGCGTCGCGGCCGATAAAATCGTTCTTCTCCATCTTGATGAAGCGCTCCATCGAGCCCTCGAACGGCCCGTAGATCGGCCGCAACTCCCGGAACCAGGTCGGGAAGTTCTTCTCCAGGCGCATCGAGAGGAGGGCGCGCATGCCGAAATCGACAATGCCGAATTCCGCGCCGGCATCCTTGATCGCGTTGTAGACCAGCCTCTGGTAGGCCGGCGCCATCCAGATCTCATAGCCGAGATCGCCGGTATAGCTGATGCGGTTGACCATGCAGGGCGCGCCGGCCACTTCCATCTCCCGAAAATCCATGAAACGGAACGCCTTGGTGGAAACGTCGGTGTCGACGAGTTTCGCCAATAGGTCCTGCGCGCGCGGTCCGGCGATCGAAAGGCCGACCAGCGTCTGGTCGAAACGATGCAGTCTGACAGAACCGTCCCTCGGAAGCTGCTTCTCGAACCAGCGCATATGGTACTTCTGCGCGGCGGACGATCCCCAGATCAGGAAGCGGTCATCCGCTGCCTTTGCGATCGTAAAGTCGCCAATCAGCTTGCCGAACTCATTCAACATCGGCGTCAATACGAGCCGGCCGGTTTTGGGCATGCGGTTCGTCATCAGCCGGTTGAGGAATTCCTCCGAACCCTGGCCGGATACTTCATATTTCGCGAAATTGGCGATCTCGGTGACGCCGACCCGTTCACGCGTTGCGCGCGCCTCATTGCCGACATGCTCGAAATCGTTCGACCGATGATAGGAAACGATATCCTTCGGCTCATCACCCTTCGGCGCGAACCAAAGCGGGGTTTCGAGACCCCAGGAATCGCCCATGACGGCGTTCTGCGCCACCATCGTGTCGTAGAGCGGCGTCGTTTGCGCTGGCCGCGCAGCCGGCAGTTCCTCATTCGGGAAACGGATCGAGAAGCGTCGGGAATAGTTCTCCCGCACCTTGGCGTTCGTGTAGCGCAGCGTGGCCCATTCGCCGAAGCGGGCGACATCCATGCCCCAGACGTCGAAACCTGGATCGCCGTGAACCATCCAGTTCGACAGCGCCAGCCCGACGCCACCGCCCTGACTGAAGCCCGCCATCACTGCGCAGGCCGTCCAGTAGTTGGTAAGTCCCTGCACCGGGCCGACCAGCGGGTTGCCGTCGGGCGCGAAGGTGAAAGGTCCGTTGATGATCTGCTTGATGCCTGCCTTTTCGATCCCCGGAAAGTGCCGGAAGCCGACTTCGAGCGATGGCGCGATGCGGTCGAGATCGGGCGCCAGCAATTCGTGCCCGAAGTCCCAGGGCGTATTGACCGGAGACCACGGCTTGGCAGCCTTTTCGTAGGTGCCGAGCAGGATGCCGTTGCGCTCCTGGCGCGTGTAGATTTCGCCCTTGAAGTCGATGACGCCGATCATCTCGCGGCCGGTTGAGCGGTTGAATTCCTCGACCTCCGGCATGGGCTCGGTCAAAAGGTACATGTGCTCCATGGCGAGCAGCGGCAGTTCCAGGCCGACCATGCGGCCGACTTCACGCGCCCACAGCCCACCGCAATTGACCACATGCTCGGCCTTCACGGTGCCTTGCTCGGTCACCACGTTCCAGGTGCCGTCCGGCTCCTGGGTGAGCTCCACCACGCGGTTGCGAAGCACAATTTCGGCGCCGAGTTTGCGGGCGGCCTTGGCATAGGCATGGGTTGTCCCGGATGGGTCGAGATGGCCTTCGACCGGATCCCACATGGCGCCTACGAAATTTGTTTCATCCATCAGCGGGAACATCGCCTTCGCTTCGGACGGGGTTATCAGTTCGGTTTCCATGCCGAGATAACGGCCCTTCGCGTGAGTGAGCCGCAGGAAATCCATGCGCTCCGGGGTGTCGGCCATCATGACGCCGCCGGTCAGATGCAGGCCGCAGGATTGGCCGGAAAGCTCCTCGATCTCCTTGTAGAGCTGGACCGTGTAGGCCTGCAGTTTCGCGACGTTGGGGTCGCCGTTCAACGTATGGAAGCCGCCGGCAGCGTGCCAGGACGAGCCCGATGTCAGCTCCGACCGCTCGATCAAAAGCACGTCGGTCCAGCCGGCTCGGGCGAGGTGAAACAGAACGGAGCAGCCGACAACGCCGCCGCCGATGACTACCGCTTTAACGTGAGATTTCATGTGGTTGGGTCCATGAATGGAGAAGGTCAAACGATGGGTCGGGCGAACACGAAGCGCAGGTCGAATGCGGCTACCTCTTCGGCGAGCCGCCCATCCAAAGCGCCAAGGATAGTATCGCAGACGGAACGGCGGCGTTTCAGAACGTCGTGGTTCCAGAAGCGGAGGACCGAATGGCCAAGCGAACGCATGACTTCATCCCGCCTGCGGTCATAGGGACTGTCCGCATGTTGAGAGCCATCAAGCTCGACGACGAGCTTTCTCTTTCGGCAACAGAAGTCGGTGAAATATGGACCGATCGGGAGTTGGCGGACGAAATGATGGCCCCCGAGTTTTTTCGCCGTCAGTTCGAGCCAAAGAAGGGCTTCTGCCTGGTTCTCGCCATGTCTTAATAAACGAGCACGTTCTGTCGCGTTTGGACGACGCCTGATTAGCTTAGGTCGAGCTTCCCCCTCTCCGTCTCGCCCCTGCGGGGCTCGCCACCTCTCCCCCTGAAGGGGGCGAGGAAGGGTGCCGGCCGTCGCGAGTTCGCGCCCTTCCTCCACCCCTTCAGGGGGGGAGGTGTCGGGGGCCTTTTCGGGCCGAGACGGAGAGGGGGTCTTTTTCATAAGCGACTGATCGACTTTAGTGCCTCAAAAATCCGTCGGAGCGCCACCCTCGGAGCGGCGCTTGTCGACGAAGGCGTTCAGCTCCTCGCGGATTGCAGGATCCATGTACGGCTCTTCGTAGGCTGCAAGCCGTTGTTTCCAGACGCGGTTGGCGCGCTCGATCGCTGTCGGGCTGCCGGCTTCCGCCCAGGTTTCGTAGTTACGCCAGTCAGAAATGATCGGTGCATAGAAAGCTGTCTTGTAGCGCGATTGCGTATGCGGCGTGCCGAAGAAATGGCCACCGGGCCCGACGTCGCGAATGGCATCGACCGCGAGAGCATCTTCTGACAGGTCGAGCGGCGCAAGGAACTCGGCCACCATCTGCAGCAGATCGATGTCGAGTATCGTCTTCTCGTATGAGCAGCGCAGCCCGCCTTCGAGCCAGCCCGCGCTGTGAAGAATGAAGTTGGCGCCGCCCTGAATGGCGCCCCAGAGCGAAAACACACTCTCATAGGCCGCTTGTGCGTCGACCGTGTTGGCGGCGCAGACGTTGGAAGTGCGGTAGGGAATGTTGTAACGACGGGCGAGCTGGCCGCCGATCAGCTGGGCTTTCATATATTCCGGCGTGCCGAATGCGGGCGCTCCGGACTTCATGTCGACATTGGAGGTGAAGCCGCCGTACCCGACCGGTGCGCCCTTCCTCACCATCTGTGTGAAGGACAGCCCTGCGAGGGCCTCGGCGTTCTGTTGCACCAACGCGCCGGCGACCGTCACCGGGGCCATCGCTCCGGCCAAGGTGAAGGGCGTCACGATCACGACCTGGCCGCTGCCCGACATCTGGATGATGCCTTCCATCATCGGAATGTCGAGTTTCAGCGGCGAGTTCGTGTTGATGATCGTGAAGACGGAAGGCTCGTTCAGGAGCTGCTCGGGTGAAATGCCGCGCGCGATGCGGGTGATCTCGATACCGTCGACATTGCGTTCCTTGCCCAGCGAATAGATGTGGAAGACCTTGTCGGTTAGCGTCGCAAGATCGCGGATGCACTCCAGATGCCGGACCGACGGGTGGATATCGACCGGTTCCACCGGATAGCCGCCGGTGGTGTTCAGGATGTTGTGCATTTGGGCGAGTTTCAGGAAATTACGGAAATCCTCCTGATTGCCCGCACGGCGTCCGCGGTCAATGTCGGAACAGTTCGGCGCTGATGCCATCTGGGCAAAGACCAGATTGTTGCCGCCAAAGCGCACATTGTGGGCGGGGTTGCGGGCATGCAGCGTAAATTCAGCTGGTGCATGTGAGACCAATTCCATGATCAGGTCGCTGTCGAAGCGCACGCGCTCCGTGCCGTCACGCACATCCGCCCCATGCGCCTTCATGATGCGGCGCGCTTCGTCGTGCAGCACGTCGACGCCGATCTCCTTGAGCACGCGCAAGGAGGCGAGATGGATCGATTCCAGTTCGTCGTCGGAAATCAGCCGGGTCGGCGCGAACGGGATCTTGAGTTGGCGGAATGGCGACTGTTCGAAGCCGGACGAGTCGGAGGCGCGTTTTCCGGCCCGGCCGCCGCGCCGCGCGCGGTCGCTGGTCAAAACCGGTTCGGCGGGCTGGACTACGGCGGTCATGAAATGCCTCTTGGTCTCAAATTTGAGCCGCATAATGGACCGCCGCCCATTGCAGGATTGCGGAAGCGACGACCAGAAGCGCGAGGGAAGCGACATGCGGCGTAGAAGCCGCTGTCGATAAGGTTGCCTGAAGATGTCCGGGCAGTATGCCGGCTCTATCTGAACCGGGTTGAACCACCCGCAAAGTCTCGTCTAGAGCGCCGCACGTCCATTTGGACGCGCAAAGGACGCTCTGAATCTTTGAATCTGCGCATCGTGCTTTCCGAAATCGATTCCGATTTTCGGGCCGATGCGTTAGTCTCGGCCGATGTTCGCCAAGCTGTCTCCCAATCCATGTCTTGCTGTTACGCCCTCGCGGCGGACGCGGCATACGGAGCTGCTTCGGCTCTGCGCGCGCATCGGATATTCCCCGCCCGCCTTCCGATGAACCGGAATCCGGCGCTCGCCGGAACGAGACAACGGAAAGGACAACTCCATGACTTATCAGAACTATTCGCTGAAGCGGCTTCAGGCGATCGACGCTGCGCATCATCTCCATCCGTTCACCGACCACCGGGAATTGCGCGAGGCCGGATCGCGGATCATCACCCGCGCCGAAGGATCGTTCATCTATGACAGCGAAGGCAACGAGATACTCGACGGCATGGCTGGCCTCTGGTGCGTGAACATCGGGTATGGGCGAAAGGAGCTTGCCGAGGCGGCCTATGCGCAGATGAACGAACTGCCGTATTACAATCTGTTCTTCAAATGCTCGACCCCGACGCCGGTCCTGCTCGCCGGGAAGCTTGCCGAAATCGCGCCGAAGAACATCAACCAGGTCTTCTTCGCGTCCTCGGGCTCGGAAGCCAACGACACGGCGCTGCGCCTGGTGCGCCATTACTGGGCGCTGGAAGGAAAGCCCGAGAAGAACATCATTATCTCGCGGCAGATGGCCTACCACGGCTCGACAATCGCTGGCGCCTCGCTGAGCGGCATGGAGGGAATGCACGGCCAGTTGCACGGTGCGGTGCCCAACATCATCCATGTGATGATGCC
>JBEVEP010000219.1:0-25412 GCA_040512755.1 Mesorhizobium sp.
GATAGCGCTTCAGTATGATGCCGCGCATTTCTTCAAGAGCGGTCGAGACGACGGTACCCCCGCTTTGCGTGCTGTAGAAGAAAGTCTCCTCATCGACCTCATGGGCTTCATGCGTATGCCTGACGAAGACGATGTCGGTCCGTTTATAACGACGCTTCAGGAAAAGGTGCAGAAGCACGAAAAACCGCTTCGCCAGGTCCTTCTCACGTTCACCCATGGAGCCTGACACGTCCATCAGGCAGAACATGACTGCGTTGGCATTCGGCAGTGGCTGAGGCTCGAAGCGATTGAACCGGATGTCGACGGGGTCGACATATGGAATGACCCTGCGGCGACGCTCCAGTTTGTCGAGGTCCTGACGCAACTGCTCGAGCCGCTGACGCTTGGTCATGCTGGGGTTGACATCGGCTTCGATCGCCGCCATCTCGCTTGCTATTGCGTCAAGTTCATCCTGTTTAGGGCGCCTCAGTGCGATGCGACGTCCGTAGCTGCGGCGCATGGTCTGGCCGACATTAATGTTCGTCGGCGCTCCCGAAATCGAATAGCCGGCCCGACGCGGCTTGAATGAACTCACCTCCTTGAGGCTAAGTTTCACGAGGTCGGGAAGCTCAAGGTCCTCGAAAAAGAGGTCGAGGACTTCCTCGCGCGACAGAACGAAGCGGAAGTCGTCCTCGGCTTCGCCAGTCGGTGAGGACCCCTTGCCGGAGCCACCACCGCCGAGAACCGGCTTGGGTATTCGGTCGCCTGCCCGAAACTCCTTGTTGCCCGGCAGGACATAGTCCTTTCGGCCGCTGCCTGGCGCGTGCTGGAAGCCAGGCTCGCTGGTACCCTTCGCAGGAATCGGCACAGACTTTTCCATGTCCACGTCGGTAATCTTCCCGCTTTTGATCTGGTCATTGATGGACCGCTTCAATTCCTCCCGCGCACGCCGCAAAAAGCGTTGCCGGTTACCCAGGCTTTTGTCCTTGGGATTGAGGCGGCGATCGATGAAATGAGGCATGAGCCCCCCTGCTAGAGCAATTCCAGACGGGTTTTCCGTCCGGAATTACGTTGAAACAAAGAGTTAGAGCGGTTCAGCCATTCAATCAAATACGGAACCGCTCTAATGCTCAGCCTGCCTTGTTCACCCGCATGTACCAGTCGACAAGCCGCCGGACCTGCCGCTCCGTATAGCCGCGCTCGACCATGCGCTGGACAAATTCGGTGTGCTGTTTTTCGGTGGCGCCGTCCTTCTTGGATCCGAAGCTGATGACCGGCAGCAGGTCCTCGACCTGTCCGAACATCCTCTTTTCGATCACTTCGCGCAATTTCTCATAGCTGGTCCATGAGGGATTGCGGCCATGGTTCCTTGCCCGGGCGCGAAGGGTGAACTTCACCACTTCGTTGCGGAAGTCCTTGGGATTGGCAATGCCCGCCGGCTTTTCGATCTGGGACAGCTCTGAATCGAGGATTTCCCGGTTCAGAATCTGACCGGTATCCGGATCCTTGTAGTCCTGATCCTCTATCCAGGCATCGGCATAGGCGATGTAGCGATCGAACAGATTCTGTCCATATTCGCTGTAGGACTCCAGATACGCCTTCTGGATTTCGTGCCCGATGAACTCCGCATAGCGCAGTGCGAGTTCCGACTTGATGAAGTCGAGATAGTTCGCTTCTAACTCCTGCGGGAACTGGTGGCGCTTTATCGCCTGTTCCAGGATGTACATGAGATGCACCGGGTCGGCCGCGACCTGCTTCGTATCGTAGTTGAAGGTCTCCGACAGAACCTTGAAGGCAAAGCGCGTGCTTACGCCGTTCATGCCTTCATCGACGCCGGCCGCGTCGCGGTATTCCTGTACCGACTTTGCTTTAGGATCGACGTCTTTGAGGTTCTCGCCGTCGTAGACCCGCATCTTCGTATAGAGCGGCGAATTCTCATGCTCGACCAGACGCGTCGCTACAGTAAAGCGGCTCAGAATCTCCAGCACTTCCGGCGCGCAAGGGTTTTTGACCAGTTCGCTTTCGCGCAGAAGCTTCTCGTAGATACGCTTCTCCTCGGTCACGCGCAGGCAGTAGGGCACTTTCACGACAAGGATACGGTCGAGGAAAGCCTCATTGTTCTTGTTGTTCTTGAATTGCAGCCACTCAGACTCGTTGGAGTGAGCAAGGACAATCCCCTGGTAGGGGAACGCGCCGAAATTCTCCGTGCCGTTGTAGTTGCCCTCCTGCGTTGCAGTGAGCAATGGATGCAGCACCTTGATTGGCGCTTTGAACATTTCGACGAATTCCAGCAGCCCCTGGGTCGTGCGGTTGAGCCCACCGCTATAGGAGTAAGCGTCAGGATCGGACTGGTTGAAGTTTTCGAGCTGCCGAATGTCGACTTTGCCGACAAGCGATGAAACGTCCTGATTGTTCTCGTCGCCCGGTTCCGTTTTCGTGATGCCGATCTGGCGAAGCCGCGAAGGGACCAGTTTCACGACACTGAACTTTGAAATGTCGCCGCCAAGCTCATCGAGCCGCTTGGCCGCCCACGGCGAAATGAGACCTGTGAGCCGCCGGCGTGCAATTCCGTACTTGTCCTCGAGGAGGTCTGCCATCCTCTCCGGATGGAACAGGCCGAGTGGAGATTCAAATACGGGGCTGATCTTTCCGCCAACCTTGAGCGTATAGATTGGCCGTTTCTCCATGAGTTTCTTCAGTTGCTCGGCGAGCGAGGACTTGCCGCCGCCAACCGGGCCGAGCAGATAGAGGATCTGCTTGCGCTCCTCCAGTCCCTGCGCCGCATGCCGAAAGTAGCTGACGATCCGCTCGATCGTGTCTTCCATCCCGTAGAAATCGGCGAATGCCGGATAAATCTTGATTGTCCTGTTCGTGAATATCCTGCCGAGGCGCTCATCAGCGCTCGTGTCGATCAAAGTCGGTTCGCCGATCGCGTCGATCATGCGCTCGGGCGCAGTGGCATACATCGAGCGATTGTCACGGCAGGCGAGGAGATATTGCTGCAGGCTCATCTCCTCCTGCGTTTCGCTACTGTAGATTTCAGAGAACAAGTTGAAGACGTCTGTCTCACGCGACTGCATTGTGGCCTCCCGCGTCACGATGGTTGAACGGGAGACGGCATTCCGACCCCCATGCCGGGACTCGTACGTGAATTGATTGGAGTTTGACTGTTGCGGCTCTATGCCAAGACTTCAGCGACTTGGACGGATCCTTCGTCCAACTACTAAAATAAGACGCCGCCAGGGTCATAGTCGCACACCTCATTCCCGCCGACTCTCCCTATCTCCATGATATAGGTACAACTGCCGGGATGGGTACGGGAATCGACAAAGATCGATCACCCATGCCTAATTTGTGATCCAACTGAAATAAAAATCTGTTAAGCGCGGCGCCGAATGCCCAAAGCCGGGGCGGGGCAGAGGTCTCGCATCCCGAGTCTGCAAACTTACTCGGGCGAATCAGAAGCGGACGTTGCAGTAGAACGGTCAGTGTTCGTCGCGCTCGGCGAACGGCTTTTCCAAGGCCGATCGCAGACATGGCGGCCTTCTAGCCGCCTATGCCTTGGCTCAGCCGAGTATTGTCGTTCAACTGTCCGTTGCCATTCAAAAGACTTCGCTGCGCAAGAAGGGCGGCCTCGGTGCGGTTCGTCGTTTTCAGTTTACGCATGATGCGCGAAAGATGCACCTTGACCGTATTCTGCGACAGGTTCAGCTCGCTCGCGATGATCTTGTTCGAAAGCCCGCGTTGCAGCGTCGCCAGGACGTCACGCTCACGCCGGGTGAATGCGACAGCAGGTACGGCGGATAGAGCCGGCAGCTGAGCTGAAACATCGACATCGGGCGCCACGACAATATCTTCGCACGATGATGAGCTCCAGCTCGGGCCGTCACCCGCAACGGATCTCGGAAAATAAACACCGCCTGCAATGACCAGACGGAGGGCAGCGAGCGCGATATCGATCGATGCTGCGCCTGTGACGTAGCCTCTGACGCCGAAACGCGTGACGTCGCTGATTGCCGCATCTGACACTGCCGACTCGTCAACCTGCGTAAGCAGCATGACGGGGGCGTCTGGAAGTACCCGGCGAAGTGAGGCGAGGCTGTGCAGTACTCGGTCTTCTGCCAGCGCGCACCGATCAATGTTGAGAGCAACGAGACCGATTTGCTTCCCGGCGATCGATTCCAGCTGTTGTGCCGTCTCGATCTCCTGAATGATGAAATCCTGGAACTCGCTTCTCAGAATGCGAGCGAAGCAGCTTCGCGTGAGTGCATGCCCGTCCACGATGACAATGGAAGGACATTTGTAAGAGAAGCCATTCTGTTCGACGGAAAACGAACCAGACATCATATCCCCTCATCGGCTCTTCGCTTCAAGGAACTGGCTGAACATTGGCAAACGTTGAAGCACCTCGGTCCTTCTGCCGTTTGCGCTCCCGAGCGGATTGTGCAGCTCATTGCAACAGTCGCTGCGCCAGCGCGGGATGATGAAAGTATAATAGTCTATGAAATGTCAGATGACTGTGACCCCATTCACAGTCTACTCATAGGACTTATGGAAAATCCAAGAAATCTTCTTGAAGCTGTTTCCAACCCCCGTTCGGGAGTCCACAAGCTCCCGGACACCTAAGGGTTAGTTTGATCGGGTAATAGTGCTGCCGGAAGCATGCTTCTGCATGCAGCAGGACTAACCGGGCGCGCTGTTTCGCGACGATTCCAGCAATAAGGCCTCGCCCGACTTGGCGTCTATCTCCCATTCTTGAAAGGTGGGATGCTTTCCTTCCCGGCAGAAGCCTGCTCGGGCGCTCTTGCACCATGGAGATTTCGCGATGGAACCTGAGGAACGAGACTTGGCGGAATGGGACGAGGATTTCGATCGCGACCCTTCCGTCCAGGGCGGGCGCGATCTCAATGTCGATCTGAACCAGGACTCAGAGCTGGACGATGATGTCGATCTTGACATTGCGGTCATCGGTTCGAGGCCGGTGGTCGTGGAAAGCGACACTGAGATCGATCAGCAAGGCGAGCTGGATCAGCATGGGGACGTCGATGCTGACGCCGGCGAGGGCGGCGGACGCGACACGAACGTCGAGACGGAACAAAGACCGGAAGTCGACCAGCGGATCGACGTGGATGTCGAAGTCAGTGAAGAGGACGGGGTCATCGTCGTTGAAGTCGATGCCGAGGTCGAAGACGATCTGGAGATCGAAAGCGACGCGAATATCGATGTCGACGATGACGATGAAGATAGTTTCGACGCCGACGTCTATCAGGACGGAGAGAACGACAAGAACATTGATGTCGACGTTGAGGTTCGAGATGATCTCGACGCCGATGTGGACGTAGACATAGCCTCCCTCGTTGGAAGCGCCGTCCGGGCGGCCGTCGACCAGCTTGAAGGCGAAGAAGGCTCCGAGCTAGGGGTCGATCTCGGCGAAGATGCAATGGCCGACGTGGATGTCGGGATAATCGTGGACGTCTCCGACGCCTAAATCTGACTCCAGGTTTAACTTTCAAGCATCACAAGCCGGGCTCGTCCCGGCTTTTTTGCTGCTTTCCGACTAATCGGCATGCTTCCGGGTAGCTTCTTAACCCATTGGGATTAGCCGGTTCGGGCCGAACGGCGCCGATCGGAATGAACCCGAGTGGAGGGGAACTCCCGTTTGGGGCGGATGCCCATTGGTAACTATTT
Organism: Mesorhizobium sp.; assembly: GCA_040512755.1. GTDB lineage: Bacteria > Pseudomonadota > Alphaproteobacteria > Rhizobiales > Rhizobiaceae > JBEVEP01. Next base: position 5,668 of record JBEVEP010000219.1, read on the forward strand.
TCCCGAACACAAAACGGGGATGCTTTGCGCCATCGACGTGCGGTCGGCAGATCCGCCCAGGATCGACCAGCTGCCTTCGGTCCGCTCATGGAGCAGGTGCACGCGAGCGGCGCTCTCAACAATAGGGAGGGGTGAAACCCATGCCTAAAAGTTACAAGAAACCCGACTACGACAAGTCCGACTTTGACTTCAAGTTCGACCTCGATGCCAAGATCAACCAGAATCTCGATCAGGATCAAAAGGCGGACGTTGACACCGACGCCGATCAGGATTCGGACGTCTGGATTGATAACGACAATAACAACAAGACCGACCAGGACGCCTTGACGGACAATGATGCCAAGGCTGATTCCAAAAGCAGGGCCGATGCGGACACTGACAACGACGCCAAGGCCGATGCCTACACTGACAATGACGCCAAGGCCGATGCCGACAAAAAGAGCGACGCCAAGGCAGACGCGGACGGCGACAGCAAAGCCGACGCGGATGCCGATGGCGATGCTGATGCGGACTCAAAGTCGTCCGCTGACGCAGATGCCGACGGCGATGCCAAGAACGACAACTATACCGAGCAGTACAATATCAACGACGTCAAGGTAGATCAGGATCAAGAAGTCAAGGTAGACGTCGATCAGGACCAGGACGCCACTCAAAAAGCAGAAATCGATTTCGATTTCGATTTCGACTTCGCTTGAGAACTGGCGCAAAAAACGGCGCTCGGACCACGGTCCGGGCGCCTGCCCGGGGGCGCGGCTTAGGATCGCGACAATCGGATCTTGTTGGCAATAGTTTCCGGCGCATCGGTGCGACGCTCGTGTCGGAACATTTTGCAATGACTGCAGGATCAATCGTCCCGCAAAGGTCGGGGCGGACGCGCCGTCTAACTCTGCAATGCCTCACTGTATTACGGAGCTCGTGCTCAATTTCGTGGGAGAGAAGCCGCCAATGTCTGTTGCCTGGATGAAAGATCGCGAGGCGAGCGAAATCGCGAGCGCCACTGATTGCCATGGTACGCTGTCGCTTCCGGCGAGCACGCGAGATGTGAGCGACGCTGATTCTCCGGGCGTTCTCGCGCTGGTCGGAAGCGTCACCGCAGCCGGATTCGCAGGCGCTTCCGGCCTCTGCCGCGATACCTTCGATCTTGGCCGGGAAAGGGTGCTTGCTGTGCTCTCATCGGCACGAATTCATGCAAGAACCGGTCTTGAGAGTGCATCCGACCTCAAAAATGCGTGGCGTTTTGCGACCTCGGACTTGCGTGAGCGCGCTGACAACCAAGTGCCGCGTACCGCCCCGAACAGGTCGTCAGCCAGAACAGAAATCGAGCAGGCCTTCAATCTTTGCAAGGCCTCGCTGGCGATGATTTTTGTGCTCAGTTTCTTTGTCAACCTGCTGGCTTTGACAGTTCCTCTGTATCTCCTCCAGGTCTATGACCACGTGCTCTCGAGCCGAAGCCTCGATACGCTCGTCATGTTGACGTCGATCGTGATCGTTGCCTTGGCAGTTCACTCGATACTGGAAGCATTGCGCCGAGGAATGCTTTCGCGAATTGGAGGCTGGCTGGACGATCGCCTTCAAGCGCCGGTGCTCATCGCTTCCGTTCATGCAGCGCTGCGCAATGACCCAAGCGCTGCCGCGCAGGCCTCTAGAGACATCGGCACGATCCGCTCCTTCTTCGGCGGCAGCGCCTGCACGGCGCTGTTTGACCTGCCCTGGACCCCGATCTTCATCTTTGCGATGTTCATCGTCCATCCGCTTCTTGGCGTGATCGGCCTTCTTGCGACTGGGGTTCTGTTCGGGCTCGCCCTTCTCAACGAGATGGTGACCCGCAAACCTTTTGCGCGGTCCAGCACGGGCTGGGCTGAAAGCCAGCACCGGTTTGAAACGCTGCTGCGCAATGTAGAAGCCATCAGCGCGATGGGTATGCTGCCGGGCGTGGCTCGCCTTATTCGGGACCACCAGCTGGATGCGAAAGAAGCTCAACGGATTGCCGCCAGGCGTGCATCCGCCATTCAATCTATCGCGCGTTTCGTCCGGCTCCTCGCACAGGTCGTGGTAATGGCATGCGCTGCTTGGCTGGTCATCCTGCACGATGTCAGCCCCGCTGCCATCTTCGCGACATCGATCTTGCTCGGTCGCTCGCTGGGCCCGGTTGAAGGCGCCATCGGCACATGGAAGGCCGTGAGCAGCGTGCGTCTCGGCTATGGCCGTCTCGTCAAGATCATGTCTGCCGCTCCCAAAGCCCGGAGAGCGATGGAACTGCCACGCCCTAACGGTCAGCTTTCGGTCGAACAGGTGACGTATGTACCGCCCGCCGCAGATATACCTGCCATCCGCCGTCTTACTTTCGCGATCAACCCTGGCGAGATACTGGGTGTAATCGGCCCCTCCGGCGCCGGAAAATCCACGCTTGGCCGTCTTATCGCGGGCACAATCAGCCCCACATCCGGGCATGTACGTCTCGACAACGCGGACATCGGCGTCTGGCTCGGCTCCGGCGGTCATCGTCACTTCGGCTATCTTCCGCAGGACATCGAACTCTTTGGCGGCACCGTCCGCGATAATATCGCCCGTCTTCAGGAAACTCCGGCGGAGGACGTTATCGCCGCTGCTTCTCTCGTAGGTCTGCACGAAACGATCATGCGGCTACCCCTCGGCTACGAGACCGACATTGGTGAGGGTGGCATGCGCTTGTCGGGCGGACAGCGGCAGAGGCTAGGCCTGGCGCGCGCCTTTTTTGGCTTACCTCGACTGATTGTCCTGGACGAGCCCAATGCCAGCCTTGATGCCGATGGCGAGGAGTCGCTGCGCGCTGCGATCGAAGAGATGCGCCGCCGCGGATCCACAATCATCATTATCGCGCAGCGGCTCGGCATTCTGAGCATGGCTGACAAGGTCCTGATCCTGGAGAACGGCTCCATGGATGCTTTCGGCGCCCGCAGAGAGGTCGCCGGCAAGATCAGGAGTGGACGCACCAGCATTCCATACCGGAATCCTCAGGTCATCTCAGCACGAACGAGTGCTGACGAGGTCCGGGGTGAAACCATCTCGGGTCAATCCAGAGCAGGGCGAGAGCGCGTTTCCATCGCTCAGATAAAGGGGGCTGCATCATGAAAGCCTTTGGCCGAACCGCTGCGCATGATCTCTTCGACATTCTGCCGCCTCCATCGGGAACACCGTTCCGACGCTTGCGCATGCTCGCTGTCCTGGCCTTTGGGGTGGTTGGCGTGTTCATCATCGGTTTCGGTACCTGGGCGACATTTGCGCCGCTTGAAAGTGCGGCCATCGCCGGAGGCATTATCGAGGCGGAATCGAGCCGAAAGACCATTCAGCATCTTGAGGGGGGAATCGTCGGGCGCATCCTGGTGAAGGATGGTGACAAAGTTGGCGCCGGACAACCGTTGATTCGGTTGGACGACACCAGGGCGCGTGCCAGCGTTCAAGTCCTGCAGGTACAATTGTGGGAGGCGCAGGCCCTCGAAGCACGCCTGGAAGCGGAGCGAGACGGGGCGGAGTCTGTCACGTTTCCCCAGGAGCTCTTGGCGGCCTCCAAGAGTGACAATGCGCTCGCGGAGATCTTGGCTGGACAGTCCAAGATTTTTGATACGCGTCGCAATCTTCAGGCGTCCCGTGTTGAAGTCATCGAGCAGCGCAAGGAGCAGACAATCCGCGAGATCGCAGCGCTGCGCTTCCTTGCCGAAGCCGCCACGAAGCGCGCTGAAATCATCAAGAAGGAATTGAAATCCGTTTCGGCAATGGTCGCAAAAGGCTTGCAGACCAAGGCTCGCCTTCTGCAGCTTGAGCGCGAGCAGGCCGAAATTGACGGACGGATCGGCGATACGCTCGCTCAGGTCTCTCGGGCCGAGCAGGCCATCGGAGAATCGCAGGCGATGATCCTGCAGTTGGAGAGTGACCGGAACACGGAGATCGCCCAGAGCATGCGTGACGCACAGGCCCAAAGTTTTCAGCTCCTCGAGCGTATTCAAGCAGCGAGCGAAATCCTCGGCCGAACGGTGGTTCGGGCGCCCGAACCCGGCACGATCACTGAATTGCGAATTCATACGTTGGGAGGCGTCGTTGTTGCCGGGGAACCGCTCATGGATCTCGTGCCGCAACAGGATCGCCTGATCGTTCTGGCGCAAGTCAAGCCAGAAGACATCGACCTGGTTCGGCCCGGACTCGAGGCTCAGGTGCAGCTGCTTGCCTACAAACATCGCCGGGTACCCCCCGTCGATGGCGTCCTCACCTACGTGTCTGCCGACCGGGTTTTCGACAAGGACACGAGCCGCGCCTACTACACGGCGCGCGTGCGCGTTAACGAAGACTCGCTGCGCCGATTGCCAGGTGTCGAGATGATGCCAGGCATGCCGGCTGAAGTCTTTATCAAGACCGGCGAGTTTACGGTTGCCAACTACATGCTGCGCCCCGTTCTCGACAGCTTCAACCGGGCCTTCCGGGAGGACTGAGACATGGGGGCCATTCGCATTGCAGCCAATGATTTCCTGGTTTTCGCGAGGGGGCCGCGCTTCTGGCGCGGTGAAAAGTGATGGCCTTTCGACCTGACGGCACGCGTTATCTCCTGCCGCCGATTGCGACATTTCCGGATGACGTCATCGGCTCGGAAATGCCCTTCGAAGGCAACGTGACACAGGGAATCGAGGCACCGTTGGCCTCGTATCCTCCTGCAAACTCCTATTCCGGCCTACCAAGGGCCGAACAGGATTACGGGACGCACAGCCACACTTACGACGTCAGCCCGGCAACGACACCACTCAAGGGTTTGGACTTGAGCAGTTCGGAACCGCAATTCTTTCACACTCTTGTTCTGGATCCGAAGGCCGGTCATTTCGTTCCAGCACCGGAGATGGAAGGCGGCTCGATCGCAAAGCCCCCTAAGGTTCATGTCCGTGGCGCGGGCCATGATGACGAAAGCAAGGGCGGATCGGGCAGCGCTGACGGCCACGAGCATGGCCAGGACGGTTCTGTCAAACCTGTCGAAGGCGATGGCAGCCTTCCCGGCGTTTCTGACGACCCTTTGGCCGAGTCCGATGGCATCGACAGCATCACTGTGAATCAGATCGCAATCGCCGACCAGGACGCGAGTATTCTGGTCAGCGGGTATTTGGGCCAAGTGGTCGCCCGCGTGCAGATCGATCAGGACCTTCTGATGGATCAGGACGTCCAGATAGATTTCTCGATCGACGGGGACGGACATCTCTACCTGTATCTCGATCAGGACATGCGCATTGACCAGAACGTCCAGATCGATCTCAAGATTTATGATGTCGACGGGGTTCTTTACATCGACCTGTACCTGTACGACAGGGTCGAGATCGAGCAGGACACGACCATCGACATGGAGGTCGGGGATGGAGATCCTGGGGCGACGGTCCTGTTGGATCAAGACATCCAGATTATCCAGGACGTCGATGTGGACATCGACATCGAGGACGATCTCGAAGAGCGATACACAGTCACGGTCAAGGTCGACACAATCCAGAAGGCCGACGTGGACCAGGACGCCTTCGTGGATGTGAAGAACGTGAACGGCGACCTGGAAACTGACGTGACTGCTATACAGACCGCCAATGTTGAGCAGCAAACAATTGTTTATGCGGACTTTGTGATGGTCTGATTCCTGCTCGGGCGCTGCTCGCTGCCTATCCTCGGTGCCGGTAGCCGCATCTCGGCTCTTAACCATATGTCGAACAATGCGTGGATTAGCGATAGCTAATTCGCTTATATGGCCGTGGGCGGCAATGAAGGGGGGAGCATCGACTTGACTCTCTCGTTTTCGGCTGACCAAAACGGCCTGTCGTACGAACGTGCCAGCATCGCTGTCGTCGACTGCCATCCGCTCTCGCGAAGTTGTCTGGCGCGCGTCCTTCGCAGTGAATTTCAGGAATTCTCGATCCTTGAGATCGAAAGCATGCCGCAGATCGACACGATCGGTGGCAGGCAAGTCGGCCTTGTTGTGTTCAACATCGGCGGCTGTTCGATCGCTGATGAAGGAGTGCTTCAGAAGCTCGCCGCTCTTCGTCGATCCCTGACTGACGTGCCCGTCGTGCTTTTGACTCAGCTCGATGAGGCGTCCATATCCGATACGATGGTTTTCGAAGTCACGCGGCTTGGGGTGAGGGGTTATGTAACGGACTCGGCATCGATCGAGATCGCTCTGGCAGCACTGCGTCTGGTCATCGCCGGTGGCGTTTATTTCCCGCGATCAATGCTGATGGAATGTCCTAACTGGGCTCCGAGCCCGTCCGACAACATTCTCGCGCTGCCTGCCGCGGCGATAGGCGGTGTCGCTTCAGAAATACCGGCCATCGCCAACCGAACGAATGTCGCCTTCACCGAACGCGAACGCCAGGTGCTGGCAAGCCTGCTTCGGGGCCTCTCCAACAAGGTGATCGCGGGCGAACTGAACCTGTCGCAAAACACCGTCAAGTCACACATTTCGCGCATCATGCATAAGCTGCATGCGAAGAATCGAACCGAGGCGGTCGTCCTTTCCCAGCATTCTGCAGCAGTTCCAATCATTGCCGATGGCACGCTCAATCATGGAAATCATCGCGCACCCTTGGATGTCCGTCCGCAGAACAATCTTTCCCACGCGTAGAGCGCCGCGCGTCGATTTGTAGGCGTCAGGAACGCGATAAATCCTGAAGCTGCGTATCGTGCTTCCGAAATCGACAGAGATTTCGGGCTGGTGCGTTAGCCGATCCTGTGGCCAGTCTCGCTATTGAAAACGTGCAGGTCTTGCGCGGCAGTTGAAAGCTTGATGCGATCGCCGGGTGCGAGCGCGGAGCGGCCCATGGCGAACACGCAAAGCTGCTGTCCTGCGACCTGAACGTAGAATTGCGTTGAAAGTCCCAATGGCTCGACAACTTCGACTTCGGCGGAAATCTCGCCGTCAGCCGCTATCTTGATATGCTCCGGGCGCAAACCGACTGTTACCTGATCTCCGTGACGGACCGGCAATTCCGGGAGAAGGGGAAGGCTTTCACCGCTCGAAAAGATTGCTTTCAGCGAGTCTCCTTCGCGCGCAACCGTTGCCGGCAAAAAATTCATTCCCGGTGAGCCGATAAACCCGGCTACAAAGGTGTTGACCGGTCGATCGTAGAGTTCCAGAGGTGCTCCGACCTGCTGCACCACGCCATCATGCATCACCACGATCCGGTCGGCCATGGTCATCGCTTCGATCTGGTCGTGAGTGACGTAGACGGATGTGGTCTTGAGCTGCTGATGGAGGGCCTTGATCTCCGTGCGCATATGCACCCGCAGCTTGGCATCCAGATTGGAGAGCGGCTCGTCGAACAAGAAAACCTTCGGGTCGCGCACGATCGCCCGGCCCATGGCAACACGTTGACGCTGACCGCCGGAGAGCTGGCGAGGCAAACGGCCGAGATATGAGTCAAGTCCAAGCCGGCCAGCCGCGCTACTGACACGTTCGCCTATCTTCTCTTTTGCCGTTTTCCGGAGCGTCAGGCTGAAACCCATGTTCTCAGCTACATTCATATGAGGATAGAGAGCGTAGGACTGGAACACCATTGCGATGTTGCGGTCCTTCGGAGCGACGTCGTTGACGACACGCTCGCCGATACGGATTTCGCCAGCCGAAACCTCTTCCAATCCGGCGATCATACGCAACAACGTCGATTTTCCGCAGCCGGAGGGGCCGACGAGAACAACGAATTCGCCGTCCGCGATTTCGAGGTCGACGGCCGACAGGACGCGAAATGACCCGTAACTCTTCTGGACCTTGTCGAGTGATACCGATGCCATCGTTCTATCCCTTGACGGCGCCGGCGGTGAGACCGGTTACCAGATAGCGTTGCAGGAAAGCGAAGAACAAGCAGGCCGGGATCAGGGCGAGCACCGAAGCGGCCATCATCTGCCCCCAGTCGACCGCGAACTTGCCGATGAAGGTCAACAGCCCGACCGCGAAGGTCTTCTGCCCTTCGCTGCTGATCAGCATGAGCGCGAACAGCAATTCGCTCCAGGCTGCGGTAAACACAAAGCCAAGCGTAGCGCCCATGCCAGGCAGGGTAAGCGGAATGATTACGCGCCGCATGGCTTGCGTGCGGGTACACCCGTCGATCATTGCGGCCTCTTCCAGGTCTTTCGGGATGCCGTCGAAAAAGGACTGCATCAGGAAGGTGGCGAAGGCCGTGTTGAAAGCCGTGTAGATGATGATCAGTCCGGTCAGGCTATTGGTAAGCCCAAGCTGCCCCATGATGCGGTAGATCGGCGGAATGACCATGACCAGCGGGAAGGTCTGGGTCAGCAGCAGCAAGACGGCCACTGTCGTCTTGCCGTGGAACATGAAGCGCGACATCGCATAGCCGGCAACTGAAGCGACCACGGTGACCAGTATCGCGGTCGTCACCGATACCACCACGCTGTTAAAGAAGTAGAGAGGAAAGTCCGACGCTCGAAGAACGTTGACGTAGTTCTCGAGCGTTACGGCTGAGGGCCAGAGCGTGATGCCTTCCGAATAGAGCAGGGATTGCGGCGTGACTGAGATCTTCAGTGTCCAGAAGAGAGGAAACAGCGCGAAGACGACATAGGCGCCGACTGCCGAATAGAGACCGATGCCACCCAGGAGACGTGAACTGCGGGAACGGCCGGCGATCATCAGGCGTACCTCACCAACGAGCGGCGAATGCGGATAAGCACGACCGCGTAGAGGATCAGAAGAACGAGAAGAAGCACCGCCACGGCGGATGCGTAGCCCTTATCAAGAGACTTGAAGGCACTCACGTAAATATATGTTGCGACTGTATTTGTTGCACCTGCCGGCCCGCCTTCGGTCATCACGTAAATCAGGTCAGCAAACGTCGCGATCCAGATTGTCCGCAGCATGACGGTGATCGCGATGGTCGGCGCAAGAAAGGGCAGCGTGACCTTGGTGAAACGCTGCCACGGCGTAGCGCCGTCGATGGCCGCGGCTTCGTGCAGTTCGGAAGGGATCGACTTCAGTGCTGCAAGTAGCGTGATCGCAAAGAAGGGCACGCCGAACCAGACATTGGCGATGATCGGTCCCCACATGGCGGTTGCCGGGTCGGAGAGGATATTGGTTGGCTCTGCTTTCAGACCAAGCGCGTAGAGCCAATGGGGCAGGGGTCCGACAATCGGGTTGAAAAGCCAGGCCCAGGTCAGCCCCGACAGGAATGACGGGACCGCCCAGGGAAGGAAGACGATGGCCTGGACGATGCGGCGCCCATAGAACGGGCGATCGAGCAGAAGAGCCAGCCCGAGACCAAGGAAAAATTGCAGAAACAGGCTGGCGCCTGTCCACCACAGTGTATTGAGCAGTGCCTGGCCAAGGATCGGGTCCGATAACATTGCCTGGTATTGCGCAAGGCCGACGAATTCCGATTTGAACGCTGAGAACTTGCGGAATGAGTATCCGATCCCCACGATCAGGGGCACCAGGAGCACGGTTAAGAGCAGCGTCAGCGCGGGACCGACATAAAACCATGGTTCGAAAGCGGCACCATTGCGCCAAGCGCTTCGCTTGGGCGCGAATTCCGATCGCGCAATCTCAGGCGATAGAGATGTCATGTCGGCCTACATTAACCGAGTGAGAGCAGCATCGATGCGCCGTGCTGAATGAGCTTGACCCCGGCGGTCTTCTGTCGCCTCAGAGAGAAGACCGCCGGGTTCAGCCTATTGCTTGTTCTTGGCCATCCAATCCTGCTGTTCCTTCGTCAGGTAAGCGGCCCATTCGTCGGCCACCTCCTTGGCGGAACGCTGCCCGAGCAAGACTTCCTGGAAGTTCTTGACCGATATCGAGTCATAGAAATTGCCGAGGTTTTCGAGGTGGGTCGGCGGGCTCACGAACTCGAACTTGTCCGGGCTGTTCAATTCCTCGAACCAACCTTTGAAGCTTTCGGTCGCAAATTGCGGATCCTGTTCCGCGCCATTGTGGATCGGCAGGACACCAACCTGCTTCGCCCAGGCGATGTTGCTTTCAGGCGAAAGCAACTTCTCCATCAGCTTCCACGCGTCCTCCTTGACCTCGGAATCGGCAAACATCGACCAGCCCGCGTAGCCAAGCGTCGGGTAGGACTTACCGGACGGACCAGCCGGCATCGGAGCCACCGCAAAGTCGTCCTTGATCATCTTTTCAGCGATAACGATCAGAGCGTCCGGATCCTGGTCGAGCATCGCACATGTGCCGGAATAAAAGCCGGTAACGATCTCGTTGAAGCCCCATGTGACGCTGTCTTTCGGCGCGTAGCCGTTCTTGTAGATTTCTGCCAGCATTTCGAGACCCTTCACTGAGCCTGGCTCGTTGAGGGTCGACGTGCCGTCCTCGTTGAAATAGCCGCCCTTGCCGTTGGCTATGTTCATGAACATCTGCACGCCGTTGAAGCCACCCGGGCCACCGCGCAGGCAGTAGCCATATTTGCCCGGCAGCGCTGAGATTTTCTTGTTTGCTTCCATGAACTCGTCGAGCGTTTTTGGCGCTTCGCTAAGCCCGGCTTCCTGGAACAGTTTTTTGTTCCAGAACATGGCACGGAGATAGTACCCGTACGGGATCATGTACTGCTTGTTGTTGACGGTCGAGCCGAATTGTTTGGCGCGCTCGCCCAAGGTCGCAGCGTCCTTCCACTTGCCCATGTACGGTCCTAGATCCTCCAACTGACCGTTATTGGCGTAGAGGCCCATCCAGCGTTCCGGCATTTCCACGATGTCGGGCGTGTCTCCTGCCTGAACCATTGTCAGGAATTTTTCGAAGGCCTGTCCCCAAGGGAGTGAAACGAGTTCTACCTTGATGCCTGGATTTGCGGCTTCGAACTCAGCGATCTGTTTCTTCAGGAATTCGGTACGCGGCGGGCTGGTGATCACTTCGACCATCTTGACGGTCGAGTCGGCAATTGCTGCCGAGGCTTGCAGGGCAAGCCCGGCGACTGCCGCTAGCAGGACGCTGTATCGTTTCATTTCACTCCTCCCATTTTGGACTGGATTTATTTTTTCCGAGCGTTCTCCATAGCCCCGGCAAGGTCGGCCCAGAGGTCTTCGACATGCTCGAGACCGACATGCAGCCGGATCAGGCGTGGACTGACCCCAAACCGGCCGATCGAGTTGGCGTCCGGCGTTTGCTGCAACGACGCGAGCGCCGGTACGACCAAGCTTTCATGGCCGCCCCAACTGACGCCGATGCGGAACAGTTTCAGCGCATCGACCAGGATCGGAATGTCAATGTCTTCAGTCACCTCAAATGAGAACAGACCGGAGTAGCCTCCGAGTGTCGACTTGCCTGGATGGTTGGACCAATAAGGGTGGATAACGCGTTCGACGCTCGAATGCGCCTTCAGCCTTTCGGCGATCGTGAGAGCGCTCTTCATATGATGAGGCAGACGTAGGGGCAGCGTGCGCAAACCGCGCAACAGGAGCCAGGCCTCGAATGGCGAAAGCTTTGCGCCCAGATAGGGATAGGTCCGTTCGTTGATCTGCCCGATGAGCTGCGCCGAGCCTGCCACGACGCCAGCGACCGTATCGCTGTGGCCACCGAGATATTTCGAGGCCGAGTGAAGCACCAGGTCGATGCCATGCCCTATCGGCTTTTGAAAGAGGGGCGTCGCCCAGGAATTGTCGATGACGCTCACGATATCGTGCTCGCGCGCCATGCGCCCGTAGAGACCGATGTCCTGCAGGTCGAAAACCATTGACGTCGGGCTCTCGAGATAGAGCATCTTGGCGCCGGGGAGGGCGGCGGCGACTGCATCGGGGTCCGAACCGTCGACATAGTCGACCTTGATACCGAAATGCGGCAGCAGCCGCTCGAACAGCCGATACGCATCGCCATAGACGTTGCGAACCGCAACGAGGCGGTCACCCGCGCCAAGGAAGGCAAGAACTGTGGAGCTGATTGCAGCCATTCCACTGGAAAAGCCGCGCGCCGCTTCCGCGCCCTCAAGTGCTGCAATGCGGCTTTCGAACTCCATCACAGTCGGATTGTCGCCGCGCGAGTAGATCGGTTGGCGCCGGCGGCCCGCGAACGTATCGGCCATATCGGCATAGGTATCGAAGGTGAAAAGCGAAGTCTGGAAGATCGGTGGCACCACCCCGTTGCCTGGAAACGGCCCGTCATGGGCTAGCAGTGTCGCCGCCGCGGCAATGGCGTCCACTTCGAAATGTGCAGGCAGTTCGGTCATGTCCGGTCCGTGAGTTTGAGATTTGCCGCGCCGCGCCGGAGATCGGCCTCTACGGTTGCAATGAGCTTCAATGTTTCGGCGCGAGCACCGTCAGGGTCATGGTCGGCAACGCGCTCGTAAATGATCCGGTGGAAGCGAAAGCTGGCATGGCCGAAGTCTGCCACACCGAGCGGATGCTCCCAAAAGCGGTGGAACATGCCATGCATCGCAGCAATGATCTGGACAAAGAGCGGATTTCCCGAAGCCTCGTAGATGGCCTGATGGAAATCCCAGTCCTCGTCGGCCGACATGCCCTTTCGTGCATGGAAGGCTTCTTCCATCCGCTCAAGTTTTTCGAGAATGAATGCGAGTTCTTTCGGTCCGGCCCGAAGGGCGCATAGAGCGGTGGCTTCCGGCTCCAGCGCGCGGCGTATATCGAGCGTGTCCATCAGGCTGCGGAAAGTGCTCCCCGAGGCAAGGGTAAGCGGCAGGTGCAGCATATCCCGCGAAACGGCAGCCTTCAGATAGGTGCCGCTCCCTTGGCGACGCTCAACCAGTCCAAGCCCCTCCCACCGTGTCAGTGCTTCCCGCACGGTTGTCCGGCTCACCCTCAGGCGCTCAGACAAGATGCGTTCTGTCGGTAGGCGGTCACCGGGCATCAGGCCTTCGCGTGCGACAAAATCCACCAAGGCATTCAACACGGCCTCGTCACGCGCGGTCGTCTGGATGGGGAAAAGCGCGATTGAGCTTAACATGCACGATTGTAAATTGGTTGGACCATTGTGCCAATTGACCACGGGCAAACCGGTATGTCAATCGGGGGCAGGCCGTCCTAGACTTGAGCTTTGAACGCATACGACGGCTCATGGAGGCAGTATTGCGCCGCATTGCGCATGTTTTCTCAGGTATCCTTCTTGCGCTTGTCATAACGGTCGCCACGACCTGGACCGCATTGGCGCTGTGGTATCGATTTCCCGGACCGGAACTGGGTAGGGCGCTCGCAGTTGGCCTGTTCGTCGTGTTGGGGCTGGCCTCTGCCGTCTGTGTGTTCGGCCGGTTCCGTTTCCGGACAATCGCGCTCTTTGCGGCGGCCTTCGGCGCAGTTCTGCTCTGGTGGAGTACAATAACGCCTCCAGCCGACGCAGACTGGTCTCCCGACGTCGCCCGGCAGGTCACCGGGCATATTGATGGAAGGATGCTGACGCTCACGAATGTCCGTGACTTCCAATGGCGCAGCAACACCGACTTCATCGAGCGGTGGACAAGCCGTACCTACGATCTCGACAAGCTTCAAACCCTCGACCTTTTCATGTCCTATTGGGCTGGGCCGAAAATGGCGCACGTCATCCTGAGTTTCGGCTTCGAAGGCGGAGACTATCTGGCGTGGTCGATCGAAGTGCGTCGCCGCAAGGGCGGCGAGTTCTCACCGATCGCAGATCTTTTCAAAAGCAATCCTTTGGTCATCGTGGCAGCGGACGAGCGTGACGTTGTTGGGGTCAGATCAAATGTGCGTGGAGAGGATGTGCAACTTTATCGCCTCCGCACCGGACCTGAAGCGGCTCGAAAGTTGCTGCTTGAATACGTTGCCGATGCGAACGCGCTTTCGGTTGCGCCGGAATTCTACAACTCGCTCACAACCAACTGTACAACGACGATCGTGAAGATGATGCGAGCGGTCGGCGCCAGGATCCCGCTCGACTGGCGGCTTATCGTCAATGGTTACCTTCCGGAATACGCATACCAACAGGCGGCGCTCGACACGCGATTGACTTTAGAGGAGTTGCGAGCACGCGCCCACATCGACAAGCGCGCACAGGCGGCAGGTCTGTCTCCAGACTTTTCCCGCCTCATCCGCGTCGGGGTTCCGTCTCCACACAGCTGAAAACATGTACCACAGGCGCGGCGCTTGAGGGGTAAAGCTCTTTGTCTCCAACAAGGCCGTTAGAAATGATGTGCTTTCGCAGGCGCTTTGGGCCATCGCCCTCCCTCGCGCAACCAGTCGCTTGAGTGGATTTCCTGCTGGCTTGATCGTCATTTGGCTCGGCTCCGCCAGATGGTCGGCGAAGTGAAGTTTATTTTGGTCAGCGGCGCGCCACTACCGCGAGGCCTCCAGATTGAAATAGCTGGTCCAAAGCATAGACATGGCCGGGTAGCTGGGAACCTCTCGTACGGCTGCGCTAAAGGCTTATCGTAAGCCATTTTGGATTGAACCAGCGATCGGCCGGACCATCGTAGGGGAGCCGGGTGATGTCCCAATGGGTGACGAAAGGCGCGTAGGCGTCCCAGACTGGTGGACCGCCGCCGATGAAGACGATACGTCCAGCAAATCGGTCAAGTGTGGATTTGGGGTCCATGCTCGAGCGCACAACGAAAAGCTCCCGGTCCACGCGTGCGAACTCCGGAACGCTCGCGATTGTCCTCGGCCCGGCAAGCAAGACATGTCCTCGCGTGACCTCGAAAAACCGCGCAACGTCGGCCTTGTACTCCGGCGACTGGTTGCCTTCCCATGGCATTCTGCCCTGAAGGCCAAGCTGTCCGGAACGGCCAATGGCACAAATTACCCTGACGACTCTGTTCTGCATGGTATCCGACGGGTTAGCGACAAGTATGCAGGAACGTAACGACAAACGTTACGCCAGGTTTCCGTCCAAATACGGATACTGGTTCACGGGTCTACAGAAAGGGCAATACCCATCGCGCCGCAATAAAACGGGCTGAGGATGCGGCCTTTGTTCGGGCTCCACCTTTGGATGAGCCACACGCAACCGAGAGCCAAGTCGCGCGTTCAGGAAGATAAGACTAAAAATCAAGTCGCTGTCAAAGCGGTTCCCAAGCATGTGGACTAACCCATGGACACGAAACGTTTCGCGCACCCTGTCTCGATTTTCGTGGGGCTCGGTTTTCCCCGGCAGATCGAAACGGCGTCAGAAGCATTTCAGGTGCTGAACGAATGGAATGGAGCCCGCAACCCTACCCACGCCATGGCACTCAATGTGTGTCGCGCGGCGTCGGCTGGCGAGGTCGGCGTCGAAGCAAGTCGCCTGGCGTTCGAAGCCTTTGCGCGGACCCGAGGCATGCTGGCGCCGGATGCAGCGACAATACCAGGAAAGCAGGCCATCGATGAGGGGATGGCTGTTTGAACATCCAAAACTAACCAGTGGCATGAGCGAATATTCGCGTTCAGCCGGAGGATATTATGAACGACCGCCCCTTTCTCGCCCCTGTCGAGATCGTCGTTGACCCGGAACACACGCGAACTGTCGCCAGCGTCTGGGAGGGCATGGAATTTCTGTCGCAGCACAGCCCTGTTGCGCCAGGCCCGCACTATCGCGCCGCGGTGCGAATCTGCCGCGACGCGCTTGATGGCTGGCTGCCTGTGGCCAAGGCGCGCCGCGCATTCGTCGCCGCAGCACGCGAAGCCCACATTTTGGCAAAGCGCTGATACCGGGAGGCTGTTCTGTTTACGGTGATTGCGACCTGGACTAAGGTTCGAATCATGCCCAAGAAGTTATCTGCCGTGAGTACGCATCTGGCGTCTCGACGCGCGGTGAAGCGTGTTCTTGAGCGGCAGAAAGTCCACATCATTTCCAAGCAATTTCACCATGGCAGTGTGACAACTCGCGTGTTGGTATGCGGCGAGTATTACGACGTCGATAATCGTCAGCTTGATCTTCTCGAGATGGGCAAATCGCCCGCACAGCTGGGTCTTGAAGGAGTTGCGAGATCGTGAGTGGGCTAGATGAAACCACCAGTTGATGAGTCCGGACAACAGGTTTGCTACGGTCTCAAGGCCTGCACCGGCTTCCAGGTATCAGGTTTTCTCCACTAGAGCCGCTGATGCCAAAGGCCTAGTCTGAAAAGATTATGTCTAAAACCAGTGCTGGCCTGCTGGTCTATCGTCGGCGGGGCGCGGTTGTCGAAGTGCTTCTTGTTCATCCGGGCGGGCCTTTCTGGCGCAATCGCGACCTCGAAGCATGGTCGATTCCCAAAGGCGAATATGAAGCGGGTGAAGAGCCCGAAACTGCGGCGTTGCGCGAATTTGCGGAAGAGCTAGGCTGTCTTCCAGCGGTGGACGCCATGTTGCCTTTGGGCGAAGTCGTCCAGAAGGGCGGCAAGAGCGTTATTGCTTTCGCCGTCGAAGGCGATCTCGATGTGACCGAGGTCGAGAGCAACACGTTCGAGTTGGAATGGCCACCGCGGAGCGGACGCCGACGGACCTTTCCGGAGGTCGATCGGGCGGAATGGTTCCCGCTCGCTGTCGCGCGGGAAAAGATCATTCCGGGACAACGTCCGTTACTCGATCGCCTCGAAATATTGGCGGGTGCGTGAAGTCGCGCGCGAACAGTCCAGTTGCCCCTTCCGCCTTCGGTTCATCCCTTCTTATCGGATGGGGTGCTCGCATTTTGGTCAAGGCTCAGCAAACCTCGTCACTTCCGTTTAGAATGTGCTTACGTGCGACACCTTTCGGCTGCAGCAGACGGAATCGCCGCTGCCGGTGGGACAACTGACTCAGGCTCCCTGCCGGGACTTGCGCTTAGACCCTTGCGGCCGCGCACGGGCGTCCGTGTGGGGCGGGCTGATGCGGCTGCGCGCCGCCGCGATGCGCTCGGGCTGCAGACCGCTTTGCCGCTGCGCCGCCGTCCCTGTGTAGGACAGCGTGAACTGCAGCGCGCTGCGGTGAGCCATGACGGCGAACATCGCCTGGATCCCGAGATCGCCGCGATAGCTGTCCTGGAACACCAGCGGCGGTGCCAGCAGCCGTCTCTCGAGCCCCTCTTCCCAGTCATCGAAGAAAGCGGGCGGCATGCCCTTCGCCTTGGCGAGCTTGGACAGCGGCCTGTTGTACCACGTAAAAACGTCCTTGTTGCGCAGCGCCCACACTTCGACGGCGGTCCCGACATAAGGATACCGCGCCATCAGCGATTTCAGGAATTCGCCTGAGATAGGCCCCGTCGCGGCGCGATTCACGAACGCCTCGAACACCGCGACCGGCTCCGCGAACAGCAGCGCGTAGGCGGCAAGCGACAGGAACTTGTCGAACGTGTCGCGCTCCAGCCGCGCCGATGCGTATTCATAGGCCCGCGCATATTCCTCCGGCAGGCCCGGCAGCGCGACGGCCTTGAGCATTCCATCGTGATCCGAGACCTGTTCGAGGCTGCGTGCTTGGAAGTAGTAGGCTGCGCCCTCGATGATATCTATCGGCGACAGCGATGAGCCTTCGTCGCGGTGCCGGAGGGACCGCAGGATATTCCTGGCGATTCGCCCGAAGCCGGCCAGCCGCGCGTCGTCGGAACCGTCTTGCTTGAAGCGATTGAGCGTTCCCGTCAGCGCGTCGGACAAGGCCGCCACGGTCTCGAAGAGGTAGCCGCAGCTCAACACCTGAAGGTAATGGAAGTATTCGTGCATCGACGTTTCGACGATGAGCCTCTCGCGCTGGCTCAGCTCCGCATTCCACCTGCCTTGCGCCTTGCTGCGCTTCGCCACCAGCGCCTTGTACTCGGCGTTCTTGCAGTGCACGTAGAGCAGTCCCGAAATGAAGTCGAACTCGCCGAGGCATCCCCTCGGCAGCAGGTCGAGCATGTCCTGAATTCGGATCTGTGCGTCGTCCACGGACTGGCCGCGGGGCTTCTTCAATGGCTGGGTCTCCATTTGCCGTCGGAGCTCTGGTGAACGACGGCAACTGTTCCGCTATGGGCGTTCAGCTTGGACAGCCGGCCTAGAACCTGCTCGACGCTCTTCGTCGACCAGCGTGTGCCCTTGGCGGACAGGCGCTTTGCGATATCGCCGGCGGCGAGCCCACCCTCGGCCTCCTCGAGCAACTGAAGCACGCGCAGGTCGACTTCTTCGAGCTTGACGCCCTTGCGCCACAGGTTCCAGCCGGTCTCGGCGGCGGCCGCGAGGGCGCCGACGACGGGCGCCGCGGCGGACGCCCCGCTCACGGCAGCGAGGCCGGCCAGCGCCGCGGTGCGAAGCACGTTGAAGAAACCAAGGTCCTCCTGCCGGATGACCCAGCGGTTAATCCGGAAGGCTATGCCGAGCGCGGGCACCTGCTTGTCCTTGCATCTGGCGGCGAGGCGCGCTGCGACATGCTGCGCGATCTCACCCGGAAGTTCGCCGGCGAGCAGCTGCGCCACGAACGCCCCACACTCTTCCTGCGACGAGAACACACGGCCAGCAATACCTTCATCCGCATCGTGGCGACCGCCGCGTTCTTCGTCGTCGTACATGTAGATGCGCATCGAGCTAAACCTTTCGCGTCATTTTCCCGCGCCACGCCCCAGCTTTCAATGTTGCATGGGGATGTCTGGCATCGGTCGCGTCACCTACGGACGATCCGTCGAGGTCCACGCAAAGCCGCGCTTGGCCCACCACATGCTGGCAAGCTGACCAACGCAAGTTCGTCCATTTGCGCGAAACGGTCTGTGAAGCAGGTCACGGCCATATCTGCACGCAACCGCTACAGCGCGGAGATCGGACCTTCGATGGCGCGCGGCAATTGAGCCGTCACGAAGCCGATCGGAGGCACAGCGCCGAATTTCTCGCACCGATGTCGAAAATCCGGGACGAGATAAAGCAAGTCTATGACAGTTCCGGTACCTCGGAGCAGATGGCGGCTGCCAAAGCAGCCACAATCGACGAGCTGCGGACGCGCTACCGGCAGATGCGCGACAAGCGCTGGGCCGGATACCGAGGATACGACGCCTGGTTTCGATGCCCCGATCAACAACGCGAAGCTCGCCGCGACTGCTGTCTAAGGTGTTCAGGTTCCGGTGTTTCTCAGCTTGTTCGACTTGTGTTCCGGCGGCTCCTCCTCCATCTGATCGACGGCAACGATCGGTCGCAGTTGCGTCGGGACCGAACCTTCGGCGGCCGCCGCTTTGGCGTGGGCCTGCCGTATCAGCGCCAAAGCTCGATCAAGTGAACTCTAACAGAGTTGAGCCAGCGCTGCCGGTTCGCAAGCCAGCTCAGGGAGGGCGCCTTCGCCAACCAGCCCCGCAGCCAGTGATGTGACCGGATCAGGTCCCTCCGACGGGCGGACCAGACAGCGGTGCCAAAAATTGATGCCAGCCTCTGCACCAGGCCGCGTGATGGAAGGCAGCAGCCCTGCTCGCAGGAGAGAGGACTTGCCGGAGCCGCTCATACCACAGATGAGCAGGAATGCCTTGCCATTGGCGGCTTGCTGCCCAAGGCGTTCCATGCAGTCGCCAAATCGCCCGGGCTCGTCCGAAGAAGAGGTCAGCGTTTTCGACCTCGAAGGGGTTGAGACCTCGAAAGGGTGACGTGACCTGCTCCTCCGAGGGGAGAGGCACGCGGTAAGCGTGCACCGGCCGGGCGATGTTCTTCACTCGGTGCTCGCCCAGATCGATGAATTCGAGCGAGAGCCGATCGCGGGCCTGTGCGTAGACCGCTTCCGGAATGCATATTCCACCAGGGTGTGACAGCGCCTTCAGGCGGGCGGCGAAGTTCACACCGTCGCCCATGAGATTATCACCCTCGACGGAAACATCGCCGAGATTGATGCCAATGCGAAAGCGCAGCCGGCTCGCCTCGGAGAGTTCAGCATTTTGTTTGTCGACTTCGAACTGGATTTCAGTGGCGCAC
>JBEVEP010000222.1:0-11109 GCA_040512755.1 Mesorhizobium sp.
CTTCCACATTCGCCCTGGAGAACGGGTCGCATTGGTCGGTCCTTCAGGCGCGGGCAAGACGACGATCGTCAATCTCATGCTGCGGCTGTTCGACGTCGAGCAAGGCCGCATCCTCATTGATGGCCGGGACATCCGCAGCTTGACGCAGGCCTCGTTGCGCGCCCAGTTCGGTGTGGTGAGCCAGGAGGCGATGCTGATGCACCGCTCCATCAGCGACAATATCGGCTATGGCCGCGAAGGTGCGACACAGGCAGAGATCGTCGATGCGGCGAAGCGCGCTGCCGCGCATGATTTCATCGTGGACGTCGAAGATCCTCGCGGCCGTAGAGGCTACGATGCCCATGTCGGGGAGCGTGGAGTGAAGCTTTCCGGAGGTCAGCGGCAGCGTGTGGCGATCGCCCGCATGATGTTGAAGGATGCACCGATCCTGATCCTCGACGAAGCGACGTCCGCGCTCGACTCTGAAGTGGAGGCGGCAATTCAGGAGAACCTGAATCAGCTCATGGAGGGCAAGACGGTTATTGCGATCGCCCACCGCCTGTCGACTATCGCCGCACTCGACAGGCTGATCGTCGTTGACGAGGGCCGCATCGTGGAAGAGGGCAGCCACGATGAACTCGTTGCCCGTGGCGGCCTTTACGCGCAGCTCTGGAAACGTCAGTCTGGCGGTTTCCTCGGCGACAGGTTGGCCGCCGAGTAACAGCGGAACAAGGCGGGTGAGCGATGTCGCTTCGGCCTCCCGGAAAATTTTCGGTCGCCACATTGCGGGACGGGAGTTTCGACGCGCTCGGGTATGAAATCCTTGCGGAGAAAGCTGCTGCTCTCGGGCGCGCTGGACAACATGCCGAACTGTGTCTCGCAAGGCTTCGCGACCATCGTGCGGAAGATGGCGAACGTGCGCCCCTGGTGAAGCAGGCCGCGGAGGCCGTCTATGCCTATTTCATTCAACGTGAGATCTGCGGCTTCCGCCGCCATGACGAGATTATCCGGGAATTCGCAATTCCGCGCGAGGTGCTGGCGAAACTGGGCGCGAGATAGCTTCCGGTGTGGCAGGCAGTGCATTTTCGAGGCCAGAAACTTCAGGAATTCTTGAGCCGCTAACGCAGTGTTTGTGCCCGCCCGCGACAATCTGCCGTCGTTATCTTTGCGGTCTGGACAAGCCCAGGCTTCACGCATAAACCAACGCCAAATGCCGGGGGAGTCCGCCGGCCCTTTTTGCGTGCGTTAAAAGGGGGTTGGCGGTATTGAAAAACAAGTCATTTTCGGCCTGGCCGCGATGAGGAAAGGATCCAGATCCCGTGAGCGCCAACGATACGATCGATCACAACCGTCGCGATTTTCTCTACATCACCACCGGCATGGCCGGGGCCGTCGGAGCAGCAGCGGTCGCATGGCCGTTCATCGACCAGATGCGTCCGGACGCTTCCACGCTCGCGCTGGCATCGATCGAAGTCGACGTTTCGGCGCTTCAGCCAGGCATGTCGCTGACGGCCAAGTGGCGCGGCAGACCGGTCTTCATCCGCAACCGTACGCCTGAAGAGATCGAGGCCGCCAAGGCCGTCAAGCTTGACGAATTGAAGGATCCTGTTGCGCGCAATGCCAATATTCCCGCCGATGCTCCGGCGACCGATGCCGACCGTTCGGCGGGCGAGGGCAAGGAAAACTGGCTCGTAATGGTCGGTGTTTGCACGCACCTTGGCTGTGTGCCACTCGGCCAGCAAGGCGATTTCGGCGGATGGTTCTGCCCCTGCCATGGCTCTCACTACGATACGGCCGGCCGCATCAGGAAGGGGCCGGCGCCGCAGAATCTGGCCGTCCCGACATTCCAATTCATTTCCGACACCAGAATCCGGATCGGCTGAGGCAGGCATAGGGAACAAATCGATGAGCGGTGGACACTCGACCTATACACCCACAACCGGCCTTGGACGCTGGATCGACGCGCGCATGCCTCTGCCGCGCCTCGTTCACGATTCCTTCATTGCTTACCCGGTCCCGCGCAACCTGAACTACGCCTACACGTTCGGCGGCATCCTCGCCACGATGCTCGTGGCGCAGATCCTCACCGGGGTGGTTCTGGCCATGCACTATACGGCCGATACGTCGCTTGCTTTCCAGTCGGTCGAGAAGATCATGCGCGACGTGAATTCGGGCTGGCTGCTGCGCTACCTACATGCCAACGGCGCATCGATGTTCTTCATCGCCGTCTACATCCATATTTTCCGGGGCCTCTATTACGGGTCCTACAAGGCGCCGCGCGAGCTGCTCTGGATCCTTGGCTGCATCATCTATCTCCTCATGATGGCGACGGGCTTCATGGGCTATGTGTTGCCCTGGGGCCAGATGAGCTTCTGGGGCGCCACGGTCATCACCGGGTTCTTTACTGCCATTCCGCTCGTTGGCGAGTGGATCCAGCAGCTCCTGCTCGGCGGTTTCGCGGTCGACAACCCGACGCTCAACCGGTTCTTCGCGCTTCACTACCTGCTGCCTTTTATGATCGCTGGCGTGGTCGTGCTGCATGTGTGGGCTCTGCACGTGACGGGTCAGACCAATCCGACCGGCATCGAGGTGAAGTCGAAGACGGACACCGTGGCCTTCACTCCTTATGCGACCGTCAAGGACGGGTTCGCGATGGTCCTGTTCTTCCTGTTCTTCGCCTATTTCGTCTTCTACATTCCGAACTATCTCGGCCATCCGGACAACTACATCGTTGCGGACCCGCTGAAGACGCCCGCTCACATTGTCCCGGAATGGTACTACCTGCCTTTCTACGCGATCCTGCGCGCCATCACGTTCAACATCGGCCCGATCGATTCCAAGCTCGGCGGTGTGCTGGCGATGTTCGGCTCCATTGCCGTACTGTTCTTCGTGCCATGGCTCGATACGTCCAAGGTGCGTTCGGCATCCTACCGGCCGTCCTACCGCATCTTCTTCTGGCTGTTCGTCGCCAACGCGATCTTCCTGGGATGGCTTGGATCGCGGCCGGCCGAGGGCGCCTATGTTGCGATGGCGCAGGTGTCGACGCTCTACTACTTCGCGTTCTTCGTCGTGATCATGCCGCTCCTCGGTCTGATCGAGACCCCACGCCAGATGCCGACTTCGATCACGGAATCGGTTCTGGGGAAGAGCAAGGTTGGCGCCGGCCATCCGGTTGGTGTGACGGCTTCGCCTGAATCCAAGGGCTGAACTGGCTGAGAATCTTGAAAGGAACTCTTTGCATGAAAAAGATTCTCGCTCCTCTGGCAGGGCTCGGACTGCTCGTGATGGCAGGCGCTGGCGTGGTGATGGCGCAGGAAGAGGGCCATAGCGCTGCCGAGCCGACGCATTTTCCGATCCACAAACCCGAAGAGCAGAACTGGTCGTTCGCCGGCCCGTTCGGTCACTATGACAGGGCCCAACTGCAGCGCGGTCTCAAGGTCTACAAGGAAGTCTGCGCCGCCTGCCACTCAATGGAACTTGTCGCTTTCCGCTCGCTGGCCAATCTCGGCTACACCGAGGCGCAGGTAAAGGCATTCGCAGCGGAATATACCGTTCAGGACGGCCCGAACGCGGACGGTGAGATGTTTGAACGCCCAGCCATTCCATCGGACCACTTCCCGTCGCCCTATCCCAACAGAGAAGCCGCAGCGGCGGCGAACAACGGCGCTCCTCCGCCGGATTTCTCGCTGATTGCAAAGGCGCGCGCCGTGGAGCGCGGCTTCCCGCTATTCCTCATCGATATATTCACGCAATATGCGCAAGGTGGCCCGGACTATATCCACGCGCTTCTCACCGGCTACGATCAGGAACCGCCGGCCGGTATGGAGATCGGCGAAGGCACACACTACAATCCGTTTTTCATCGCTGGAAAATCCCTGGCGATGCCCAAGCCGATCTCCGACGACCAGGTCACCTACGACGATGGCGCGCCGCAGACCGTTGACCAATATGCGCGCGACGTGTCCGCATTCCTCATGTGGGCGGCGGAGCCGCACCTGGAAGCTCGCAAGCAGACTGGCTTCGGAGTGATCGTTTTTCTCGTTCTGTTTGCTGGCCTGGTCTATCTGACCAAGCGCAAGATTTGGGCCCAGGTTCCGCACTGAGAGATCGATTTCAGAGGATAAGTTAGAAAGAGCGCCCTACGGCGCTCTTTTCTTTTTGGCTCGGGACCGGCAAGACTACGCGCGCCGTACTTCAATAGCCGTGCGGACGCCACGGCAGTGGCGGTACCCGGGGACGAAGCATGAAAGCCTCTCTCGAAGAAACTCTCCTCTCCGCGATCCGTACGATCCCCGATTATCCGAAGCCGGGCATTTTGTTCCGCGATATTACGACCCTTCTGGGTAATGCGCGGGCGTTCCGGCGGGCAATCGACGAACTGGTGCATCCCTATGCTGGTGCGAAGATCGACAAGATCGCCGGGATCGAGGCGAGGGGCTTCATCCTCGGCGGCGCTGTCGCGCACCAGATGTCTGCGGGGTTCATTCCGATCCGCAAGAAGGGGAAGCTGCCGCACGAGACGGTGCGCGTCGCCTACAGTCTGGAATACGGGCTCGATGAAATGGAGATGCACAAGGATGCGGTCGCGCCTGGCGAGAAAGTGATCCTTATCGACGACCTCATCGCAACGGGCGGCACCGCCGAGGGCGCCGCCAGGCTGCTTAGGCAAATGGGCGCTGAAATCGTCGCCGCCTGTTTCGTCATCGACCTGCCGGACCTCGGTGGGCGCAAGAAGCTCGAAGCGCTTGGCGTGCCGGTAAGGACGCTGATCGCCTTCGAGGGGCACTAGGCGCGGGGCCGGACGCGGTGACGCCGCGCGACATCGTCCTCACTCTCTTCGTTGTCTTCTGCTGGGGGTTCGGCTTCACGCTCGCCAAGCCGGCGGTAGAGCAGTTTCCAGCCATCTTCCTGATGACAATCTGTTTTGCCTTCACTGCGGCACTGCTTCTAGTCGTTCAACGCCGGCCGGCCAAAACTTCTCATTTGCGCGCGGCGGTGATTGCTCTTTTTGCCGTCACTCTCCAGGCCGCTCTTATCTTCAAGGGGCTGGAAGGGTTGCAGGCTTCGACGGCCGTTCTGATTGCGCAAACGCAGGTTCCGATGGCGGTCCTGTGGGCCTGGGCGCTCGGCGTGGAGCGCTTCGACTGGCGGAAGCTCTTGGCTCTCGCCATTGCCTTTTTGGGCATTGTCGTGATCGCGGGTCTCCCGGAGAGCAAGCCGGCGGCACTTCCATTGACGCTTCTGCTTGCCGGCAATGTCGCCTGGGGCCTAGGTCAGACGCTGATCGGCTGGATCGGTGAAGACGAAGGTCCTGTCCTTCTGCGCCGTGTCGCGTTGCATGGAACTGCACAGCTCGCCCTCGCCACGCTGTTGTTCGAACAAGGGCAGATTGCAGCAGTCACGACCGCAACCGTGCTGGATTGGGCCGCACTGGCTTTCATCGCGGTCTTCGGTTTTGCAATCAGCTACGTGCTCTGGTTCTCGCTGTTGAAGCGCAATCCGGTATCGTCAGTGACGCCTTTTGTCATGCTGATGCCGGTGATTTCAGTTCTCGCTTCGATGGGACTTCTTGGCGAGACGCCGGGCTGGCCGGCTTTCGTGGGAGGGGCGCTCATAATCCTTGGTGTGGCGCTGTCAAGCGGCGTTCTGCAACGCCTGCGTTCGGTGAGAGTAACCTCATCCTGAATGCGCGCGGCGACAGGACGCTGCCGCTCTGCTTCTGTGAGCTGTTAAGCCACCTTCACCATGACGGCGCTTTCGAATTCGAGAACCTTGTCGCCGGTTGAATCGAAGGCTTCGGCACGAATGTTAAGAAGGCGCCAGCCGGGCCGCGACGATATGGGCCGATGGCTGATGCCGCGGCGGGTAAATGTGATCGTCTCACCGGCATAAACCGGCTTCAGCCATTTTAGATTCCGGAAACCGGGTGAGGGGCCGAATTCCGGGCGCGGATCGGAACCTGCCCAACGCTTCTCTTCGTCTTCCATGGGGCTGGCAAGGTTATATTTCATCCAGGTGGCCGCAGTATGCCAGCCTGATGCGCAGAGCCGCCCAAAGACGCGGCGCTTTGCAGCTTCTTCACTAACATGGAAGGGTTGCGGATCGTATTTTCGGGCAAATGCCTTGATCGCCTCGGCCTCGAATGTGTGAGACCCGAGGACAGTGGTAACGCCGATGCCAAAGAATTCGTCGAGGATCATAGGGCTGCCTCGCGGGTCAGGAACATGCCTGTGTTTTCCATCTCCAGCACTGTCTCGCCGCGCTGATTCAGCATTTCGCTCTTGATCGTCACGAACCCCAGACCGGGTTTCGATTTCGACGTGCGCGTGCCAAGTACGGTGCTGCGGCCGGTGAGACGGTCGCCGGCGAGAACCGGCTTTTTCCAACGCACATAATCCAGTCCAGGTGAACCCTGTGATGTGGACTCAAGCAGAAAGCCGTCGCAGAGCAGCCGCATGAACATTGCGCAAGTATGCCAGCCCGAGGCCGAGAGCCCGCCGAGGATGCTCGCCTTGCCTGCAGCCTCGTCGAGATGCATTGGCTGGGCGTCGAACTCGCTGGCGAATTCGATGATCTCTTCGGCAGTGACCGTCTTGGAGCCAAGCGCGACTGTGGCGCCTTCCGGCAGGTCCTCATAAGCCCACTTCTTGCTCGCCATTTCTGGAAATCCTGTCGACGTTGACTGTCACTTTTCCGGTTCGGTTCGCCATGCAGGTGCAAGCGTTTGTCCGTTACGAAGGCCCATTCGCTACAGCCAGCCGCGCCGCTTGAAGTACGCGTATGGCACGATCGCCGACAGAACCATCAACCCGAGGGCGAAAGGATAGCCCAGTATCCATTTCAGTTCCGGCATGATCTCGAAATTCATCCCGTAGATTGAGGCGACGAGCGTCGGCGGCAGGAACACAACCGCCGCAACGGAGAATATCTTGATGATACCGTTCTGTTCGATGTTGATCATGCCGAGCGTCGCATCAAGCAGGAACGTTATCTTCTGCGACAGGAAAGAAACATGGTCGTTCAGAGACGAGACATCGCGCGCAAGAGTCTTGACCCGCGCACTGAGATCCTTGCCTTTCTTGCTCAGGCTGATTGCATTGCCGAGGAAGCCCGAAAGCCGCTGCAGCGTCATGAGACTGTCGCGCAGATCCGACGCCAACTCCTCCTTGCGTCCGATCCGCACCAGAAGTTTCTGGAAGTCGCGATCGCGCTTGGCCGCTTTCGTTTCGGTGGACTGAAAAATGTCATGCGATATGACCTCGATCTCGCGGCTCGCGCGTTCGAGAATGTCCGCCAAACGATCAACGATCGCTTCCAGCAGGCTGATCAAAACCGTTTCGCCGTTTGTGCATCCGACGGCCACTTTCTCCGCGCGCATTGGGAATGTCTGGAAGGCTCGCGGTTCGTGATACCGGATTGTGACCAGGCGATTGCCAGCAAGCACAAAGGTTACAGGTGACATCACCGGATTGTCGCCGTCAGAGTGAGCCGGCAGTGTCGCGGTCATGAAAAAGGCGCCGTCCTCAACATAGAGGCGGCTGGAAATCTCGATCTCCTCCATCTCCTCGCGTGTCGGAATATCGACGCCGATCCACGATTCGATTTCAGCTTCCTCTTCCTTGGTGGGGACGAGCAAATCGGCCCAAACGACCTGGTCGCGATGGGCATTCAGGCTGTCCACGAAGCGTAGCCGGCCATTGTCCACGACGAATGCTTTGATCATCGCCGGGTCTCCCTTGTGTCGAGCGAGAGGTGCGTCGTCGGGACGCTGTTTCAGGACTGCAACCGGCAGGAGCTTCTCAAAACACGCCAGCGGATGCATGAGCCGCATAGCCCCGCGGGTCCATGAGGTCAAGCTGGAGGCATTGGGCCTGGTGGCAGGGGAAAGGGCTACGCCGAGGGCATCAGTGAGGAGCGCCCCTCGCTCGCGGCGGGGACCTGTCGGCTCAAGCGCGCTTAAACGGAACGGCGCGAAAGACCGTCTGAATGGCCTTGAGCAGCGCTGACTTCGAGTTCATATGCTGTCCGGAAGCGCCGCTTTCGCCGGCGGTCGATATTCCGTTCAACAGGATTGCAGCAAGTTCTTCGGCCATCTCGGGCCGGTCGAGCAGCAAGGGAGCGAAGCTCTTCTGGTCTATTTCGTAAACCACGACGTGATTCATGGCCCGTAGAGCCGACGACTCGCCAATGCCAGCCAGCAAACCCGTTTCGCCGAAGAAATCGCCCGGTGCAAGGCGGCTGATTTCCTCAACGTGACCACCGTCCTCGCCGCGTTGCCGGACGATAATGCCTGCCCGAACAATCATGAGAGACGGCAGCATTTCGCCCTGTCGCACAATGATCTCGCCCTTGCGGTAGGTGCGAGTTGAGGTCGTTGCGGCGAGTGCCTCTTGTTCGTCTTCTGTCAGCCTCGAGAAAATCGGTATTGCCTTTATGAGGTCGATCGGGGTGACGGGCGGAGGATTCGCCGTCTCTTCAGTCGGTAGGCTGCTCATGCTGATCGAGGAAGAAGCCGGCATCGCCAGCAGCAGACCGGTGGACTTGGAATGACGATAGACAAGATCGAAGATTTCATTCCGCGCAGCGAGCCGCTGGCCAACATTTGCGACGCTAAAAAGCAAATCGAGCTCGATCGCTGCCGCATCCAGATCCTTGATTTTGACCGAGGGTGGCGGTTCTTTCAGGATCGAGTTGCAACTCAGCAGGACGGTATGCATCACGTCCACGATAACGGCTGGCATCTTCGTAGGCACCAGTCTTATCGTGAGGGAAAGGCCGTGGCTCTCGTCCGGGCTGTTGATATTGGTCACGCCAAGCTTGGCAAGATAACTGTTCGGAAGAGCGACGACGTTATGCGACAAGGTTAGCAGGTGGGTCGATCGCCAATTGGTTTCGACAACACGGCCTTCGGTGCCGTCGCTCAGAATGATCCAGTCTCCAAGCACAAAAGGGCGGCCGAGGTTTAGCGCGATGCCCGAAAATACGTCGCTCAGCGTATTCTGGAGCGCCAGTCCGAGGATGATGGCAAGGACGCCCGACGTAGCGATCAGCGTTCCGATGGGCACGGCAAAGACGAAGGCCAGGATCGACAGCAGCATTCCGGCGTAGACGATGCCGACGACGAGGTCCTGCAGAAGGCGCGCCTCCCGCGGCTTCTGCTCAATGACGAGATAGATTCGGACAAAACCGATCAGCGCCCAGGCCAGGTGAAGCCACCACAGCAGCTTGACCAATCCGACGAGGATCGCTTGGGCGGTTATCTCGTCGCCCTGCGGCGGCTCGTACGGCGCGACCTGCCGGTCGAGAAGCAAAGCCGACATCACAAGAAAGAAAGCGATTTGGATGATGAGCCTGGCATTGGCGAAGCGGCTCGGAATGAGATGCCAGACGACAATTCCTGCAAGCCCGACCAATGCCGGGTAGAGAAGCGGGGAACTCCACCAAGTCATGACTGGGTCCAGATCGACCACAACCCCACCTTTGTTTTCGGAGCCAGTATGATGCCGAGTAACCGGCACACGTTCTGAAGACCTTACGCGCCATAGTCGTCATCCGGCACGCGGAGGCGATCGGCCAACGCATTCTAGGCCTCGGCCATCAAGTTCGGCAACGCTCACGCATCGTCCCGAAAATCGGTATCGATTTTCGGGACGCGCGACGCGCAGAATCGAAGATTTATAGCGTCCTTTTGCGCGTCTAAATGGACGCGCGACGGTTCAAGTATTGAACTTGAACAACATTCACCTCGTTGCAAAATATTGATATCATTGATTTTTACCGACTTGTTAGTGCTAAAGTGCCGCAAGAATTTCCAGCCACATGCCGCAAGTCAGCAACACCGATGTCTTTGAAAGCCTCATCACAGGGCTTCAAAGCGCCGGCCTAAGCCGTACCCAGATCTGCCGGCAGACGGGCTGTCCCAAGCCACGATCTGGCGCGCCGTCCACGGCGAGATGCGCGAGCCCACCTTCAACACTTACCAGCGTCTTGCCCAACTGGCCGAGAGGGTCGGCGTTCCGGAGCAGCGGTTTCGCAGAGTCGGCCGCTTGTGACTTCCGCGCGTTGTACGCAATCATCTGGCAATGCTTTGAACAGTAGCGAGCATCAGCCCGGCTCAGATGCGCAAGTCTCTCATTGCAGACCTGGCAGCGAAGCTCGGCACGGACAGCAGCCCGCCGCTCGGAACGCAGCTTCTTGTGGTAGCCATTGCGCCAGCGTTCCCCTTCGAGCCCATACGCTTCGGTCCGCTCGCGCCTGGTCTTCTCAGTCTTCGCCGCCATGAACGCCAGGTAGATAGCGCGATCCGTTGTCTCGCCCCACTTGCCCGCGCCGTGCTTGTAATGCGCGTCATGACAGAAGCTACTGCAATACTTCCTGCCGTAATCGCCGCGGCTTTCCGGTAGCGGCTTTCCGCACTGGATGCAGCGCGTGTATCCGACCGGCGAGAAACCTTCCTCGGTCCATCCCGGCTGACCCTGGTGCCACGTTGGTCGCTCGACCTTCAGCTGAAAAAATGCCGCCTCGATCGTCTGTGCGGCCACGCGATCGGCATCTCGCCAGGACCATCGCTCGAGGCCGAGCGCGCTGCGGATGCCGTGGCGGACAGCGCCCTCAAACTCGAATGGTGAGCTCCGCCAATCTTTCAATATGTTCAACGCAGCATTGACGAGACTGGTTTTGCGCGCGTCAGCGCACTGCCGCAGCTCCCAGGGCTGCCACTCCCGGCGAAGCAGCATCGCGGTATCTCGGGTCCGAGGTAGGATTGGCTCAGGTGGCTACGCCGCTTTCGGCGAGCAGGTCGAGAATTGCCCTTCCGGGATCCTCCTGGATGTTATAGGCGACATTTCGCCTGACATCCCTGGCTTGCCAGTCCGTGCCGATCTGCATGGTGTCTGTGCAAACCCGCACCTGCATGATGATGGTGCTGCGGCCCTCGAGCCGGCCGGCCATGACCGTTTCCGATCCCCTAAGCTGGATGAATTTGGCCCGATGCTGGAACTGCTCTTCCCAGGTGCTCACGGTATTCCCGTACTCGTCTTCCGTCTCGATCCGCTTGTCGAAGGCGACCTTTTCGATCAGCTGACCGGCGCCAAACCTGTCAGGCATCGTCTGCTATCCTTCTAAATGAAA
>JBEVEP010000232.1:0-3372 GCA_040512755.1 Mesorhizobium sp.
CATCACCGGTCGTTATCGGGCGGGCGGGACGGTGTATCTCAACAACCCGGTCGGAATCGGCGACCAGCTGAGCCTGCGCGTGCTCGCCTCCACGGACGGGCTTGCCTATGAGCTGCTGTCGGTTCCGTGGACACCAGGTTAGGCGACCTGCGCCTGCTTCTCGAAGTCCATGGGGCTGAGATAGCCCAAGGTCGAGTGCCTGCGCGTGGGATTGTAGAAGCGTTCGATGTAATCGAACACGTACTGCCTTGCCTGATTGCGCGTGCGGTACGTCTTGCGGGCGATCCGCTCGGTTTTCAGCGAGGAGAAGAAGCTCTCCATCGCCGCATTGTCCCAGACATTCCCCGACCGGCTCATTGAAGCGTCCCGCCTTTTCCGGAGGCAGTTTCGTTTGAGTCATGCGGCCATATCGCGGTTGTCGACGGCAGCATAGTAGTTGGCTTCGGCCTCGGCCGGCGCGATGTAGCCGATGGGACCGAACAGACGGTGGTTGTTGAACCAACTGACCCAGCGCAGCGTGGCCATCTCCACCGCCGAGGCGCTCGGCCATGACCGCTGCCGCCAGATGACCTCGGCTTTGTAGAGGCCGTTGATCGTCTCGGCGAGGGCGTTGTCGTAACTGTCCCCGACGCTGCCGACCGAGGGGACCAGCTGGGCTTCAGCCAGGCGCTGGGTGTAGTTCATGGCAAGGTATTGAACGCCCCTGTCGCTGTGATGCACCAGCCCGTCTTCGGGACCGGGCTGGCGGGCATGGAGCGCCTGCTCCAGAGCGTCGAGGACGAAGCTGGCCGTGGCTGAGGTGCTGACCTTCCACCCGACGATCCGCCGGGCGAAGGCGTCGATCACGAACGCCACGTAGACGAAGCCTGCCCAGGTATGGACGTAGGTGAAGTCGACCACCCACAGCGCGTTGGGCCGGCTGACGCGGAACTCGCGATTGACCTTGTCCAGCGGGCATGGCGCCTTGGGATTGCTGACGGTCGTGACGCAGGACTTTCCGCGCCGAATGCCGGCCAGGTCCATGGCTCGCATCAGCCGCTCGACCGTGCACTTGGCCACCTTGATCCCTTCGCGTTTCAGCTGGCGCCAGACCTTGCGCGAGCCGTAGAGGCCGAAGCTGGCCTCGTGGACGCGCCCGATCTGCTCCTTGAGCTCGTCGTCGCGCCGGGCGCGGACCGGGCGCCTGGCGGGATCGGCACGGCGCGCGGCGTGCTCGTGGTAGGAGGAAGGGGCGATCGCCAGCTCGCGGCAGATCGGCTCGATCCCCAAGTCCTCGCGATGGGCGTCGACGAACGCCAACATCATCTGTCGCGGCGGTCGAGCTCCGCCTGCGCAAAATACGCAGAGGCCTTCCGCAGGATCTCGTTGGCCCGGCGCAGCTCCTTCACCTCGCGCTCGAGAAGCTTGAGCCGGGCCTTGTCATCCGCGGCCAACGCCGCCGGCACCGTTCGTCGGCTCGCCTCCTCACGGCACCAGCGGCGCAGCGTCTCCGCCGTGCAGCCGATCTTCCCGGCGATCGAAGTCATTGCCTCCCACTCCGAGCCGTAGTCGGCCCGGTGCTCCCCAACCATCCGGACCGCGCGTTCGCCGACCTCAGGCGAAAACTTGCTTCTCCTGGTCGTCATCTCGGCTCCCTCTCACAAGTAGGAGCCTCCGGAAAAGGCGGGACGCTTCACTCATCGGCAGCGCCTCCCTGACGCCGCCCATGAATCAATCCCTCGCCCTCAGTGCAAGCGGTTAATGGGTCCTGAGCCTAACATTACAGTTGCGCTTTTGAGCGAAGGTGAGCGCTGCGTGCGGCGGCCTGATGCGCTCGTCGCCAGCACGACCATGCGATGATCTGAGCGGGCTGGATGCGTCGCTGTGCAAGCCGATTGGCGATGCGGCGCACTTCCTGGATCGACCAGCGGATCAGAGTCGGACTGTCCTGCGTCGGCTTTTTGGGGGCGTCGTTTCATTCGCACGGTGGCGGATCGCGGCCAGCATGGCGAACGCCAGCATCACGAGCGACACATGACGATGCCAGCCATGCCAGGAGCGGGTTTCATTATGATCGAGGCCGAGTTCGTTCTTCGCGGTCTCGAAGGCATCTTCGATCGACCAGCGGTGGCCCTCGACCATGACGAGGGCTTGGATACCCGTCCCGGCCGGGCACCACGTTGAGAAGAACGCGAGTGAGCCGTCGGTGATGTGGCGGCGGATCAGCAGGCCCCTTGTCCACACCTCGGGCGTGCCCAAGCCTGGTCGATCCACGTCGTAATCGTCGGCATCAAGATCGGCGAGTTCGCAATAGGCCCAGTCGTGGAGTCTCGCTCCCTTGGTGCCATCGCCTGCCGAGAGACGCTGCCACGCATCCGGATGGAGGTTCTGGGCGATCTCGTCGGCGCTGCCGGCAACGGCGGGCTTGCCAAACCACGACCCGAAGTGATGATCGGATCTGACCCCGAGAACATAGCCCTTTCCGGCTCGACGCAGGCACTGCTCGATATCGCCGACACCGTAGACCGCATCGGCCGCGACCCAGGAGAAAGGCACGCCCGCTGCGATCGCCCGATTAATCATCGCCACGGCCAGCGCCGGCTTCGTAGCAAAAGTCGTACCGTCCGGCACATGCGTTGCCGCTAGGCGAGCCGGGTCATTGGTCCATGCTTTCGGAAGATAGAGTGCCCTGTCGATGAATGCATGACCACGTCGCGATACGTAGGCTGCAAAGACACCGATCTGACAGTTCGTGATCTTGCCGGCTGAGCCCGTATATTGGCGCGCGACGCCGCAGGACGCCCTGCCCTGCTTCAAGAAGCCGGTCTCGTCGATGACCAGGACCGCGTCTTCCTCACCGAGCTCCTCGACAACATAGTCGCGGACGATGTCGCGGAGCCCATCGGCATCCCATCGACCACGGCCAAGGATAGCCTGCTGCCGCCATGGCCCGGGATCTCCGGCAGCCTCGGCGCGCATCCACCCTGTCTTGCGGCGCTCGTCTCCCAGCAACCCGTCGAGGAAAAGACCCGCCGACACCGCGACCCGCTCCTGCGTGAACAGCCCCCGCATCCGTGCCTTCACGTCCCGCAACGACGACGCCCAAAGCTCCAGCGTCGCCTCGATCGATCCACCCGTCATCCACGGCCTCCCTGCCATGGAGACCCATTGATTCAGAGTTCACTCAAAAGCGCAACTGTAAATTTAGGCTGAGGACTCATTAACCGCTTGCACTGAGGGCGAGGGATTGATTCATGGGCGGCGTCAGGGAGGCGCTGCCGATGAGTGATTTGTTGTGGTTGTCTGAGGCGCAGATGCGCCGGATCGAGCCCTACTTTCCACGGTCGCACGGGGTTCCGCGGGTCGATGACCGGCGCATCTTGAGCGGCATCA
>JBEVEP010000258.1:0-18825 GCA_040512755.1 Mesorhizobium sp.
GTCGTCGTGGTCAGCAAATTGTGGTGTCCGAACGCAGGCGGCTCGGCGCCAAGCGCGCGAAACAGCGCAATCTGCACGCCGGTATTGGTGACATGGTCGTCGCCGCGAATGACATGGCTGACGCCCAGGTCTATGTCGTCCACGACCGAAGGAAGCGTGTACAGATACGTTCCATCCGCTCGCACAAGGACGGGATCCGAGAGTGACGCCAGGTCGACGGTCTCCTCGCCGCGCACAATGTCGTTCCAGTGAACCTCGGTGCGCTCCGGCGCGAACGGGTCCGATGTGAAGTTCGGAAGAAGAAAGCGCCAGTGCGGTTTGCGGCCTTCCGCGGCAAACTTTTCTTTCTCGGCCTCTGTCAGCTTCAGCGCCTCCCGACCGTAAACCGGCGGAAGTCGGCGCGACAGCCTTATCTTGCGCTTGAGTTCAAGCTCCTCGGCAGTCTCGTAGCAGGCGTAGAGCAGGCCGGCTGCCTTCAGCCGCTCGACTGCCGCATCGTATCGGTCAAAGCGTTTGGACTGGTATTCAATCTTTGCCGGTTCGATGCCAAGCCAATGAAGGTCGCGCACGATAGCGTCTGCATATTCCTGCTTCGAGCGTGCAGTATCCGTGTCATCAAAACGCAGGATGAAGCGGCCCTTGTTCTTCAGCGCGAACAGCCAGTTGAACAACGCAGTGCGTGCGTTGCCGATATGGATATAGCCCGTGGGGGACGGGGCAAAGCGGACCGTGACTGACATCAGCGCGGCGTAGCGGATGATCCGGGGCTTTGCAAGGCGACGGACCACGCTTTGCGTGTCATGCAGTTTCGGCTCCAGACTGTAAGAAACGGCGCTTTTTCGTATATCCGCACGTCCATGTGTGACTTTCTTCACAGAAGACCGGCGGCTCATCGGTCATGGTGCTACCAGCCGAAGGCGAATCGCTGTGAGCGGTAAACGGCTACGGTGGACGTGGTGTGCGCGAAGGCGGGTGATCGGAGTTGGGCTGGTTGGCCCCGCTCCGACGAAACATATCAGCACCTTCATGTTCCCGGCATTCCTGTGACTGCGGGGCTCGCGGCATTTCTAGGTTGGGTCAGGATCACGCCTGACTTTGGACGATCCTTTTACGGAGTGAAACAATGCGCAGGTGTATCGCATATGCAGTGCTTTGCCTGGCTGCAGCTCCAGTACATGCCGGCGAGCTCGCTGCCTTGAAGGCTGAAAGCATCGAACTGGGGGGCTACCGGGGTGTCGTCTACTACACGAATGAGCATGACGGCTACCGGGTGGTCGCAACAATCGCGGAAAGTGAATCCGGTCCGCCGGTGCGTTTCGTAGTAACCTTGGGTGAAAGCCAGGGGATTACGATTTCGGTGCCGGGTGAAGTTGGAGCACTGGGGCAGGAGCTGAGAATCTCCCGCGCCGCCGGTAAACTCCACATCATTTCGCGGGTCGCGCCCGGCGAGTTGATGAGCGCCGGACCGCAAGCTCTCCGCGAGTGACGCGCGAGCGATAGCGGTGCGGCGAGCTGTACGCTAACATGACTGGCGTATGACAATGCGCTCGCCGCATCGGCTGTTCTTGCAGGCGTTCATCGTGGGCAGCGCCATGTCTTGTTGTTGCGCGATGGCCGGCGACAAAGGGACTGATGGCAAGTTCTACCGTGTCGTCGACGGCAAGGTGGACGCGCGGACGTTCAACGGCTTTCGGCGCTACCATGGCAGTTGCAATCACTGCCATGGTCCCGACGGGGTCGGCTCGACGATCGCTTCGCCTCTTGTCGACAGGCTTCCCGGCTTTGAGAGATTTCAGTCCATCGTCCGCGACGGCACGACCGTCGGTGCTTCCGTCATGAAGGGCTTTGCCAGGGACGCCAATATCGAGCCCTATATCCAGGACATCTACGCCTATCTGCAGGCGCGCGCCGACGGGGCCATTGGGCGCGGAAGGCCGGCGAGACTGGAGCCCTGAAACCATCAAAAAGTTGAACCGGTTAAGCACATTCCACGGGAGATATGCACCCCCTCGCCGGCCGTCACCGCCCTTTCCTTCCTTTACGCAAAGTGGGATGATGAGGACCGGGAACGAGGGGGCATAAGGCCTGAAACAACCTGTTTTCCGGGCCTTCGCCGGACAAGGAGGAGGTGGATATGCCGTTGGAACGGACAGCCTGGCAGCCTGACCCAAGTTTCTATCCGTCGCCACGGATGGCGATGAAATCGCCGCCCGAAACGATAGCCTATGTCGCGGCGTTCGATCCCGAAAGGAAAGTTCCCGACGCGATCGCCGTTATCGATGTCGATCCCAATTCGCGAACCTATTCGAGCATTCTCACCCAGGTCGATATGCCCAATGCGGGCGACGAGCTCCACCATTTCGGCTGGAATGCCTGCTCGTCGTGCCTGTGCCCCAATGCGCCGCATCCGCATATGGAACGGCGGTATCTGGTCGTTCCGGGCCTTCGATCGTCGCGCATCCACATCATCGATACGAAGCCCGACCCCAGAAATCCAACGATCGTCAAAGTGATCGAGCCGCAGGAGGTAGCGGAACGCGCCGGTTACACCCGGCCGCATACCATCCATTGCGGCCCGGAAGGCATTTATGTCGCTGCACTCGGTAACGCTGAAGGCAAGGCGCCTGGCGGCGTTTTTCTCATGGATGCCGAGAATTTCAGCGTGCGCGGACCTTGGGAGATCGACCGCGGCCCGCAGCAGCTTGCCTATGACGCATGGTGGCACCTCGGTCACGACACGCTCGTCACCAGCGAGTGGGGTACGCCGGACACCATCGAAAATGGGCTCGTGCCGGAAATCCTGCTCGGCGCGAAATATGGCCGCCGGCTGCATTTCTGGGACCTGCACAAGCGCAAGCATCTGCAGACGATCGATTTTGGCGACAAGTACCAGTTGGTGTTCGAGCTGAGACCCGCCCACGACCCGACAAAGGCGTATGGCTTCGTAAATTGCGTCCTCAGTCTGGAAGACTTGTCTTCGTCCATTTGGGTCTGGCACCGCGACGGAAACAAGTGGGCGGTCACCAAGGTGATCGATATTCCGGCAGAGCCTGCTGAACCGGACCAGCTTCCCGACATGCTGAAAGGCTTCAAGGCGGTGCCGCCGCTGGTGACGGACATTGACCTGTCGATGGATGATCGCTTCCTCTACGTGTCCTGCTGGGGCACTGGCGACATGATCCAGTACGATGTCAGCGACCCGCTGAAACCCAAGGAGACCGGGCGGCTTCGCATCGGAGGCATCGTTTCCCGCGCCACGCATCCCGGCGCGAAAAACGGATCGCTCAACGGCGGCCCGCAGATGGTCGAGATCAGCCGGGACGGCCGGCGCGTCTATTTCACCAACTCGCTCTATGGCGTGATCGACGAGCAGTTCTATCCCGATGGCGTGAAGGGCTGGATGGTGAAGATGGATGCCGGTCCCGATGGCGGCATCAAATTCGACGAGAAATTCTTCGTCGAATGGCCGAAGTCACATCGGCCGCATCAGGTGAGGCTTGAAGGTGGCGACTGTTCGTCGGACTCCTACTGCTATCCGTAAGGCGCATGACGGAAGCCGCAGAACCCGGCGCCCGGGCCAGTCGCCATGAGCCATGACGTCTGGCCCTGGGTGGTTCTGGCCGGGCTCGGGGCCTATCACGGCCTGAACCCGGCGATGGGCTGGCTGTTTGCGGTAGCGCTCGGACTGCATCGCCGAAGCACGTCGGCCGTGATGCTCGCACTGCCGCCGATCGCGCTCGGGCATCTGCTCTCCATCGCGATCATCGCGGCTGCGGTGGTTGCGACGGGCGCGATGACCGATGAGCGGGTGGTGCGGCAGGCGGCCGGCCTTTTGTTGATCGGCTGGGCGATCCATCACCACATCAACGGGCATCGCCACAGGGTGCGCGTCGGAATGACAGCGGGGTCGGCCGGTCTCGTCCTGTGGTCCTTCCTGATGGCGACCGGGCATGGAGCGGGCCTGATGCTCGTTCCCGCGGTCCTTCCGCTCTGCCTGTCCAACTCTCCGGTTGCGGATATCTCCGCGCAAGGGTCGCTGCCGATCGCGCTGGCGGCGGTGGGCGTCCATTCCGGCGTCATGCTGGCCGTCACAGCCGTGATCGCGTTCTCGGTCTACCGGTGGATCGGCCTCTCGATATTGCGGACCGCCTGGATCAACACGGACCTGCTCTGGACGGCCGCGCTCGCCATCACCGGCCTGCTTCTGCTGCTCCGATAGTACCGCAAAGCGCGTGAGCGCGACGATTCAGCGATCGCGCTCTACGAACGATCCCTGAACCGGTTGGTGATCGGATACCTGCGGTCCCGCCCGAAATTCTTCTTCGTGATCTTGACGCCGGGCGCGGCCTGCCGCCGCTTGTACTCGGCGATGTAGAGCAGATGCTCGATCCGGTGGACCGTATCGCGATCATGGCCGCGGGCAACGATGTCGTCGACGCTCATCTCGTTTTCCACGAGGCATTCCAGGATATCGTCAAGCACCGGATAGGGCGGCAATGAATCCTGGTCCGTCTGGTTCGGGCGAAGTTCGGCGGAAGGCGCCTTGTCGATGATGGACCGGGGAATGACCTCCCCCGAAGGCCCGAGCGCACCCGGCGGCACGTGGCCGTTGCGCCAGCGCGCCAGCTCGTAGACCTGCATCTTGTAGAGGTCCTTGATCGGATTGAAGCCGCCGTTCATGTCGCCATAGAGCGTCGCATAGCCGACCGACATCTCGGATTTGTTGCCCGTCGTCACCACCATCGAGCCGAATTTGTTGGAGATGGCCATCAGGATGGTGCCGCGCGCACGCGACTGGAGGTTTTCCTCGGTGATGCCTTCCTTCGTCCCTTCGAAAAGCTGCGTCAGCGCATGCGAGAAACCGTCCACCGGCTCGAAGATCGGCACGATGTCGTACCGGCAGCCTAGCGCGCGGGCGCAATCCTCGGCATCCTTCAACGAGTCCTTCGAGGTGTATTTGTAGGGCATCATGATGGCGCGCAGCCGCTCTTCGCCCAGCGCATCCACGGCAAGCGCGGCGCAGATGGCTGAATCGATGCCGCCGGACAGTCCGAGCACGACATTCTTGAAGCCGTTCTTGTTTACATAGTCGCGCAGGCCCAGCATGCACGCCCGGTAGTCCGCCTCGTCCTTTTCCGGGATCTTGGACATCGGCCCGTCGACGCAGGTCCAGCCATCGGCCTCGCGCTTCCATGTCGTGACGACGACCGCTTCCTCGAACTGGCTCATCTGGAAGGCCAGCGTTTTCTTGGCCGAGATGGCAAACGACGCGCCGTCGAAAATCAGTTCGTCCTGCCCGCCGAGCTGATTGGCGAAGAGCAGCGGCAGGCCGGTTTCGATCACCTGGCGGATCGCCACCTGATAGCGGACATCGACCTTGCCGCGATAGTATGGCGAGCCGTTCGGTACGATCAGCATCTCGGCGCCGCTTTCGGCCAGCGTCTCGCAGACGCCGAGATCGCCCCAGATGTCCTCGCAGATCGGAATGCCGAGCCTCACGCCACGGTAGTTGACCGGTCCGGGCATATCCGGCCCAGGTTGAAACACACGCTTCTCGTCGAACTCGCCATAGTTCGGCAGGTCGATCTTGTACCGTTCGGCCAGGATCTTTCCATCGTCGGCGACAATAATCGAATTGTGGGTGCCGCTCTTCCGCTTCAGCGGCGTGCCGATGATAAAACCCGGTCCTCCATCGGCCGTCTCGCGGGCAAGTTCCCCGACCGCGCGTTCGCACCCCGCAAGGAAAGCAGGCTTCAGTACGAGATCCTCCGGCGGATAGCCGGCGATGAAGAGCTCCGTATAGAGCACGAGGTCCGCGCCCTGACGGGCGGCATCAGCCCTCGCCTCGCGCGCCTTTGCAAGGTTGCCGGAAACGTCACCCACAATCGGGTTCAGCTGGGCAACGGCAATGCGGAGAACGTCAGGATGCTTGCTCATGCCGAGGATGTAGCGCGGCGAGTTTCAACCCGCAATGCCGTTCGATTGTGCCACTACTCGCCCATATATTCCCGCAGCGCTTCGGGGGAATTGTTCTCGCCGATCGACATGGCAAGGATTCGCGAGAGATGCTTGTACGCAAGCCCCGTCTGTTCCGCCCAGGCGTTCATCTGTTCCTGGATTCTGGCAAGGTCCCTCTTCGAGTTCGGGCTTGAGGCGACATCCACACCGGCGTCGCGCAGCGCCGCAACAAGGTCCTGCGACAGGATGAACGCATCCCAGCCCACCCAGCGAAGAAAATACTGGCCGGTGTTGCCGCCCAGTCGGCTGCCGTGCTTGGCGAGATATGCCATCAGTCCGATCTGGTCGTCCTTGGGCCAGCGGCTGAGGAAGGTCCCGAAGCTGCCATGTTCTTTCGAGACACGTTCCACGAAGGCGGCATTCTCCTGAATGGACTTGATCTTTTGCGGATTGCGCACAATCCGCTTGTCGTTGGCGAGGCCGTACCAGAAGTCGTCCGGCTGAAAGAGCAGGCGCTTCGGCTCGAAACCGAGAAACGCTTCCTCGAAGCCCGGCCATTTCTGCTCGATCACGCTCCAGACGAAGCCGGCCGAAAATATCCGTTCGGCCATGGTCGACAGGATGCGGTTGTCGGTGACGTTCGCAACGGAAGCATTGTCGGGTGCGGCTCCGAGCAGTGAACTGAGCGCCGCCTCCCCACCTTTGCGCTGGGCGGCGCGGGCGCGGATCTTGGCAAAATCAGGCATAGGTCTTCCCCGTTCAGAGCAATTCCAGGAAAAGTGGAAACCGGTTTTCCGTCCGGAATTGCGTAAAACCAAGAGTAAGAGCGGTTCAGCGATTCAATGAAGCACTGAACCGCTCTAGTGCCGGCAGCGTGCTCCCGAGTGGCATGTCACGCCATCTTCGTATAGTCGAGCCATGACGCAACCCGGAACGAGCGAGAATGTCATGAACAAGACAGTCGCCGATCTAGCCGTCCGCTGGCTGGCCCGCAATGCCGATGCCCTGACCGAGGCCGAGCGTCGCGTGTTGCAAAGCGCCATCGAGCGCAAGGCCGTCTCGCGCGACCGGCTCCAATCTCATGCTAATGCGGAGAAAATAGGTGACCGGATTGCCGATTCAGTCGCACGAGTTGGCGGTTCGTGGACATTCATCCTCGGATTTCTGGCCTTTCTGGTTGGCTGGTCGATCCTCAACACCGTCCTCCTCGCGACCGGTGCGTTCGACCCCTACCCTTATATCTTCCTCAATCTGCTCCTTTCGATGCTCGCGGCATTGCAGGCGCCAGTCATCATGATGTCGCAGAACCGCCAGGCCGCACGGGATCGCCTCGATGCTGCTCATGACTATGAAGTCAACCTGAAGGCAGAAATCGAGATCATGGCGCTCCATGAAAAACTCGATGAGCTTCGCCAGCGGGAAATACTCGCCGTGCGCGATCAACTCACGGACCTGACGGCCGGCATAAGGAACCTGGAAGAGCACATCACGGGTCAGGGCCGGCATGACTGAGACGATTCACTATCTGGTGGCGAAATACGGCCTCATTGCCGTGTTTCTCGGCTGTGTTGCCGAAGGGGAAACTGCCGCGATCCTTGGCGGCTTCTTCGCGCATCAGCAGGTGTTCGTGACATGGCAGGCCTTTGCCGCGGCCTTCTCCGGCGCATTTCTCGGCGACACACTGCTCTTCTTCCTTGGCCGGCGCTATTCTGATCATTCCGTCGTCCAGCGCCTGAAGAAGAAACCGGGCTTCAGCCATGCCAATAGCCTCGTCCTTGCCTATCCAAATCTCTTCGTATTCTTCAACCGCTATGCCTATGGAATGCGGATGATCGGCGGCGTGACTGCCGGGCTGTCAGGCATCGCGGCACCGCGGTTTCTTATCCTCAATGCCTTGTCGTCTCTGGTCTGGGCCACATTGTTCAGCACATTGGGCTATGTCTTTGGTGTCGGTGCGGAGAGGCTGCTGGGCCAGGCGCTGCACGAGCATCAACGCATCGTCCTGGCGCTTTTGGGTGGCGCCGCAGCGACTGCACTCGCCTGGTATGCCGCGCATCATTTCTTCCGGAACGGAAACACGTCGGAATAAGCGGCAATTGGCGAAACCTAGCGGCCGGCTGATCTCCCCCTTGCGGGGGAGATGGCCGGCAGGCCAGAGCGGGGCGACGTAAAGCATCCACATCGCCGTCACCCCCAGTGGAGCTTCCGGGACAAGCGTCTGCGAACTTAACATTCACGATTGTCTGAGACCGGAGAATGGCCGGCAACAAAAAACGGGCAGCGCGCCTTCGCGCGCCCCTCTGTCCTGCCGGACATCTCCCCCGCAAGGGGGGAGATCGGCTGTCATTTATGCCTCACCCTTTGGCATCAAATCGGAAAGCCGGTCAGCCGCTCAACAATCGCGAGCCCCCAGACACCGGCTGCGAGGACGATGGAGATCAGCACTGCAAGCGAGCCGCAATCCTTGGCGAGCTTGATGTCGATGTTGAACTCCCGCGAGACCGCATCGCATGCGGCCTCGATGCCTGTGTTGAGAACCTCGACGATGATGAGCAGCAGCAGGGAGCCGATCAGCAGAGCATAGCCGCGCCAGGTCGAGGACAGGAACCAGCCGATCGGCAATGCAGCGACGAGCAAGGCAATTTCCTGTCGGAAGGCGGCTTCGTGGCGTAGTAGATGTGTTGCCGCGCGCATCGAGTTTCTGAACGCTTTGATCAGCCGCTCCATTGAGCGAATCCCCTTCGAATTCCAGAATGGGGATCATGTAGCGCAAGCAGCGCCTAGTGGAACAGCCAGGAATCGTTCGCGAAGAACCCATGCGCGACCGAAGCATGGACACGTTCGGCCTTTAAGGCGTCGCTCGCCGCGCCGTAGGCGAAAAAGATCGGCATGAGATGCTCGTCGGTGGGGTGGTTGTCGGCGGTGAACGGCGCCTTGCTTTTCCAGTCGAGAATGGCGGCCGTGTCACCCTCGGCGAACTTTTCGGCAAACCATTCGGTGAAGGCGTGCACTTTGCCCGGAAGTGCCGGATCCGGCGATGCGCCCTGCCGCATCACCGAGAAGAATGCGCGCAGATTGTGGGTGATGTGACCGGAGCCGATGAGCAGC
Organism: Mesorhizobium sp.; assembly: GCA_040512755.1. Classification (GTDB taxonomy): domain Bacteria; phylum Pseudomonadota; class Alphaproteobacteria; order Rhizobiales; family Rhizobiaceae; genus JBEVEP01. The sequence continues at coordinate 9,067 of JBEVEP010000258.1, forward strand.
ACGCCCTCTTCGCGCAGCGGCGAAAGCGAGCGGCCAAGCTTGTAGTGCCAGCGTGCATCGCGAGCCGGATCGATCGACACTTGAACAACAGGGATATCCGCATCGGGAAAAGCCAGCTTGAGCGGTGTCCAGACGCCATGGTCATAGCCGCGCGATGCAATCTTCGCCGGCTCCATCCCTGCCGCCGAGAGAAGTTGGTAGACCCGTTCCGCGAGCGCTGGGTCGCCCGGCGCAGGGTAGACCATTTCGTAGAGTTCGGGAGCAAAGCCGCCAAAATCGTAGATCATGCCAGGGTGCGGATCGGTCACCACCGCGACGCCATCCGTTTCGAAGTGCGCTGACACGATCACAATCGCGCGCGGCTTGGGCAGCAGCTTCGACACGGATTCCAGATAATGGCGCGCCGGCGTGTCGCTGATAACGATGTCAGGTCCGCCGTGTGAAATGAAAAGTGTGGGCATCGTGGTCACGGTTTATCTCCTTGACCCAAATCTATGCGATTTCGCAGAAAAGCGGCAGAGGACGCTTCCACGACAGATCGTTCACTTTTCACGAACAGCGAACGGCGTGTCGTTCAGCTTTCGGCAACCTTCACGGATCGCGGCGATTTCTCGAATTTAGGCAAGTCATCGCCGACCGAGTAGTAGTCTCCCTTGTCGGCGAGGAAGATATGACATTCACCCTTGAGGCCTGTCGGCTTGTCAAACAAACCTGCGAGCACCGAAATATAGTCACCGTCACGCGGCTTCCAGAACAGGGCGGAGCCGCATGTCCGGCAGAAGCCGCGCTCCGCGAAGTCGGATGACCGGAACCATGTGATGTTCTCCCCGCCATCGATGGTCAGATCAGCATTGGAAACGTTGGTCGCCGCGAAGTAGTGGCCGGTCTGCTTGCGGCATTGCGAGCAATGACAATAGACCACGCCGCGCAAATTGCCGGTCGTCGTGAGCCGCACCGCGCCGCAAAGGCATGAGCCTGTGTGTATGTTCGTCATCTTTTCCCGCAGACGTAAAACAATGACCAGCCTCGCAGATTTGCGAGGCTGGTCATCTACGATTTGCGACTACGGCAAAGACGGAAGCGACAACTCCAAGCTGCCGGCTGATCATCGCGATCCTGTCGATATCAGCCGTTCACCACCTGCTGCCGGTGGACCCCGGCAAGCCTCTTCTTCAGAAGCTCCGACACCAGGAAGGCCAGCTCGATCGCCTGATCTGCGTTGAGGCGTGGATCGCAATGCGTATGGTAGCGGTCCTGCAGATCATCGGCGGTAATGGCGCGCGCGCCGCCCGTGCACTCGGTGACGTTCTTCCCGGTCATCTCGACATGGATGCCGCCGGGGTGCGTGCCCTCGGCCCGATGTATGTCAAAGAAGACCTGAACCTCCTTGAGGATGCGCTCGAACGGACGGGTCTTGTAGCCTGCTGCGGTGATCGTGTTGCCGTGCATGGGGTCACAGGACCACACCACCTTGCGGCCTTCCTTCTTCACCGCGCGGATGAGCTTCGGCAGATGGTCGCCCACCTTGTCGGAGCCGAAGCGCGCGATCAGCGTCAAGCGGCCCGCTTCGTTTTCCGGGTTGAGCAGATCGATAAGCTGCAGCAAGCCGTCCGTGGTCAGCGATGGACCGCATTTCAAGCCGAGCGGGTTCTTGATGCCACGGCAATATTCGATATGCGCATGGTCCGGCTGGCGGGTGCGGTCGCCGACCCAGATCATGTGGCCGGATGTCGCGTACCAGTCGCCCGACGTGGAATCGATGCGCGTCAGCGCTTCCTCATAGCCGAGAAGCAGCGCTTCATGGCTTGTGTAGAAATCCGTCTCGCGGAGCGCGTAGTTGGTCTCGGAGGTGATGCCGACGGCGCGCATGAAGTCCATCGTTTCGGTGATGCGATTTGCCAGCGCCTCGTAACGCTCTCCCTGCGGGCTGTCGGAGACAAAGCCCAGCATCCATTTGTGGACGTTCTCGAGGTTGGCATAGCCGCCCTGCGCGAAGGCGCGCAGCAGATTGAGCGTGGCTGCCGACTGGCGATAAGCCATCTCCTGCCGGGCCGGATCGGGCGTGCGCGATGCGGCGTCGAAGCCGGTGCCGTTGATGATGTCGCCGCGGTATGACGGCAGCGTCACCCCATCCTTCTCCTCATTGTCGGATGAACGTGGCTTGGCGAACTGACCCGCGATACGGCCGACTTTGACGACCGGCTGCGCGCCGGCGAACGTCAGCACGACCGCCATCTGCAGGAACACGCGAAAGAAGTCGCGGATGTTGTCAGCACCGTGTTCGGCGAAGCTCTCGGCGCAATCGCCACCCTGGAGCAGGAAAGCCTCGCCATTGGCGACGCTCGCCAGTTGCTTCTTCAGCTTGCGCGCCTCACCTGCAAAAACCAGCGGCGGAAATGTCGCAAGATGGGCTTCCGTCTCGGCCAGCGCTGTCATGTCCGGGTAGACAGGCACCTGGCTGATTGGCCTGGCTCTCCACGAATTCGGTGACCATTTCGTCATTGTCGCACCTAGATATGAGGGGCCGCACCTGGATATGAGGGCCGCTGCGTCCGGCCAGGCCCGCCCCACCTGCGGGAAAGCGGCTGTTTACACGAACCGGGCCGGCTATTCTAGACCGGAATTGCCTGCATGGCGACGCGACCAGGCTTTCCTTCGCTGGCGAAATCTTCGTCTCTTAGCGGTCCCGGCGGCCGACGACTTTCTCGGCCAGCATAGCGTCGAACAACGCCCGCTCGGTATCGGTCAGCAGAACCGCGCGCGGATATCCGGGAGCATAGCGATCGGCATCTATTGGCGTATCGAAGCCATGTGTATCGGCAAGGAAGTGCCGTACACCTGTTTCGCCGTAGACCGAAAGGAACCCCTGCAGCACCGCGTCAAGGTAGGATTGCATGATCGTAGATGGCCCGGAATACAACGGCGCCTCACCGTCCACCTCATAGACATAGACCGGGCAGCCATCCGGAACAGCTCGCACGACTTCGAGCTCATGCGGCCCGACCAAATGGCGGAAATAGCCGGATTCGCGCTCATCTACGGCCGCCAGATTGTCCAACCTGTCGATGACCAGAAGCCCGTCACAGAAGGCGCCCTCCTCACGGCATACGCTGAGCAGCGACGAGTGGATGTCGGGCCGATCCGGACGCGCCAGCCAGCAGCGGCGCCAGCCGATCAGCCGTGCAGGAAAAGCATCAACGATGTCCGTTCGATGCGTCGCCCGGTTCACCAGCGAGCCATAGCCGAAATAGGCGACAAGGCCGCTGCTTGCAGGCGCGTTCATTGGGCTATGACTCTTTTCCAAAAACATCGTCGCACCATTTTCAGGCCGCGGAAAGCTTTCCAGACCCTTTCAGAAAAATTCAGCCTACTCGCGCACCGTTTCGCACGCGATAGCTTGGCGCGTACATCGTCACGAGTTCCTCGGACGCGGTGGGATGAACCGCCATCGTCCTGTCGAAGTCTTCCTTGGTCAACCCCGCCTTTAGGGCAATACCGAGCAATTGCGCCATTTCCCCTGCGTCTGGGCCAAGAATATGCGCGCCGAGGACCAGCCGCGTGTCCGTATCCACGATCAGTTTGACTAGCATTCTTTCATCGCGCCCTGCAAGCGTATGACGCATCGGTCTGAACGTCGCCCGATAGACCTCGATGTCGTCGAAACGCGACGACGCTTCATCTTCCGACAGACCGACGGTGCCGATCTCCGGCTGCGAGAAGACCGCCGTTGGGATCGTCTTGTGGTCGGGCTTCGTCGGTTTGTCGCGAAAGACCGTGTCCACGAAACACATCGCCTCATGGATCGCGACCGGCGTCAGCTGGACGCGATTGGTGACATCGCCGATTGCCCAGATGTTCGGCACACTCGTCCGGGAATAACTGTCGACAAGGATCTCGCCCACCTTGCCCGTTTCGACGCCGGCCGCTTCGAGCCCAAGACCGTCAGTGTTCGGAATGCGGCCTATCGCAAGCATCACCTGGTCGGCCGTGATTACTCCGCCGTTTTGCAAATGTGCATCGAGGCGTCCATCCGGACGCCGGTCGATGGCCGTGAAAATCTCCTGACACAGGATGCGGATGCCCTTTTTCTCCATGGTTTCGTGCAGCATACGCCGCAAATCCATGTCGAAACGCTGCAGGATTTCCTTTCCGCGATAAATCAGGGTCGTTTCGACGCCGAGCCCGTGAAAAATATTGGCGAACTCCACGGCAATGTAGCCGCCACCCGCGATCGCGATCGCTTTTGGCAGTTCGGGCAGGTCGAAAGCCTCGTTGGAGAAAATGCAATGTTCGTGGCCGGGCAGAGCCGCGTGGGGATTGGGCCGCCCGCCGGTCGCGATCAGGATCTGATCGGCAGTAACCGTCCGCCCCTCGCCCTCGATACGCACGGTATGCGGGTCGACCAGCACCGCGCGCGAATGGAACGTGTCGCCTCCGGCCTTTTCCACGCCCAGCCGGTAAAGGCCTTCCAGTCGCGTGATCTCGCGATCCTTGTTGGTCACAAGGGTCCGCCAGTCGAACTTCGCCTCTGGCAAAACCCAGCCGTAGCCGGCCGCGTCCTCGAAGTGCTCCGGAAACTGCGAGGCGTAGACATAGAGCTTCTTGGGTACGCAGCCGCGGATGACGCATGTGCCTCCGTAGCGAAGCTCCTCGGCGATGGCGACGCGCTTTCCAAGACCAGCAGTGACGCGCGCAGCGCGAACACCCGCTGAGCCGCCGCCGATAACGAAAAGGTCGTAATCATAGACGGCCATGATCCAGTCCCTCGCCTACTCTACGCCCTCAGGAAACGGGCAGATCACGCGCAGGACATTTCGATCTGACGAAAAATCAGCGCAGCATATTTCGCGGCCACAGGTAGGCGTATCTCCATAAAAAGAAAAGCCCGGATCATTGAACTGCCCCCCAAGGTTGTGTCCAACTTTCGGGTGGTCAGTTCAAATTCCCGGGCTTTCGAATCTACTCTTTCGCTGAGAAATCAAAGACTCAGTTCGGCGAGCCTTCCGCCGCCGGCGCCTGCGTTCCAGGAGCTGCGCCACCTTCGGTGACCGGGAGAACGGGCGCCGCCCCGTCTTGTGCGGGCGGAACAGCTTTGGCGGCCTTCTGGGCGATCTCAGCGCCGACAGTCTGGGCGAGATCACGGGCGATGCCGTTCTGCCAGATCTGTGCGGCCTTGATCAGTTCGCGTGTGACGATCGGGCCATTGGACAGAAGCTTGAGACCGGCCTCGGACTGGTAGAACGCAGCGATCTGATTGAGCTGATCCTCGTTGAAGGATCTCGCATAGGCCAGTGCAGCTTCACGCTCCAGATCGCCGCGACGCGATGCCAGCTTCATCGTCTGATCATCGACCGTCTTGATGATCAATTCCTGCAGATCCGGATTCTTCTCGATCAGTTGCGTCTTCAGCGCCCGCGCGGCAGCCGGCAGAATGACATCATACTCGTCCGTCACATTGATCGCGTCGACAGCGGCACGGGCAGCCTTCAGGTGGCTTTCGGATATTTCCTGGGCAGAGGCTACAACGTGATGCGAAATGGCCGCGACCGCCGCAAAGGCAACAGTTACGGCGATGCGGCGGACGCGTTCGGATAGAATCATGACAGATTGAACTCCTGTTTAGCGGGCCGCGTGCAGGGTCTCTATGCCATCAGCGGACGCGACGATAGCCGCGGTCGCAAGCCCTAGAAACAAACCATGCTCGACGACGCCGGGAATGGCGTGGAGAGCCTCGGACAGCGCTCTTGTATCCGGAATGCGGCCAAAAGATGCATCGAGGATCAGATGTCCACCGTCTGTAACAAAAGGTTCGCCATTCGTCATCCTCAATGTCAGCGGGCCAGCCAAGCCCAGCTTTGATGCCGCTCGGGCGATTGCGATCTCCGTCGCCTTCAACCCGAATCGGTTGACCTCGATGGGCAGCGGGAAGCGGCCGAGAGTGTCGACAAGCTTGGACGCGTCCGAAATGACGACCAGCCCGGCCGAGGCGGCCGCGACTATCTTCTCGCGCAACAGAGCCCCACCCCCGCCCTTGATAAGGGACAGCGACGGATCGATCTCATCGGCGCCATCCACGGTCAGATCGAGTTCAGGCATGTCGTCCAGCGTCGCGAGCGGAACGCCCAGCTCCCGGCAGAGCGCTGCCGTACGCTCGGAGGTCGCTACGCCGGTAATTCGCATGCCCGAAGCCGCTTTCTCCGCCAGAAGGCGAACGAATTCCTCGGCCGTCGATCCCGTTCCGATGCCGAGCCGCATTCCGCTCTCGACGTACCCGAGCGCTGCCCGTGCGGCTTCGATCTTCAGCGATTTCGCATCCATGGCAATGTCTTCCGGACCTCATATCCGGGCCGCTCCTAACATCTTTGGCCGCAAGGGCAAAGGCTTTCTCCCGCCATGCCGTGGTCTGCGGCTTGCATGTGTGAGGATCGCGGGCTATCCGGCTTGCAGCCCAAGGGACTGCGCTTTCATGACCAAGCCAATCGTGGTTTTCGATCTCGACGGTACGCTGGTCGATACCGCACCTGATCTGCTCGACAGCCTGAGCCACAGCCTGGGCGCGGGAGGAGCAAGGCTCGCCAATACGACCGGCCTCCGCAGCTATGTCGGACATGGCGGTCGAGTCATGATCGAGCGGGCTTTCGCCGCCCAGAACAAGGTGCTCGCGCCAGAAGAGCATGACCGGCTCTATGCGGTTTTCCTCGACCATTACGGGTCGAACATGCCCGGCAAGTCACAGCCCTACCCCGGCGTCATCGAGGCGGTTGAGCGCTTTTCCAAAGCGGATTTCCTGATGGCGATCTGCACCAACAAGACGGAAGGTTTTTCGCAACGGCTCATCAATGCGCTCGGAATGGAGCGGCATTTTGCGGCGATCTGCGGCCAGGACACTTTCACCTTTCGCAAGCCGGATCCGCGCCATCTGATCTCGACCATCGAAATGGCCGGGGGCGATCCCGGAAGGGCTCTCATGGTCGGCGATTCGCGAACAGATATCGACACTGCCAAGGCGGCCGGGATTCCGGTTGTCGCCGTGGACTTCGGCTATACGGACCGCCACGTGCGGGAGTTCGAGCCATCGAGAATCATCTCACATTTCGATGAACTGACAGTCGGGCTCGCGGAGCGCCTGATCGCATCAGCCACGGACGCGCGCTGATCCCGCTCCACGGCTGGAAGCCTGACGATTATCCGCTTCTCGCCATGACGACGAGGCGGGGCGTCCGGCGGAGAGGCATCACTTTTCCGTTCTTCACCCGCACGCGGCGGAACACCGTAACCATCTGCTCACGGGTACAGGGGATGGCGCCAAGGACAATGGCGCGTCGTCTTTCAAATGCGGTCAGATCGTAGTGGGGAGCCGAGGTTTTCGGCGGTCCTTGATAGATCAGCCGGTGCACGCCTAGCCTTGCCGCGAATCGATGAAGCTCATCCGTGTCATCCGCTAGAAGATGGCACCAGCGCTTGCCCACCCAAGACCAGATCGCATCGTCCACATAGACGGCCATGAGGCGTTTCGAGCTTGACTGCTACTTCGTGCAGTTCTTCGGCATGTCGAACAGCGACAGGTTCACAAGCTTCCCCTTCATCGAAAAATCTCCGTAGTCCATGAGGAGGTCCCTCGTGAGGCCATTCTTGTGCATCTTGAAGCTGATCCGGTATTCGGGCAGCTCTTCCCCGCCTTCCTTGGCCTCATCGAAGTATGCGATGTCTACCGGCCAGTACGCGTCCTTGCTGAGGTTGGCGAGCGCCGGGAGTTCGGGATCGCCGCTGTCAGCCTTCTCCTGCTTGCCGATAACCACCGTCGTCGTCATCACCTGATTGGCGTCCTCCGAGCCGTCGAAAAGGCTTGTTTCATAAAAACTTTCGCCCTTTTCCGCTTTTCCCAGAAGCTCCATCAGATGCTGGGTGGGGAATTGCGTCGGCGCGAGATCGAGCTTCTGCTCTTCAGGTTTTTCGATATCGACGGTCAGTCCGGACGGTTCACGGGTTGCCGTGCCCTTCACTTCGCGGTCAAGATTCTGGTCCACGAAGGATTTGGTGACGAAGCTGAACGTCTTGCCGTCGGCGTCTTCGAATGTCGTGGTCTGCTGATCGGTGAGCCGTGTGACGTCGCTGGTGTCGATTCGTGTGACGAAACGGAACGTCACTGTATATCCCTCACAGGCCGAACCGTTGAACTCATAGACCATGCGGCCGGAAAGGCCTGTGATTCCAGAGCGATCGCTTGCCCTGTCAAGCGCGAGGTCGTAAACCGCCCTGTGTGGCGCGAGAAGCTGCGCTGCCTCTGCCGGAATGGCGGTAAATGCGGAGGATGCAGACAAGGCTACCAGGGCAAAGCGCGATATGCGCATGAACAAAGACTCCAGCCGGCGCGGCACTGAACAGCCGCAATCAAGGATGGCCTACAATAAAAGATGTCATGGCGGAAGCGAGGCAAAAATAGCACATCAACGCCTTCCCGCCTTCCCGCGAGACACGAGGACAACGCGATGAGCGATACAATCGAAAAACGGCTGAGCGATCTCGGCGTTGCCTTGCCGGTAGCGGCGGCTCCCGCGGCAAACTATGTGCCGTTCATGCAATCCGGCAAGCTCCTGCTGACCGCAGGCCAGTTGCCGCTGAAAGACGGCAAGCTCGCTGCGACAGGCCTGCTGGGACGCGATGTCGATGTCGCAACCGGCAAGGAAGCGGCAAAATTCTGCGCAATCAACATCCTTGCCCAGGCCAAGTCAGCGCTCGGCGATCTCGAAAAGATCCGCCGGTTGGTAAAGATCACCGTTTTCGTGGCGTCGGCGCCCGAATTCACAGAACAGCACCTTGTCGCAAACGGCGCTTCCGATTTCCTTGTCGCGGTCCTCGGAGACCGGGGCAAGCATGCCCGCTCCGCGGTAGGCACAGCTTCGCTGCCGCTGAATGCGTCCGTTGAAATCGAAGCCATCATCGAAACTGAATAGCAAGGAACGGAATAGCACTACCCATGAGCGACATTTCCTGGCTCGCCAAGCGCCCGGTTGCACACCGCGGCTTCCATGACCTCAATAACAAGGTGTGGGAAAACACCCTGTCCGCGTTCCAGGCAGCAGTCGAGCGAGGGTACGCGATTGAATGCGACGTGCATCTTTCCAGCGATGGCGTTCCGGTGATCTTTCACGATGGCGGCCTGAAACGGTTGACCGACACTGAGGGTTTGATCTGGCAGCGGACAGCGCGCGAAATAGCCGCACTGAAGGTCGGCGGCACCGCCGACCACGTGCCCACACTCAAGGAAATGCTGGATCTCGTGAATGGCCGCGTGCCGCTGGTGGTTGAGCTCAAGGGGACTCCGGGGCACGATGAAGGCTTGGTGGAGCGCGTGTGCGAGATGCTGCGCGCTTATGACGGCGAGGCGGCGATCATGTCCTTCGACCATTGGCTGATCCGTCAGTTTCCCCTCCATGCGAAGAACCTTCCGACCGGCCTTACCGCGTGCGGCTCGCTCACTCACGAACTGGAAATGCACTTTTCGATGCTCGGACACGGCATTTCCTTCGTGTCCTATGGCGTCTTCGACCTGCCGAACCGGTTCGTCTCCTTCGTGCGCAAACGGCTCGACATGCCGGTCATTTCATGGACGGTGCGTGGACAGGAAGACGTCGAGCGGACCTTCGCCCATGTCGACCAGATGACATTCGAAGGCTTCGAGCCCGAGCCTGTACTAACCTCGTGACGGCGATGTGATTTTGCGCCTTGCGGCCGAGGAACTATCTAAGGCCCATGAAA
>JBEVEP010000280.1:0-14646 GCA_040512755.1 Mesorhizobium sp.
GCCTACGCGCAGATGGACATGACCGATGACGCTGTTTCCCGGCATCTCCTGCCACGCAGGAACGTCCGCCGGCAGATCACGAAGCAGGCCCTGAACATCGAGCGGAAGCGTTGCCATTTTGATGGACGTCCCGTTCCATTCCCACTGCAGCCGGGCACGATCGGCGTATATCTCGATGCCGTTGCCTTCCGGATCGGTAAGGTAAAAAGCTTCACTGACCAGATGGTCGGAAGCTCCATCGACCGGAATGCGTTTTTCGATGGCATGTTTCACCCAGCGGCCGAGATCGGTGCGTGTCGGCAGCAGGAAAGCGGTATGGAACAGACCCGCGCTTCGCGGATCGTCCGGTCGCGCCGCAGAATCGCCCCGGATCACGAGCAATGGCCGTTCGGCTGCGCCAAGCGTGATGGTTCCGTCGGTACGCGAAAGTTCCGAAAGCCCCACCACCTTTCGATAGTAGTCTGCGAGGGCGTCGGCATTCTTCGCGGCCAGTCCGACCCGCGCAACGCTGATCGGTGTGGTCGCCGCAAACGGCAATTCAGCCATGGCCTGTTTCATCCTGATGATCCTAACATGTCACCACTTTCAATTCGGCTTTGAATCGCATTTCCGCAACGGCGCAGAAAGCGAACACGCCGTTCACCCGAAGTGTTCTCCGGTTGCACGCGCCAACGCGCGCGGCTAAATCCGCCTCATGAAGGTCAAGGACGCTGATATTCTGATTGTTCCCGGATACACCAATTCCGGACCGGATCACTGGCAAAGCCGCTGGCAGGCAAAACTGTCGACCGCACGACGTGTCGAGCAGGCCGAATGGTCGAAGCCGGTACGCGAGGATTGGACAGCAAAGGTGGCCGAGGCGGTGAATGCCGCCAGGAACCCTGTGGTTCTGGTCGTGCATTCCCTCGGCATTCCGACTGTCATCCATGCGCTTCCGGAATTCAGGAAGCCGGTTGCAGGCGCTTTTCTCGTGGCGCCGCCCGACGTGGCTAATCCGGCCATCCGCCCGAAGCACCTCATGACATTCGGCCCCTACCCGCGCGAGCCGTTGCCGTTTCCTTCGATGACGATCGCGAGCCGGAATGACCCGTACTGCGCCTTTCACGTTGCGGAAGACATTGCCGCGGCCTGGGGATCGTTCTTCATTGACGCGGGCGACGCCGGCCATATCAATGCCGACTCCGGATATGGCCCCTGGCCGGAAGGTTCGATGGCGTTCGCGAAGTTTCTCTCGCGATTATAGAGCACCTGGCCTTTAGCGATTGTTCATACACGCGTTTCACGCGGTCACGGACCGTCCAGCGACGAGCCGTGTCATCCAATCGAGGCGCGCGCTGCTTGAAGCAAGCTCTCTGCGCCGATCGCGATGCAACGCTGATCCGTTCCAATCGCCAGAAACCGGTAGCCCATCGATACGAAACGGCCCGCCTGGGAAGGTTCGACGACGAAGATGGCCGCCAGTTTGCCCGCATTGCGCGCCTTGGTCGCAATTGCAGCCACAGTATCCATCATATCTTCCAACGTCGCATTGACCGTCTGGCCGTTCGTCCATGCAATCGAAAAGTCGGCGGGACCGACGAAAATGCCGTCGATGCCGGCTGTGTCGAGTATTCCATCCAACGCTTCCAACGCGGCGCGCGTTTCGATCATCGCGAACGACACGGTGCGGCTGTTCGATTCGTGTAACCAAGCATTGAGGTTCGCTTGTCCGGAGCGAGGCAATGCGAACGTCGGACCCCATGAGCGTTCGCCGACCGGCGGATACTTCATCGATGCGGCAAAGAGTTGTGCATCTTCAATGGAGTTGACCATGGGGGCGATCACTGCTTCGGCGCCGAAATCGAGCGCCCGGCTCGCCATGTCGAAGCGGCCGACGGGAATTCGTACCACTACATGCTTGCCGGCGTTTGTTACCGGCACCACCCCATTCAGCACGCTGCTTTCGTGGTGGCCTCCATGCTGCATGTCGAGCGTAACTGCGTCGAAGCCCTGCCTAGCGATCACTTCGACTGTCAACGGATCCGGGATGCCGGACCACGCGGTGAAGATTGTTTCACCAGAATGCAGGCGCGCGGCGAGAGACATAGAACAACATCCCCAGATTGACGTTCGGGCATTCAAACAGAAGCTCAATTGCGCCGCAAAGAAAAACCGCCCTGAATTCGGGCGGTTTCGCAGTATCGATTGTGCCAGAAAGATCAGGAATTTCTGATCTGCTCAACTGCCTGGGCGAGGAGTTCGTCCATGGTCCGGCGAATCTGATGATCCGACTGGTCGACGCCGGCGGCGTCGAAATCCTTCCGCACCTTGCGGAAAACGTCGTGATCGCCCGCTTCCTCTATGTCGGCCACGACCACTTCCTTCGCGTATGCTTCCGCATCGGCGCCGCTCTTGCCAAGCTTTTCAGCCGCCCAAAGACCGAGCAATCTGTTGCGCCGCGCGACCGCTTTGAACTTGAGTTCTTCATCGAAGGCGAATTTGCGTTCAAAGCCTTCTTCGCGATCTTTCAGGGTACTCATGGCAATCCTCCAGTGGCCGCCGACTCTCCAGCGTCAATATGGGTCCTTCCTGCACAAATCAAAAGGTCTGCGCTTGGTCAATATCTGGAGAGGCGACGAAACTGGTTGATTGGCGGAATTGCCGATTGAGCAATTGTTACGATTGCGCTAGAGACCGCGCGTAAGGACCACCGCTGCCGCATTGCCCTGCCGCGAAAAAGGGATCGGTTGCTTGCCGCTAAGCCCTTGAACCCAGAGAAAACAATCTATGAACCGTCGCCGCCGAATTTACGAAGGCAAGGCCAAGATCCTCTATGAAGGTCCGGAGCCTGGTACGCTTATCCAGTTTTTCAAGGACGACGCCACCGCGTTCAACAAAAAGAAACACGAGATCGTGGACGGTAAAGGTGTGCTCAACAATCGCATTTCCGAGCATATCTTCACGCATCTGAACCGGATGGGAATTCCGACGCACTTTATTCGCCGGCTCAACATGCGGGAGCAGTTGATCAAGGAAGTCGAGATCATTCCCCTTGAAGTTGTCGTCCGCAACATTGCGGCCGGGTCGCTGGCCAAGCGTCTCGGCATTGAGGAAGGCACGGTTCTGCCGCGCTCAATCATCGAATTCTACTACAAGGCCGATGCGCTCGATGATCCGATGGTTTCGGAAGAACACATTACCGCTTTCGGCTGGGCGAGCCCACAGGAGATCGACGACGTGATGGCGCTCGCCATCCGCGTCAACGACTTCCTGTCCGGGCTGTTCCTCGGCGTCGGTATTCAGCTCGTCGATTTCAAGATGGAATGCGGCCGCCTCTACGAGGGCGACATGATGCGCATTGTCGTCGCGGACGAAATCTCTCCCGACTCCTGCCGTCTATGGGACGTCGCGACGCAGGACAAGCTCGACAAGGATCGTTTCCGCCGCGATATGGGCGGCCTGGTCGAAGCATATCAGGAAGTTGCCCGCCGGCTCGGCATCATGAACGAAAACGAACCGCCGCGCCCGTCCGGCCCCGTGCTCGTGTCGAACAACGGCAAGGGCCGGCCGCACTGATTTCCTTAGGCTTGCGACAGGAGTAGCCGACTTGATCAAGGCCCGCGTCACCGTCACGCTGAAAAACGGCGTTCTCGATCCCCAGGGCAAGGCGATCGAGCACGCACTCGATAGCCTGGGATTTGACGGCGTCGGTCAGGTCCGTCAGGGAAAGGTGTTCGACGTCGAACTGAATACAGCCGACCGCGCCAAAGCCGAAGCCGACCTGAAGGCGATGTGCGACAGGCTGCTGGCGAACACGGTGATTGAGAATTACACGGTCGCTCTTGCCTGAGGGTTCGCGGAAAGCATGAAATCAGCCGTCGTCCTCCTTCCCGGCCTCAACCGCGACCGCGATATGATCGCGGCGCTGACAACGATTTCGGGATCGCCGCCGCTGACGGTCTGGCAGACCGACACTGAAGTTCCGGACGTGGACCTCATCGTCATCCCCGGAGGCTTCTCATACGGCGACTATCTGCGCTGCGGCGCCATTGCCGCGCGCATGCCGGTGATGCGGGCCATCGCCGAAAAGGCCGGCAAAGGTATCCAGGTGATGGGCGTCTGCAACGGATTCCAGATCCTGGTCGAGGCTGGGCTGTTGCCTGGCGCATTGATGCGCAACGACCATCTGAAATTCGTCTGCCGCGAAGTGAAGCTGCGGGTCGAAAACGTCAATACATCCTTCACGCGGAACTATGCTCCCGGGCAGATTATCCGCTGCCCTGTGGCGCATCATGACGGGAACTACTTCGCGGACGCCGAGACACTCGCGCGGCTCGAAGGGAACGGCCAAGTTGTGTTCCGTTATGCGGAAGGTACGAACCCGAATGGCGCAGTCAACGATATCGCCGGAATCATCAACGAACGCGGCAATGTGCTTGGCCTGATGCCTCATCCGGAAAATCTGATCGAACCGGCACACGGTGGAACAGATGGCCGCGCCCTCTTCGAAAGCGCTTTAGGCATCGCCGCTTGATGCGGATGGCTTCGCCAGCTCTGCCGCGTTCTGAACATTCCAGGCAACAACGGATCGCCATGACGACTTTCCATCCTGCCTTTACAGGCGGCCGAGTTTTCCATTACGCCATGGGGCTTGTGTTGATCGCTGCACTCAGCGCCTGCCAGTCGAGCACCGCGCAGAATGCCGGCGGCGGTTCCGGCAAGAGCGCCTCGCTTCGCACAATGGAACAAGTCGCGATCGCCGCCCATAAATGCTGGTTTGCCAGCAGGGACCCGGCCTTCAAGCCCTATCGCATGGCAAACGAGTTGAACTCCTTCAGCGGCCGGCCGCGCTTCCTGCTTGTGCCGGCGAAAAACTATGAAGCCAAGCCCTTGCTGGTCGTGCAGGCAGAAGGCGCATCGCGCAAAGTCGAAACGTTTGGGCCGTTGCTGGGTGAAGCGCTCGGGCCGCGCATTTCCGCCGACATCTCACGTTGGGCATCCGGCGACAGCCATTGCGGGAGCTCAGCCTGACGGACGGGACCGCCGGGAGGTGGTTCGAAAGCGATCGTTACTCAGCTGCATTCCATGCTCGGCAGCGCCCAAAATTCTTCTCACCGCGGAATTGCGGTCTTGGCGGGTCAACCAATTTCGCGCATGAGAGCCCCGGATAAGGGAAAGCAGAACGATGACAATCCCCGACGACGTGAAGATCACACCTGAACTGGTCGCCGCTCATGGCCTCAAGCCTGACGAATACCAACGTATCCTCGATTTGATCGGCCGGGAGCCGACCTTCACCGAGCTCGGCATCTTCTCGGCAATGTGGAACGAGCATTGCTCTTACAAGTCATCGAAAAAGTGGCTGCGCACGCTCCCCACAAGCGGACCCCAGGTGATCCAGGGACCCGGGGAAAATGCCGGTGTGGTCGACATCGGCGACGGTGATTGCGTGGTCTTCAAGATGGAAAGCCACAATCACCCCTCCTACATCGAGCCGTATCAAGGTGCCGCGACCGGCGTAGGAGGTATCCTGCGCGATGTGTTCACCATGGGTGCCAGGCCGATCGCAGCGATGAACGCCTTGCGTTTCGGCGCGCCGGACCATCCCAAGACCCGTCATCTGGTGGCCGGAGTTGTGGCTGGCGTCGGCGGTTACGGCAACTCGTTCGGCGTGCCGACCGTCGGCGGTGAAGTGAATTTCGACGCGCGCTACAATGGAAACTGCCTGGTCAACGCTTTTGCGGCCGGCCTCGCCAGGACCGACGCGATTTTCTACTCAAAGGCGGAAGGCGTCGGCTTGCCCGTCGTCTATCTTGGCGCCAAGACCGGCCGGGACGGCGTGGGCGGCGCGACCATGGCGTCCGCCGAGTTTGACGACAAGATCGACGAGAAGCGTCCTACTGTTCAAGTCGGCGATCCCTTCACCGAAAAGTGCCTGCTGGAAGCCTGCCTCGAACTGATGGCTTCGGGAGCAGTCATCGCCATTCAGGACATGGGCGCCGCCGGTCTCACCTGTTCGGCCGTGGAGATGGGCGCTAAAGGCGACCTCGGCATCGAACTCGACCTGGACAAGGTGCCGGTCCGGGAAGACCGCATGTCGGCCTATGAGATGATGCTGTCGGAGAGCCAGGAGCGCATGCTGATGGTTCTGCGGCCCGAGAAGGAAGAAGAGGCGGAGGCGATTTTCCGTAAATGGGGCCTCGATTTCGCAATCGTGGGCCGCACGACCGACGATCTGCGCTTCCGCATCCTCCATCTCGGCAGGGAAGTCGCCAATCTCCCGATCAAGGATCTGGGCGATAAGGCCCCGGAGTATGACCGGCCCTGGGTTGAGCCGGCAAAGCCGGCACCGCTTGCTGCGACCGACCGTCCCCAAACCGATGTCGCTGATTCTCTTCTCAAAATGCTGGCAGGTCCTGACCTTTCGAGCCGCCGCTGGGTCTGGGAACAGTACGATACCCTGATTCAGGGCAATTCGCTGCAAATCCCGGGCGGCGACGCGGGTGTCGTGCGGGTCGAAGGCCATCCGACCAAGGCGCTGGCCTTTTCCTCGGACGTCACACCGCGCTATTGCGAAGCTGACCCGTATGAGGGCGGCAAGCAGGCTGTGGCCGAGTGCTGGCGCAACCTTACGGCAACCGGCGCGGAACCGCTCGCAGCGACCGACAATCTCAACTTCGGCAATCCGGAACGGCCGGAGATCATGGGCCAGTTTGCCCGCGCGGTGACGGGCATCGGCGACGCCTGTCGCGCGCTCGGCTTCCCGATCGTTTCGGGCAATGTCTCGCTTTACAACGAGACCAACGGTCAGGCGATCCTGCCCACGCCCACGATCGGCGGCGTCGGCCTGATCCGCGACTGGTCGAAGATGGCGCGCCGGGGCTTCGCAGCGGAAGGCGACCTCATTCTGCTCTTCGGTGCGCCGGACTGGTGGGGAACCCATCTGGGGCAATCGATCTACCTTCGCGACATCCACGGCCGCGCCGACGGCCCGCCTCCCCCGGTTGATCTCACGCATGAGAAAAAGGTGGGCGACTTCGTTCGCAGCCTGATTGGTGAGGCGGTGGCGACTGCGGTGCACGATGTCTCGGATGGCGGCCTTGCGGTTGCGCTCGCCGAAATGGCAATCGATTCCGGCATAGGCGCGACTGTCAACCAACTGGAAGGCGGCGACCCGATTCCCCAATTCTTCGGGGAGGATCAGGGCCGCTATGTCGTGACCGTCAGGAACTTTCCGGACGTTGCTGCATTCGGTCGATTTATGGCCCGCATCGAAACTGCCGGCATTTTCGCGCCCTGGATCGGCACGACTGGCGGCAGCGAATTGAAACTCGGAAAGTCGCGTGCCATACCTGTTTCCGAGCTAAGGGCCGCTCACGAATCCTGGTTCCCTCGCTTCATGGGAACCTGACGGAGTACGCATCAATGGCGATGGACGCACACGACATTGAACAGTTGATCCGCGAAGGCATACCCGACGCCAAGGTGACAATTCGCGACTTGGCCGGTGACGGCGATCACTATGCTGCCGAGGTGGTGGCGGAGAGCTTTCGCGGCAAGACCCGGGTCCAGCAGCACCAGATGGTCTACAACGCCCTCAAGGGCAATATGGGCGGGGTTCTGCACGCTTTGGCATTGCAGACCAGCGCTCCCGACTGAGTGTGCCACATCCGGGCTTGGAAAGCTCCACTGTTGCCACCACATGGTGTCGGGTGTTAGCTACTGCTTGACAGATTGCCGGTCCGCGACCGGCCATAGGCAAGGTATTCGACCAGATGAGCGGAATAACTGACTACATTGACAGCGAAGTGAAGGGCAACGACGTCGTGCTTTTCATGAAGGGCACGCCGGGCTTTCCACAGTGCGGTTTTTCGGGACAGGTCGTGCAGATTCTCGACTACCTCGGCGTCGACTACAAGGGCGTGAATGTGCTCACGTCGAATGAACTGCGCCAGGGCATCAAGGAATATTCAAACTGGCCGACGATTCCGCAGCTTTATGTAAAGGGCGAATTTGTCGGCGGATGCGACATCATCCGCGAAATGTTCCAGGCCGGCGAACTTCAGTCCTTCCTCGACGAGAAGGGTATCGCAGCAAAGGGCGCCGCCTGATCCTCGAACAAAGTTCATAGATTCCGGGCATTCCGGAGTCACTTGACCAACGATGCGCCGCCATTCGGCGCGTTTCTTTGATGGCTGTCGAAAGCAAGGCCATGGATCAGCGATCCTCCCCCATGGCAATGAAAACATCGTTGCCGCTTCCGCGCTGGGAGTTTATTTCGCTCGCGGCTGCCTTGATGGCGCTCAATGCGCTTGCGATCGACATCATGCTGCCCGGCCTGCAGGAAATCGGCGCCAGCCTTGGCGTCGCCGACGAGAACCATCGGCAGTATGTGATCTCGGCCTATCTCTTCGGGTTCGGGCTTGCCCAACTCGCCTACGGCCCCGTCTCCGACCGATTCGGCCGGCGCGCTCCCCTTCTGTTCGGGCTTGGCGTCTATGTCGTCGCGGCGCTGGGAGCGTCGTTCGCGCCGAGCTTTGCAATGCTTCTTGCGCTTCGGTTCGTGCAGGGCACTGGCGCTGCTGCGACGCGCGTCATCGCCGTGTCGGTCATCCGAGACGTCTTCGGCGGGCGCGCCATGGCGGAGATCATGTCGCTTGTCTTCATGGTTTTCATGATCATTCCGGTCATCGCGCCCAATATCGGCCAGCTCGTAATGCTGTTTTCGGAATGGCACATGGTCTTCGTGTTCATGGCAGCGATCGGATTGGCCGTCACGATATGGACAGCCCTGCGGCTGCCCGAAACCCTCCACCCGGAATATCGCAGAGCTTTCACCCTCAGATCCATTGCCGGAGGTTTCGGGATTGTCCTCTCCAACAGGACATCGCTTTGCTACACGCTCGCCACCACCATCGTATTCGGCGCGTTGTTTGGTTTCATTAACTCCGCACAGCAGGTCTATGTCGGAATTTATGGCCTCGGGGTCTGGTTTCCCGTCATATTCGCCGTTGTTGCAGGAATGATGGCGGTATCGTCATTCGTCAATGCACAGCTCGTCGGAAAGGTCGGGATGCGGCGCCTCTCCCATGGCGCTCTCGTTGGATTCTTCCTGGTGAACAGCATCATGTTCGGCCTGTCGCTGCTCGGCCCGGTGCCCTTACCGATCTTCGTAGGTCTTTTCACCGCAGCGATGCTCCAGTTCGGCTGGATCGGCTCCAATTTCAACTCGATCGCGATGGAACCGCTCGGTCACGTCGCCGGCACGGCCTCCTCGATCATAGGTTTCATCCAAACGTTGGGCGGCTCATTCATAGGAGCAGCGATCGGCCAGGCGTTCGATGGAACGGTCACGCCGCTGGCAGCAGGCTTTTGCACGGTTTCCGCAATCGGTCTTGTCATCGTGCTGATCGCCGAACGTGGCAAGCTGTTCCGGGCGCAAAGCGAACCGACGCGCTGACGTCGGCACATCCGTGGATGCGGGCTTTGCTGGAGCTTGTGGCTACGCGCGCGGGGCCAGCTCCAGTCCGGCAAAGTCGAAAAGGCGCCGGTCGAGAAGGTGCGAGGCCCGCACATTGGTCAGCGCACGGATCATCGTGTCCTTGCGGCCAGGCATCCGGCGTTCGATGTCTTCCAGCATCACCTTCATCGCGTTGCGCTGCAGGCCCTCCTGGCTGCCGCAAAGATCGCATGGGATGATGGGGAAGCGCATAAGATCGGCCAATTTTTCGAGGTCGGCTTCGGCGCAGTAGCTGAGTGGCCTCAGCACAATCACGTCGCCCTCGTCGTTGAGGAGCTTGGGAGGCATCGCGGCAAGGCGGCCGCCATGGAAGAGGTTCATGAAGAACGTCTCAAGAATGTCCTCACGGTGATGGCCGAGCAACAGTGACGAACAGCCCTCCTCACGCGCGATCCGATAAAGATGCCCGCGCCTCAGACGCGAACAGAGAGAGCAATAGGTGTTACCCTCCGGTATCTTGTCGGTCACGACCGAATACGTGTCCTGATACTCGATGCGATAATCGATGCCGTACCGATCGAGAAAATTCGGCAGGATGTGCTTCGGAAAATTCGGCTGACCCTGATCCAGATTGCAGGCGAGAAGGTCGATCGGCAGCAGGCCACGCCACTTCAGGTCAAGCAGTAGTGCCAACAGTCCATAGGAATCCTTGCCCCCTGAGAGCGCCACAAGCCAGCGCTCCCCGCTCCTTATCATGGCGAAGTCTTCCATCGCCTGGCGCGTGGAGCGCAGCAGCCGCTTGCGAAGTTTTTTGAATTCGACGGAACCTGGAGCATCCAGAAACAGCGGATGGCAGCCGCCTTCGCTGGATTCAAGGATCGGATCGGACAGCATGTTCATGGTTCTAGCCCGGACAATGTGACCAGAATGGCTTAGCGCATCGAATCGAGAATCGGAATCGATTTTCAGCCTTGGATCCGGCACCAAGCGCAAGACGGGAGCAATCGGACAAAAGAAAAGGCCGCCCGAAGGCGGCCTGAAAGATGTCGCGCGCCGCTATCAGCGCGAGTAGAACTCGACGACCAGGTTCGGTTCCATCTGAACCGCAAACGGAACATCGGAAAGATTCGGGACGCGAGCATAGGTCGCGGTCATCTTCGAATGATCGGCCTCGATATAATCCGGCACGTCGCGCTCGGCGAGCTGCACAGCCTCAAGCACGCTGACCAGCTGCTTCGACTTCTCGCGAACCTCGATCACGTCGCCCGCCTTGCAGCGGTAGGAGCCGATGTTGACGCGACGGCCGTTCACATTGATATGGCCGTGATTGACGAACTGGCGGGCAGCGAAGATCGTCGGGACGAACTTGGCGCGGTAGACAATCGCGTCGAGACGCGATTCCAGCAGACCGATCAGGTTTTCCGACGTGTCGCCCTTGCGGCGATTCGCCTCTTCGTAAACCTTGCGGAACTGCTTCTCGGACACGTCACCATAGTGTCCCTTCAGCTTCTGCTTGGCACGGAGCTGCAGGCCGAAGTCGGACAGCTTGCCCTTGCGGCGCTGGCCGTGCTGGCCCGGGCCATATTCGCGCCTGTTGACCGGGGACTTCGGACGGCCCCAAATGTTTTCGCCGAGACGGCGGTCAATCTTGTATTTCGCGGATTCGCGCTTGCTCATCGCATTCCCTTTCAAACAAATACACCCGGAGCCTCGTGTTCCGAGTGAAGGAAACGCGCCCTCCTCTGACCCTCCGTTTCGAGAGCCTGACAGGGCTTCCCACGCACGCTTTGCGGAAAAACCCACGGGACACGTTAAGGCACATCAAAGTGCAACACCGGACCTTTCGGCCCGGCGCTGGCGTGTGGATAGGAGATCATTCGCCTTTTGTCAACAATCATGCACTTTCCGCGTCGAAGGCCGCGCGCGCCAGCCTGAGTTGATCGCGGTTCTGCGAGGCCCACACGCCGAGCGCGCCGATCGGAACCGCAATGGACTGGCCAAGTGCGGTCAGGCTGTATGTAACCTCTGGAGGCGTGGTGGGACGCACGGTCCGGCGCACCAATCCGTCGCGCTCGAGCGAGCGGAGCGTCACCGTCAACATGCGCTGCGAAATCCCTTCTATTTCGCGTTTCAATGCGTTGAATCGCAGCGACTTCAGCTGAAGGTTGATAATTACTAGCAAACTCCAGGTGTCCCCGACCCGATTAAGCACATCCCGAACCGGACAGGAGCCAGTGCTGTCCGATGCGAAACCTGGATTGGTTTGCAGCAGCGACTCGCTGGCCATCGTCTCACCCTTGGCGTTCATGTGGTTCTCTCAGTGTAACCTAAGCACAAAATCTTGCGTACTTTTCCGATCGGTTCGTCGACGCTTGTGGTTACCGTTGATAACCTGATTATCAAGAATACCCGCCAATCCATAGACGGAAAGCGGACTGACAAGGAGAAACCCCGTGAAAATTGCTCTTATTGGCGCAACTGGCTTTATCGGAACGGCGGCTTTGAAAGAAGCTTCGGCACTCGGTGAGCGCAATCGTGCGCAACCCGGAAAAAGTAGAAACGCTGCCAGGCGTGACGCCTGTCAAAGCCGATGTTACCGAGCCAGTCGCGCTGAAAAAGGTTGCAACCGGCCATGATGTCATCATCGCTGCCTTCAATGGCGGCTGGGGCGATCCGGATATTTATCGCGAGCAACTGGAAGGCTCGCGCGCCATCGTCGCCGCCGCCAAGGACATCGGCACGCGGTTGATCATGATTGGCGGCGCGGGCAGCCTGGAACTTGAACCCGGCAAGCAACTTGTCGACAGCCCTGATTTTCCGTCAGAGTGGAAGGAGGGTGCACGCGGTGCACGCGACGCCCTGACCGAAATACGCAACGAAACCGGCCTCGTCTGGAGCTTCGTCTCGCCGCCCATCCACTTGGCGCCGGGCGAGCGCACTGGCAAATTTCGCCTCGGTGGAGATCAGCCCGTCTTCGATGCCAACGGTGAAAGCAGCGCGTCGGTCGAGGATCTCGCCGTCGCGATTGTCGATGAAGCCGAAACGCCGAAGCACATAGGCCGGCGCTTCACAGTGGGCTACTGATAGGACATGCCGGAGGAGATTATTCCTTCGATTTCTTCTCCGGCAATCCCTTGCGCTTGGTCTCGGCGAACTCTTCGAGCTGTTTCTCGCTCATCGAATTGTACATCTGTTTCGATGCGCCCTTGAGTTCGCTCTTCTTGGTTTCGCCGCGTTTGGCCGAAAGCGCGGCCCCTGCTGCTTTCTGCTGAGCTTTGGATGTAGCGGGCATGATGTGGCTCCTTCGTCAAACTCGAGCCAAACGCGTCTGTCACAACACGGTTCCCCGCTGCAGATGAAGTTGCTCTCGTTTATGAAACCGCGAGCCCAAACCCCTGCATCAGGCGGCGCGCACCAAAGCTCGCCTTTCCAGACGTGAACAAAGCCACATCACGCGTATCACCTGATCGGGGTTGGCCCGCATTGTCGGCTTGCTGGGCGAGGAGCGATAGCGCCCGCCTCGCGATCGCCTCGGCCGGATCGAGCCAATCGACCGGCCAGGGAGCAGTTTTGCGCATGCGGTTGACCAAAAAGGGATAGTGCGTGCAGGCAAGAACAACGATGTCGGTGTATCTGCCATCACGCTCCAGGAAACAGGGGGCAATCTCGGCGCGCACGGCCTCTTCATCCACAAAGCCATCGCGCATGTAGGTTTCGGCAAGCTCCGCCAACCGGTTGGATCCGACGAGACGCACGTGGCATTTCTGTGCCCATCGCGTGATCAGGTCTCGCGTATACTGGCGCTTCACCGTGCCTGGCGTGGCAAGCACCGAAACAAGACCGGAACGCGTGCGCTCCGCCGCGGGCTTGATTGCCGGAACAGTGCCGACGAACGGACGCCCCGGAAACGCTTCTCGCAGCGCATCAATGACCAGTGTAGATGCCGTATTGCAGGCGATGACCGAGATTTCCGGGTCAAAGCGATCCAGAAGCGTGCGGAAGAGCTTCAGAATGTGCGACCTCAGCGCGGGCTCTTCCCAGGCGCCGTAAGGAAAGGCCGCGTCGTCTGCTACATAGACAAACCGCCGGTCAGGCATCAGCACACGCGCCTCGCGCAAAACGGTCAGCCCGCCAATACCGGAATCGAACATCAGGATCGGACGCTCAGACATTGTCATCGCCTCCCATTGGCTTTCGTCTTGCCGACTTAAGATCACTGTCGGCCTTTGCCTTCCGCTCCGGATAGCCCGAGCCGCGGGGGTGCTTCGGGGAGAAATAGTCCAGCGACGCCACTACGCCGCGCAGCACCTTGATCTCCGCTTCCGCAAAGCCGGCGCGTGTAAGAACGGCGCGCAAATTGTCCACCATCCTGGGCTTCTTCGAAGCCGGCCGGAAATAGCCCCGCGCCTCAAGAGCCTCCTCCAGATGAGACATCAGACCAAGGAGATGTTCCTTCGCCGCAGGCTTCATCTCCGGACCGGCAAACGCGGTATCCGTCTCCGATCGCAGCCCGGACTTCATCCATTCATAGGACATCAGGAGCACAGCTTGCGCGATATTGAGCGAGGCAAAGTCCGGATTGACGGGGAAGGTCACAATCTCATCCGCCAGGCTCACTTCTTCGTTGCTCAACCCGAAGCGCTCGCGGCCAAACAGAATTCCGGTCGCCTCCCCTGAAGCGCCACGCACTCGCAACGCCTGCGCCGCCTCGACAGGTGCGCGCACAGGCTTGAAACCGTCGCGCTCGCGCGCCGTCGTCGCAAAAACAAAGCTCAGGTCGGCGATAGCTGCATCGAGCGTGTCGAACACGGTCGTGCCGTCGATTACGTGATCGGCCTTGCTTGCCGCGGCGCGCGCCTTTTCGCTCGGCCATCCGTCTCGCGGGTTGACCAGGCGCAGCCGCGACAGACCGAAATTCGCCATTGCGCGCGCAACCATTCCGATATTCTCGCCAAGCTGCGGCTCGACGAGGATTATGATGGGCGCCACCAGGCTGGAATTTTTCGCTGGATCGTTCTTTCGCATGGATGTTGGCTTTGCTGCTTCGACGCGTCCCTGCCATAGTTGCGGGCCAATGAGAAGAGCCGGGAGGAAGGGCGATGACAAGCGATCTTGCCGAGCGCATTCGCGGCATCCTTTCAGATGACCCCAACATCACTGAAATCCGTATGTTCGGCGGTATTTGCTTCACGCTGAACGGCAACATG
>JBEVEP010000302.1:0-15318 GCA_040512755.1 Mesorhizobium sp.
CGCAATTTTCCGACGAACAGGTGCCGCAAGGCGGCCGGGCTTCTTTCAAAGTCATCGCTGTCGATCCGGACGGCGAGCGCGAGGCACTGTCGGGCCTTAACTGGTCGCTCGTGAAGATCGAGCGGAACTACCAGTGGTACCGGTCCGGCAATTCCTGGAACTACGAGCCGGTAACCTTCAGCAAGGCGGTCACAAACGGCAAAATCGACGCCGGTGTGGGCCACGAAGCCGAAATCACTGTTCCGGTCGATTGGGGCCGCTACCGGCTGGAAATCGAAACCGACGACCCTTCGGGCCCCGCGACGAGTTACGAATTCGATGCCGGCTGGTATGTGGAGGCCTCATCAACCGAAACGCCCGACGGGCTCGAGATTGCGCTCGACAAGGAAAGCTATGCGGCCGGCGAGAGCGCCAAGCTAAAGGTTTCGCCGCGCTTTGCCGGTGAGCTTCTGCTGACGATCGGTGCCGAAAGCCTGCTGGCAGTGCAGACCGCCACAGTGCCGGAAGGCGGCGCGACGATCGACATCCCCGTAAGCGCCGATTGGGGTGCAGGCGCTTATGTCACGGCTACGCTCTACCGCCCCGGCGACGCGCAGGAAACGCGCCTGCCGGCGCGCGCCATCGGCGTGAAATGGCTGAAGGTCGATCCGGAATCGAAGAAGCTTGATGTAGCGCTCGCGCTGCCGGAAAAGACCGGGCCACGCCAGACGCTCTCCGTACCAGTGACGGTGACCGGCATGGCATCCGGGAGCGAGGCATATGTCACGGTTGCGGCTGTCGATGTCGGGATCCTGAACCTTACGAACTACAAGACGCCGGATCCCGAAGAATGGTTCTTCGGCCAGCGGCAGCTCGGGCTCGAACTGCGCGATCTTTACGGCCGCCTGATCGACGGTTCGCTCGGTGTTGCAGGACGGCTGCGCACTGGCGGCGATGGCGCGGCCATGTCCGCCCAAGGCAGCCCGCCAACAGAGAAACTGGTCGCGTTCTTCGCCGGCCCAGTGAAACTCGACTCCGAAGGAAAGGCCGTGGTCGATTTCGACCTGCCGCAGTTCAACGGCACGATTCGTGTCATGAGCGTCGCCTGGACAGAGGACGCGGTCGGCCACGCTTCGGCCGATGTGATCGTGCGCGATCCCGTGGTGGTCACAGCCGGCATCCCGCGCTTCCTTGCGCCCGGCGATA
The DNA here is from genome assembly GCA_040512755.1 of Mesorhizobium sp. Taxonomy (GTDB): domain Bacteria; phylum Pseudomonadota; class Alphaproteobacteria; order Rhizobiales; family Rhizobiaceae; genus JBEVEP01. The sequence continues at coordinate 1,186 of JBEVEP010000302.1, forward strand.
CCGCACAGCTGAGGCTCGACATCGCCAATGCGGATGGCCCGGCCGGCACGTACGCGCTGGCGGTCGAGACCAATGGGGCCTTGCATGCGGGCAGTGCGGCGAGAGCCGTCACGTTGGAGCCGGGCAAGCGCTCGACGGTGACCATTCCGCTGATCGCCGACACGCCGGGTGACGCCACGGTCAATGTGAGACTCACGCATGCCAATGGCCTGACAGTAGAGCAGGCGTTGGCATTGCCTGTCCGTCCCGCGGCGATGCCCGTGACCACCCGGACGGTCGTCAGCCTCAAGGGGAACGGCGGCGCGATCACGGTTGATCGCGAACTGCTGGCCGCCAGCCTGCTAGACGGCGCAAGCGTCAGCGTCGGCGTCTCACAATCCTCCGCGCTCGACATTCCGTCGCTGCTCCTGACACTCGACCGCTATCCCTATGGATGTGCCGAGCAGACGACGAGCCGCGCCCTGCCCCTCCTTTATGTGAGCGAACTTGCCCGATTGGCCGGAATGAACGATGACCCCGCGCTTCGCGAAAGGGTCCAGGAGGCGATCTACCGGGTGCTCAACTACCAATCCTCGTCCGGAAGCTTCGGCCTATGGTCGCCCGGCTCGGGCGATCTGTGGCTGGATGCTTATGTCAGCGACTTCCTGACCCGCGCGCGTGAGCAGGGCTACGATGTTCCGAAGGAGGCAATGCTGCAGGCGATCAACAATCTGCAGAATTCGCTCGGCTACGACGTCGATGTCGAAGACCAAGGCAACGAGATCGCCTATGCGCTCTATGTGCTTGCCCGGAACAAAAAGGCGTCGGTCGGCGACCTGCGTTACTACGCGGACACCAAGCTCGAAGCGTTCCAGAGCCCGATGGCTGTGGCGCAGCTTGCCGCGTCTCTTGCCCTTTACGGCGACACACAGCGCGCTGAATCGACATTCCAGGCCGCTCTGGCGCTAGCCCAGTCGGACAGGGAATTCGACAAGTACCGAGCGGATTACGCTTCGCCGCTGCGCGATGGCGCCGCCATGCTGGCGCTCGCCGCCGAAAGCAAGCCGGCCCCCTCGACGATACCGGCCATGGTCCAGTTCGTCTCGGCCGCGCGTAATCACGCGACGTACACAAGCACGCAGGACCAAGCCTGGATGCTGCTTGCCGCGCGCGCGATCCGGGAGGGAAGCAAAGATATCTCGCTCGATGTGAACGGCGCGGCACATTCCGGCAACTTCTCACAACGCGTGAGCGGAGAGGAGCTGCTTGCCAATCCGATCACCCTGACGAATGTCGGCAAAGATCCCGTTGAAGCTGTCATTACGGCAGTGGCCGCACCTGCCCAGCCACTGCCCGCCGGAGGCGAAGGTTTCACCATCGAGCGGACCTATTACCGGCTCGACGGAACGGAGGCCAATGTCACGCAAGCCACGCAGAACGAGCGTTATGTCGTCGTGCTGAGAATCCAGGAGCTGAACGATTGGCCGTCGCGGGTTCTCGTCAACGACCTCCTGCCGGCAGGCTTCGAGATCGACAATCCGCGGCTGATTTCCAGCGCGGACCTGGCGAATTTCGACTGGCTGCAAAAGACAGAAGCCGCGCATCTGGAGTTCCGCGATGACCGTTTCGTTGCCGCATTCGACCCATCCGAGGGCGGACAGCGTTCCGCCACGCTTGCCTATGTGGTGCGTGCGGTGACTCCCGGCCTCTTCGCGCATCCTGCCGCGACAGTGGAAGATATGTATCGGCCGGAATATTCCGCCCGGACCTCGACCGGCATGGTCGAAGTGACGGCGGAGTGAGAGCGGAGTGCGAAACGATGGTCGCTCTCCCTGGCGAGCAGCGCACACCGGAAAGAGGCTGAGCGAAACAGTGTCTGTGGCCCGAAAGCTTCTGCGACGAACGGCATTCGCCGTTGCAGGCGCTGTCGCGTTGTCGGCGATCGCTGCGGGAGGCTTCCTCTGGGCAGACAAGGCGTTTCCTCCGCCGCTGCCTGAAAAGCTGGCGGTATCGACGGAGGTCGTTGACCGCGATGGCGCGCTGCTCCGCGCATTCGCGACCAAAGATGGCCGCTGGCGCCTTGCGGTGCGCCTGGGTGATATCGACCAGCAATTCGTCGACATGCTGATCGCCTATGAGGACAAGCGTTTCCGCGACCACAACGGCATTGATCCGTTGGCGTTGTTACGGGCGGCAGCGCAACTCGTGGGCAACGGACGCATCGTCTCGGGCGGCTCGACCATCTCCATGCAGCTTGCCCGGCTCGTCGAGCCGCGCGCAGGCCGGTCACTCGAAGCCAAGCTGCGCCAGGCCTTTCGCGCAATCCAGATCGAGCGGCGCCTGAGCAAGAACGAAATACTCGAGCGGTATCTCACGCTGGCGCCCTATGGCGGCAACCTCGAAGGCGTGCGGGCGGCGTCGCTTGCCTATTTCGGGAAGGAGCCGAAACGGTTGACGGTCTCGGAAGCGGCCCTGCTTGTAGCACTGCCCCAGCTTCCCGAAAGGCGGCGTCCGGACAAGAACCGCGATCTGGCGCTTGCCGCACGCGACCGCGTCCTGAACCGTATGGTGACGGCCGGTTTGCTGGACAAAAATGAAGTGACGCGTGCCGCAGCGGAGACGATATCCGAAAAAAGGGGCGACCTGCCTGCGCTCGCCGCCCACACAGCCGATGCAGCGCTGCGAGCCGCACCGGCCGAAAAGCGCCATCAACTGACGATCAAGAAGAGTGTGCAGGCAGGGTTGGAACAGGTCGCACGCGAGGCCGCGACGAAACTCGGCCCCAATCTCTCGGTTGCAATGCTGATGGCGGACGCGCGCACGGGAGAAATTCTGGGCGCGGTCGGTTCGGCGAACTATTTCGATACCGCCCGGCGGGGCTGGATCGACATGACGAAAATGGTCCGCTCGCCGGGGTCCACATTGAAGCCCTTCATCTACGGCCTTGCTATGGAACAGGGACTGGTGGCGCAGGAAACCCTGATCGAGGATCGCCCGGCGAACTTCGCGGGCTACAGGCCCCGCAATTTCGACATGAGCTATCAGGGCGATGTCAGCGTCCGGCAAGCGCTGCAACTTTCGCTGAACGTCCCGGCAGTGCGCCTGCTTGACGCCATCGGCCCGGCACGGCTTGCCGCGCGGTTCCGCCGCGCCGGGGTGGTGCCGGAATTGCCCCCCGGCGAAGCGCCCGGCCTCGCCATCGGCCTCGGCGGCGTCGGCTTGACGCTGCGCGGGCTTGTGCAGCTCTACACAGGGCTTGCGAATGGCGGGCAGAGCCATCTTCTGCGCGACGACACCGAAAAGGTTCCGCCGTCATCCGTCGGAACGGCGATCCTCGAACCCCAGGCTGCTTGGCAGATCGCCGATATCCTTTCCGGCGTCAAACCTCCGAAGGGCTCCGCCGCCCGCGGCATCGCCTACAAGACCGGCACAAGCTACGGCTATCGCGATGCCTGGTCGGTGGGCTTTGACGGCCGTTACGTTCTGGGCGTGTGGGTCGGCCGCCCGGACGGCGGCGCAGTGGCCGGTCTTGCCGGTTACGTTTCGGCAGCGCCAATTTTGTTCGACGGTTTTGCACGATCGGGCCTCGCCGCCGTGCCGCTAGGCCGTGCGCCCGCCGGAACCTTCCGATCCAAGCCCGACGAGCTGCCCGTGACAATGGTGCGCTTTGCGACGAATGAAGACGGACTGCCTGCGGCCGCAGCCGCGCCTGTCGAACCGCCGCCGCAGATCATTTTCCCGCCCGACGGCGCGCATGTCGATTTGACCGGCTCGGACCGCGCACCGCTGGTGCTCAAACTGCAGGGTGGACGCGCGCCGTTCCGCTGGCTCGCCAATGGCAAGCCGCTCGCAGGCGTCGAGCGCAGACGGACAGCGACATGGCTGCCGGGCGGAACCGGGTTCTCGACTTTGACCGTCATCGATGCGGCAGGCCGGGCGGCGACTGTGAAGGTCTTCGTCGAATAGAATTGATGAACCGAAGTGCCACAATGCCCGACCCGAAAGGCTGATTGAAATCAGCCAGTTATGCATTTCCGATGAATCATTTTTGGCAGATCGCTGTTGCCTTCGGGCGGACCTACCAGTTATCAGACGCCGCAATGAACCCTCGCCGGGAACAGAATTCCTCCGTGGCGTTCGTGCAGCGAAAATCCTTCTCTGGCATAATGCCGGGCCCTATCCATAATCGCCGTATCTGCGCGATGATCAGAAGCAGGCGCACGCTGGAAAGGATGTTGGTAACATCATGCAGGATCTAAGGATTTCGAGACGCGCGGTGCTTGCGGGAACAGCATCCCTTCTGGCGTCTACCGCGTTGCCGAGTATCGTAAGAGCCCAGGAGCCGAAGACAGGCGGTCGGCTCATCGCAGCCGCGGATTCCGAGCCGCGCAACCTCAATCCAGCGATCGTCGCTTCGAACGGCGTCTTCTTCGTCGCGAGCAAGGTCGTCGAGCCCTTGGCCGAAGCCTCTTTCACGGGCGAAAATGGACTGGAACCGCGTCTCGCCACGAGTTGGGAGGGATCGGCTGACGGTCTCTCTGTAACCTTCAAACTGCGCGAAGGTGTGACCTGGCATGACGGCAAGCCGTTCACCTCCGAAGACGTCGCATTCTCTGCGCTGGAGATATGGAAGCCGCTGCAGAACCTTGGCCGCGTGGTCTTCAAGGACCTCGAAGCCGTGGACACGCCGGATGCGCAAACGGCTGTGTTCCGCTTCTCAAGGCCGACGCCCTTCCAGCTTATCCGCAACGCCCTGCCGGCGCTTACCAGCGTGGTGCCCAAGCATATCTACGCCAATGGCGACATTGCCGAGAACCCGGCCAACAACGCGCCTATCGGAACAGGGCCGTTCAAATTCGCGGAACATAAGCCCGGCGAATACTACCGGCTGGAGAAGAACCCGGACTATTGGGGAGATGGCCTGCCCAACCTGGACGAGATCGTCTACCGCGTCCTGCCGGACCGCGCCGCGGCTGCCGGTGCGCTGGAGGCCGAGGAAATCCATCTCGCAGCCTTTTCCGCGGTTCCGCTGGCCGACCTTCAGCGCATATCGCAGGTGCCGGGCATCGAAGTGATTTCGAAGGGCTACGAAGCGCTGACCTATCAGCTCGTCGTCGAGATCAATCATCGCCGCAAGGAACTGGCCGACCTGAAAGTGCGCCAGGCCATTGCGCATGCAATCGACAAGGATTTTGTCGTCAAGACCATCTTTCTCGACTATGCGACCGCCGCGAGCGGTCCGGTACCGCATAACAGCACGGAGTTTTTCGCGCCCGATCTTCCCGGCTATGCGTTCGACCCCGCCCGCGCGAACGCACTTCTCGATGAAGCAGGCTACAAGCGCGGGGACAATGGGACGCGCTTCAGCCTGAAACTGCTCCCGGCGCCTTACTTCAACGAAACCAAACAGTTCGGCGACTATCTTCGCCAGGCGCTGGCGGAAATCGGCATAGATGCGGAACTGGTCAACAACGATGTGGCCGCCCATCAGAAAGCCGTCTACACAGACCACGCCTTCGATCTCGCGGTCGCGCCCCCAGTCTTCCGCGGTGATCCGGCAATCTCCACAACGATCCTCGTGCAGAGCGGCATTCCGGACGGCGTGCCCTTCTCCAATCAGGGCGGCTACAAGAATGCCGAGCTCGATGCCTTGATTGCAAAGGCTGCCGAAACGCTCGACCCGGCGGCGCGGATTGCGCTCTATCGCGATTTCCAGACAAAGGTTGTTGAGGATCTGCCTTTGATCAATGTCGCCGAATGGGGCTTCATCACCGTTGCCCGCAATTCGGTGAAGAACGTGTCCAACAATCCGCGCTGGGCTGTCTCGAACTGGGCGGACACCTGGATCGACGCGTGAACCTATCACGTCGCAGACTTGCACCGCGCTTCCACCGGTGCTGAGGTTGAAGCGTGAGCACTTCATGACGCGGACCCTTCTTCTCATCCGGCGACGGCTTGTCACCAGCATTCCGGTAATGATCATCGTCATCATCGGTACTTTCCTGCTGCTGGAAGCGGCGCCCGGCGATGCCGTCGATGCCTATGTCGTCTCTACCGGAGGCGATGCGGGGCTGATCGAAGCCCTGCGCCAGCGATGGGGGCTAGATCAGTCGCCGATGACGCGGCTTGCAACCTATGTCTGGGCACTGCTGCATCTGGACCTCGGGTATTCGGTGACCTTCTCCCGCCCGATCCTCGACGTGATCCTGGAGCGTCTGCCGAATACTTTGCTTCTGATGGGCAGCGCGACGGCACTCTCCTTCGGGCTCGGCTCGTTGCTCGGCGTGGCGGCCGGTGCGCATCCGGGGAGTTTTCGCGACCGATTTCTCTCGATCGGATCGCTCGCCCTCTATGCCGTGCCCGGATTCTGGCTTGGTCTCGTCCTAACGGTGATATTTTCCGTTCAACTGCGATGGTTTCCGTCGAGCGGAATCGAAACGATAGCGTCGGGCAAATCCGGCATCGCTCGCGCACTCGATATCGCCAACCACCTCGTCCTGCCGGTCGCAGCACTCGGCTTCATCTATCTGGCGCTCTACCTCAGGATGATGCGGGCAGGCATGGCTGAAGTCTGGCGCTTGGATTTTGTCCTCGCGGCGAAGGTGCGCGGCATTTCCCGCCGCCGCATCGTGTTGCGCCACGTCGCGCGAAATGCGCTGCTTCCTTTGATTACGATGCTCGGCCTGCAATCGGCGTCGATGCTCGGGGGCAGTGTTGTGATCGAGACAGTGTTCTCCGTCCCTGGCCTCGGCCGGCTGGCGCAGGAGGCCGTCGCGGGGCGCGACACACCGCTGCTCTTGGGGATCATTTTGGTCAGCGCTGTTCTGGTGATCGTCATCAATCTGATCGTAGACATTCTTTACGGGGTGCTCGATCCGCGCGTGGGTTCCGGCGAGGCCGCAACGTGATCGCCGTCCACCGCTTCCTGCGCTCACCGGAAGGATTGGCAGGCGCTGGCCTTCTCCTCATCTTTGCCATCCTCGCCCTTTCCGCTCCGTTCTTCTTCCCGCGCGATCCGCTGTCGATTGCGGGGCCGGCACTGATTGGGCCGTTTCAGGATTGGTCGCTGCCGCTCGGCACCGACCGGCTCGGCCGCGATGTGCTCGCGGGCATCCTGCACGGCGCGCGCACCTCGCTTACGGTCGGAATCGCTGCGGCCGCCGCCGCGATTGCCTTCGGCGCGATCGTCGGCACGCTGGCGGGTTTTGCCGGCGGGCTCATGGATGAAGCACTGATGCGGATCACGGAAGCCTTCCAGACTGTGCCCGGGTTCCTGCTCGCGTTGGCCTTTGTCAGCGTTGTCGGCCCTTCGCTGGCGGCGGTCGTCATTGCCATTGCGCTCGCCGCCTGGACGGGACCGGCGCGCGTGGCCAGGGCCGAGGTACTCTCAATTCGTGAACGCGACTATGTCGCCTCAGCCCGTGTCGCCGGGATGCATCCACTGGCGATCGCCTTTCGGGAAGTCCTGCCAAATGCATTGCCGCCGGTCCTGGCTCTTTCATCGGTGATCGTGGCCCAGGCAATCCTGATCGAGGCAGCACTTTCCTTCCTTGGCCTTGGTGATCCAAACCGCGTCACCTGGGGCGGCATGATCGCCGAAGGCCGCGCCGTTTTGCGGTCCGCGCCCTACCTTTCCATCTTTCCGGGCATCGCGCTGGTGCTGACAGTGCTCGGCGTCTACCTCGCCGGAGAAGCCACGGTGGAGGCATCGGCAGTCAGAAAGGGGATCGCATGAGAAAGCTTGCGATCCGCGGCCTTGGCGTGACGTACAGGCGCGACGCGGAGGAAATAACGGCGCTCACCGGCGTCGATCTCGATCTGGAGGACGGCGAGCGGCTCGCCATCATCGGCGAGAGCGGCTCCGGCAAAAGTACGCTGGCGCGGGCCATTTGCGGCTTGCTGCCCGCGGGAACGCAAATTGTCGGGAGCATCGACTGGCCCTCGCTGAGACGTGCTCCCGTCAACGGACGGGACGTGGGGTATGTGTTTCAGGACCCGTCAGCCAGTCTCGACCCGGTGATGACCATCGGCAAACAAATCGCTGAAGTGGCGCGAACACATCGCGGCGCGACATGGCAACAGTCCTTTGCGCTTGCTGAGGAACTGGCCGGGCGCGTCAGGCTGCCGGACCCGGCGTCGATATTGAAGGCTTTCCCGCACCAGCTCTCGGGAGGCCAGAAGCAACGGATCGCCATCGCGGCAGCCATCGCGGGGAAGCCGGGCCTTTTGATTGCAGATGAAGCAACGAGCGCGTTGGATACGATCGTGCAGGCCGAGATCATGGCGTTGGTCAAGCAGCTAGTCGCAGAGGACGGCATGTCACTGCTATTCATCAGCCACGACATCGCTCTCGCCTCTCAGATCGCCGATCGGATCGCTGTCTTCCGGGATGGGCGGTTGATCGAGGTCGGTCCGGCGGAAAGCCTTTTGACGGCGCCGCGCACCCCGTACACAAGGTTGCTGCTCGACGCACATTTGGGGCTCGACACGACGAAACCATGGCATAGCGGCGGAGGAGCTGCTTCCGCCCGAGCGGGCCCGCCATGAGCCGTCACCTCCTTTCCGTGACCGATCTTGCCAAACGTTTCTCGCGCGGGGGCCATACGCTCGCCGCTCTTGAAGGCGTGAGTCTGAGTATCGACCGCGGCGAGACGCTGGCGCTGGTCGGCCCTTCAGGCAGCGGAAAGTCAACGCTTGGGCGCGCGATCCTGCGTCTGCTGCAGCCGGATGCTGGGAGCATATCGTTCGAGGGGCGCGACCTGCTCACGTTGCGAGGGCGCGAACTTCGCAAGACCCGCAGCCGGCTGCAAATGGTGTTTCAGGACCCGCATGCAGCGTTCAATCCGCGGGCAACTGTCGCGCGGGTCATCGGCGACCCGTTGCGGATACACGGCGTTGTCAGCCGAAGGGACCGTTCCAGCGCCATTGCGGCGCTGCTCGAGCGCGTCGGCCTGTCGCCAAAACTGCAATCGCGCTCAATTCACGAGATATCGGGAGGCCAGCGCCAACGTGTGGCGATCGCGCGCGCCATCGCAACGAAGCCGTCGCTGATCGTTCTCGATGAAGCGGTCTCGGCGCTCGACGTGTCGATCCGGCGCGATATCCTCACCCTGCTCGCCGATCTGCAAAGACGCGAGAACATCGGATATCTTTTTATCTCGCATGACCTTGGCGCTGTCCGCGCCGTAGCGCATCGGGTAGCCATCATGGACGCTGGAAAGATCGTCGAAACCGGCCGCGCGGAGGACGTCATTGCGGCCCCGCAATCTGCGACAGGCAAGGCTCTCGTCGCCGCCGCGCCAAGACTGCTGCATTACGCGCCAACGGAAGAAGCTCGATGACCGCGGACCCTTCCAGAGCGGATAGACTGAGCTTCGAGCTCGATTCCGCCTTCCGGAACCGGGCCGACCTCTACCGCCTGTTCTATGACGAACTTTCAGCCGAATTGGGCGCCGAGCGGGCCGAAGCAATCATGATAAAGGTGCTTGAGAAACGCGGTCAGGAGGCGGCAACGGTTTTCGCCGGCCTCGGACCCAACGACGCCTGCGCCATCGGCGAGGCGTTTCTGGCAATCAGCCCTGACGATGGGCGCATGTATCCCACCGATGTCGAGCGAAGCGAGAATGCCATCAGCTTCAGGGTGAAGCGATGCCCTTTGAAGGATGCATGGATCGAGGCCGGCGTCGGCGAAGAAAAGCTCGCCACGCTCTGCCGAATTGCTGGTGCTTTCGACCGTGGCCTCTTCGAAGCGACCGGCGTCCGCTTCCACAATATCACCTGGAAACCCGGTGATGGACCCGGCTGCTGCCAGATCAGCCTTACGAACAGAGACATTTGACAACGATCGAATCACAGCCGCCTCACTCGCCATGCTTGTCAAATCCCTCCCCGCGTGGTTATGACCGGCGCGGGTTGAAGTGACGCGATGCGGCGGGTTGTTTCCGACCGGCACGGAGACGCTTCGGGAAGCTCTCAGGGACAACATGACGACAATCATCGATGTTCAAGACGTGAGCAAGCGGTTCGGCAGCCTGCTTGCCGTCGACCGCTGCTCGCTGCAGGTCGCAGAAGGCTCCATCACCGGCCTGATCGGTCCAAACGGCGCCGGCAAGACCACGCTCTTCAACATGGTCGCGGGTGCGTTTGCTCCAAGCTCCGGCCGTATCCTTCTCGACGGCGAGGACGTCACCGGCCTGCCGGCGCACAAGCTGTTCTCGAAAGGCCTGCTGCGCACTTTCCAGATCGCCCAGGAATTCTCCAACATGACGGCGCTGGAGAACCTGATGATGGTCCCCGCCAACCAGTGCGGCGAGAACGTCGTCAACGCCTTCTTCCGCCGTGGCAAGGTCGTGCACGAGGAACGTCACACCCGCGGCAAGGCCGAGGAAATCATACAGCTTTTGCGGCTCTCCCATGTGAAGAACGAGCGCGCCGGCAACCTGTCGGGCGGTCAGAAAAAGCTGCTTGAGCTCGGCCGCGTCATGATGACGGAACCGCGCGTGGTGCTGCTCGACGAGATCGCAGCCGGCGTCAATCGCACACTGCTGAATGACCTTGCTGCGGCGGTGGAGCGGCTGAACCGCGAAGAGGGGCTAACCTTTTTCGTCATCGAGCACGACATGGACCTGATCGCGCGGCTCTGCGATCCGGTCATCGTGATGGCCGCGGGTAGCGTGATGCTGCAGGGGCCGATGGCCGAGATACGCCAGCACGAGGGCGTCATCGAAGCCTATTTCGGAGGCGGCACAGTGGAAAAGCGCGCATGAGCCTCCTGGAAATGACCGACATTCATGGCGGCTATGGCGGCGCCAACATCCTTAACGGCGTAAACATCAGCGTCGATGCCCATGAGATCGGCGTGATTGTCGGCCCGAACGGCGCCGGCAAATCGACGACGCTGAAAGCGCTGTTCGGCTTGCTCGAAGTCTCGCAGGGAGACGTGACTTTCGGGGGCAAGACTGTCACCAATCTGCGACCCGAAAAACTGGTTCGCGAAGGCATGTCCTTCGTCCCGCAGGAATTCAACGTCTTCCCGACCATGTCGGTCGAGGAGAACCTTGAGATGGGCGCTTATATCAGGCGCGACGATTTCAGGCATTTGATCGACCGGGTCTACGGCTATTTCCCGCCTCTGAAGGACAAGCGCCGGCAGCCGGCCGGCGAGCTTTCGGGCGGCCAGCGCCAGATGGTGGCGATCGGTCGCGCACTGATGACCGAACCTAAGCTCCTTCTCCTCGATGAACCGACGGCCGGCCTTTCGCCACGCTACATGGGCGAGATTTTCGACCGCATCATCGCCATCAACAGTTCCGGCGTCGGCATTTTGATGGTGGAGCAGAACGCAAAGCAGGCGCTGGGCATCGCCCATCGCGGCTTCGTGCTCGCCACCGGCAGGAACCGTTTCACGGGCACGGGGGCCGAGCTTCTCGCGGATCCGGAAGTGGCGAAGAGTTTCCTGGGCGGCGGGGCATAGACGATGGGCGAAACGGGATTTCTGGCAGCGCTGCCGATCAACGAATTCGTATTCTTCATCAACAAGGGCGTGCTGGCGGGACTGATCATCGGATCGATCTACGCGCTGGGCGCCATCGGCGTGACGCTGGTCTTCGGCATTCTGCGCTTTGCGCATTTCCCGCATGGCGACATGATGACGTCGGGCGCATTCTTTGCATTCATCCTCACTTTGCTGTTTCCCAATGCCGGCGCAGCCGTGGGCCTTCCCTCTGCGTTCGTGCTCCTGCCTGTTGCGATGGCCGTGACAGCGCTGATGGCGATCGCTCTCGACCGGGTCTTCTACCGGCCGCTGCGCGCCGCCAACGTCAAGCCGGTGGTCATTGTCATGGCGTCTATCGGCGTCATGCTGATGATGCAGGGCCTGATCCGGCTTTTCGCGGGGACGACCGCGCGCCAGCTCGACTCCGGCGCCAAAGGCATTTACCGGATGGCATTCGGCGGGCGCGATATCGTGCTCACCCAACCGCAGCTCATCCTCATCCTGTTCACGATCTTCGCGGTGGTGGCTCTTCATCTCTTCCTGACGCGCTCGCGCATGGGCAAGGCGATGCGAGCGATGTCCGACAATCCGGACCTCGCTCGCGTATCCGGCATCAGCACCGACCATGTCGTGCGCACGACCTGGATCATCGCGGGCGCGCTTGCGGCAGCGAGCGGCACATTGCTGTCGCTCGACGTCTCGCTCAAGCCGGATCTGTCCTTCAATCTCCTGCTGCCGATTTTCGCGGCCGCCATCGTGGGCGGCATCGGCCAGCCTTACGGTGCGGTCGCCGGAGGCCTTCTGGTCGGCTTCACCGAAACGCTCGCCGTCTTCAACTGGGCTGTGCTGTTGCGGCCGTTTCAGCCGCTGCTGCCGGAATGGATAGAGCTGCCGACGAAGCTTGCCTTCGTGCCAACCGAATACAAGATCGTCGTTCCCTTCTTCATCCTGATCGCAGTGCTGATCTGGCGGCCAACCGGTATCTTCAAGGGGAGGCTGCTGAAATGATCTCGTATCAGACACGCGCCCTATCGCTGGCGACTGGCATCGCTATCCTCGTCGGCCTTGTCTTCATCTGGCTCGGCGCCGCTTACGGCACCCGCATGCTGGTGGAGGCAAGCTGCTACGCCCTGATCGCACTCGGCCTGACGATCCAGTGGGGCTATGCCGGCCTGTTCAACGTCGGCATCATGGGTTTCGTCGCCCTCTCCGCCTTCGTGTCGATGCTGGTCTCCTACCCGGTCAACGCGCTATTCTGGGACAGCGAAGGACCCGCGATGTTGGGCTGGGCGGCGCTCTATCTTGTTGTCGGCGGAGCAATCACCTACGCGCTTAGCCAGACACATCGCCTTGGTCTTCCAAAGACTTACCGCACATTGCTGACGCTGATTGCCGCCGCGGTCACCTATCTGGCAGTACAAAGTATACTTGACCCGGCAGCGGCACTGATCGAGAGCCAGGCTCGTTTCGTCGGCGGCCTTGGCCTGCCGGTCTGGCTCGGATGGCTCCTTGGCGGTCTTGCCGCGGGAGGGCTCGGCTGGGCCATGGGCAAGATCACGCTCGGCCTGCGCGCCGACTACATGGCAATCGCCACGCTTGGCATTGCGGAAATCGTCAAGGCGTTCCTGAAGAATGCGGACTGGCTCACCAAAGGCACGCTTACCGTCTCCCCGCTGCCATGGCCGGTACCCACCCCCAACGAGCTGGGTTTCGTGCTTTCGCGCGCCGCCTATCTCAGCGTGACCGCGACCCTCATCGTCATTCTCTACATCCTCTTCGAACGCGCCTGGGCCTCGCCATGGGGCCGCATGATGCGGGCCATAAGGGACAACGAACTCTCCGCCGCAGCGATGGGCAAGGACATTAATCGCCGTCGCCTGGAGATGCTGGTGCTCGGCAACATCATCATCGGCATCGGCGGCGCGGCCCTCATCACCTTCTCCAGCATCTTCGATCCCGGAAGCTTCCAGCCGCTCAACCACACATTCCTGATCTGGGTCATGGTGATCCTGGGCGGCGCTGGAAACAATCTCGGCACGATCTTCGGCGCGCTGCTCGTCTATATTGTCTGGATCATGTCGGAACCGGCGGCGCTTTTCCTGTTCGAACAGGGCGCCTACTGGGCCAACCGCCTCTTCGGCCTGGAGGCTCCGGGCGATCTCGCGACCCGCGCCCTTCAAATGCGCGTCTTCGTGATCGGGCTGGCGATCACTCTGGTGTTGCGCTTCGCCCCCAAGGGGCTGTTGCCGGAGAAAGTGGTGAAATACGAATAGGGCGCTCCGCTCTCCGTCCTTCCGGACGTCAACAGATGTTGTGGCTCTTTGATACCGGCAATCACCCCTCATCCGTCTCGGCTTCGCCTCGACACCTTCTCCCACAGGGGGAGAAGGAGGAACCGCTTCACCGCGGCCGGCAATCACCACCGTTCGAGATTAACTGAAGCGCTGCATATCGCGCCTCTCCTTCTCCCCCTTGTGGGAGAAGGTGGCCGAGCAGAAGCGAAGCGCAGGTGAGGTCGGATGAGGGGTGCTGGACGGAGCGCGGCGCGCCAAGCTGGAACACCCCTCATACGCCTTCGCTGCGATCAGGCACCTTCTCCCACAGGGGGAGAAGGGGGAGCCGCTTCACCGCGGCCGCCAATCACCACCGTTCGAGATTGA
>JBEVEP010000326.1:0-3000 GCA_040512755.1 Mesorhizobium sp.
GGGAGATCGGACGACCGCAACGACAGTGTTCATCGTGCAACGTCGGAGATTGGCGAAGCCTTGAATGAAAGCCAATCTCCCCCCTTGCGGGGGAGATGTCCGGCAGGACAGAGGGGGGTGCGAAGGGCGCAGCTCTGCGGCTACCCATCGCGGTTATCCGGCAATCTTAGCCGCCGCCCGCTCACATCAGTCCGAGCTGCTTGTAGAACCCAAGCGCGTCGTAATAGTCGCTCTGTGTGACGATCTTGCCGTCCTTGATGGTAAACATCGAAGCGCCGGTGAAAGAGAATGTCTTGCCGGTCGCTTTGGTGCCGTCCGCCCACTCGCCGGTGTTGGTGCCCGAGAACTCCCATTCGAACGAGATGCGATCGTCCTGGACGACGGGCGCACCTTTTATCTTCCAAACCGCATCCGGAACGGCCTTGAGGAAGTTGTCGATTACGCCTGTCTTTGCTGCCTCCTTTCCCTTGACCGGCGTTCCGACCGCCGCGTCGTAGTAGGTGACGTCTTCCGCAAAATAGTCAGCCGCCTTGGCTGAGTCATGCGCATTCCAGGCCGCAAGATAGGCCTCCACAACCGCCTGCGCGGTGTCGGCGGCAAGGGCCGTCGACATAGGCAGGGTGACGGACAGCCCCAGAGCGGCGGCAGCAACGAAGAACTGACGGCGACGCATGTTCGTGATCCTCCGGTTTGAACAGTCGATTCTGATTTCAGCCGACGCGTTATACTGATGGCTCCTACTTTGACCGATTGTACCGCCCCTCACCTGCCTGCCGGCATCCTCTCCCCGCAAGCGGGGTACAGGAGCGCTGGAAACGTCGGCCGCGCTGAAATTTGCAGCGTTGGCGATTGGCGAAATCCGCAATGAAGGCGTCTCTTCTCCCCGTTCTACGGGGAGAATGTGCCCGGCAGGGCGATGAGGGGCGGCACAATCGGTCAAACATGGCAGCCACTGGTATTAGCCGTGCGCCACCATCACGTGGCGAACGGCCGTGTAGTCCTCCAGCGCATAGAGCGACATGTCCTTGCCGTAGCCGGACTGTTTCAGCCCGCCATGCGGCATCTCGTTGGTCAGCATGAAGTGCGTGTTGATCCAGGTGCAGCCATATTGGAGCCGGGCGGCCGTCGCCATGGCGCGCGACACGTCCTTCGTCCAGACGGAGGACGCAAGCCCATAGTCGCTGTCGTTTGCCCAGCCGACAGCCTCGTCGACATCCGAGAACCGCGTCACCGAAACGACTGGACCGAACACTTCCTTGCGGACAATCTCGTCTGCCTGCAGCGCGCCGGCGACGACTGTCGGCTGATAGAAGAAGCCCCTGCCGTCGCCCGGCTTGCCGCCGGTGGTGATCTCGATGTGCGGCAGTTCCGAAGCGCGCTCGACGAAGCTCGCGACACGGTCGCGCTGGCGCCTGGAGATCAGCGGTCCGATCTCGTTTTCCGTGTCGTCGGGCTGCGCATATTTGATCGTCGACACCGCCGAAGTAAGGTCGGCCACCAGCCGGTCATAGATCTTCTGGCCGGCATAGATGCGGCATGCGGCCGTGCAGTCCTGGCCCGCATTGTAATAGCCGAAGGCGCGCAGCCCAGTGACAACGGCGTCGATATCCGCGTCGTCGAAAACGATGACCGGCGCCTTGCCGCCCAGTTCCAGATGGGTGCGCTTGACCGACTTCGTCGCCGCCTGCAGCACTTTCTTGCCCGTGGCGACATCGCCGGTAATCGAAATCATGCTGACCTTGGGGTGATTGATCAGCGTGTTGCCGACGCTTTCGCCCCGCCCGAGCACGACATTGACAACGCCTTCGGGAAGTATCTCGGCGAGGATCTTGGCAAGCTTCAGCGCCGTCAGCGGCGTCTGTTCGGAGGGCTTGAAGACCACCGTATTGCCGCCAGCGATGGCCGGGGCGAGCTTCCACGCCATCATCATCAGCGGATAGTTCCACGGCGCGATGGACGCGACGATGCCGATCGGATCACGCCGGATCATTGACGTATGGCCGGCGATATACTCTCCGGCAACCGCACCCGGCATCGAGCGCACCGCGCCCGCAAAGAAACGGTAGCAGTCGACGATGGCCGGAATCTCGTCATTTAGCACCGCGTTGATCGGCTTGCCGCAATTGAGCGCTTCAAGCGCGGCGAATTCCTTCGCCTCGGCTTCTATGCGGTCGGCGATCTTGAGGAGGTAGCCGGATCGCTGCGCCGGGGTCGTGCGCGACCATGTCGCGAAAGCCTTTTCCGCCGCAGCCACCGCAGCCTCGATCTGCCTCTCCGAAGCCTCCGGCAGGTCGAGGATCGTGCCCCCCGTCTTGGGATCGAGAATAGGTTCCTCGGTCTCGGTACCCTTCTCGAACCTGGAGCCGATCAGCATCTGTGTATCCATGAAAGTCTCTCCCTTGGAGCGTGATCCCGCAATCCACTATTTCCGGGTGGGATCATGCGAAAAAACAAAAGGTTGGAGCGGAACAGATGCCTGCGCCGCTCCGGTGTTCATTTACCGGCGCCGGCGATCTGGTCGCCCTCGCGCGTCAGGTAATAGGCAAGCAGGATCGGCAGCAGCGTCACCAGAACCACGGCCATGGCGACAACATTCGTCACCGGCCGCTGCCGTGGCCGCACGAGTTCTTCCAGCATCCAGATCGGCAATGTCTGCTGCTGGCCGGCGGTGAAGGTCGTCACGATCACCTCGTCGAACGACAGCGCGAAGGCCAGCATGCCGCCCGCCAGCAGCGCGGTCGCGATATTGGGCAGGATGATATGCCGGAAGGTCTGGAATCCGTCGGCGCCAAGATCCATCGATGCTTCGATCAGTGAGCCGGAAGTACGCCGGAACCGCGCGACTGCATTGTTGTAGACAACGACAACGCAGAACGTCGAGTGGCCAAGCACAATCGTCCAGAACGAGAACGGGATGTCGGCCAGATTGAACGCCGACCGCAGCGCGATGCCGGTGATGATGCCGGGCAGTGCAATCGGCAGGATGACCAGCAGCGATAT
>JBEVEP010000043.1:0-29766 GCA_040512755.1 Mesorhizobium sp.
GAGGCGCAGCCACGCCTCAAGGCGCTCGGTATTGATGGGGATCGGGCCGAAACGTTCTGGCTGGCCGTGCGGGGCAATCTCGACACGCAGGCCGACGCCGCGCGATGGTGGCGGATCATCGAGGAGGGCCCGGAGACATCCGAAGAGCTTACCGCAGATGATCGGGATTTCGTGCGGCAAGCGTTCGATCTTCTGCCGGAGGAGCCTTGGGACCGGACGACTTGGAAGAGCTGGACCGATCAGGTCAAGGAGAAGACGGATCGCAAGGGCAGGGCATTATTCATGCCACTCAGACTCGCGCTTACGGGCCTGCCTTCGGGCCCGGAGCTTGCAGATCTATTGCCCCTTCTGGGTCGGGCAAAAACTTTGGGCCGACGACCCTGACCTTCCTTTCGCCGGGCGGAGGCAATTGGGTCGGTGGGGGCGATGACGCAACGCCGGCGGTTGGAGCGGCAGGCTCGCCGAATGTGGTGATGCTTCCTGAAGAACGCTCCTTCGCTTTCGCGGCGCCCGGCTCGGGGGCAGGAAGCGCTCCCGGAGCGCGAGGATTTCCGCCGATGACCGAGAAGCCACGTGCGGGCTTGCAGCTGCATGCCGGGCGGCGGACGGTGTCCGCGCGCCGATAGCGGAAGGCGGCTGGCAATTCTTCGTAGGTTCGTCCGGTGGCCGTCGAAACCATGCTTGCCGCGCTGTCGATGCCGATATCCTGATAAAAGAGCTGCACGTCAGTTCCGGGACAGGTCGCCTCGCATTGATGTTGATCGCGCTGGAATTCATCCACAGACGATGCGGGCGAGATCGGGAAATAGTAGCCGTCGCAGGTGCGCACGCAGACTGTGCGATAGTGATCGTAGAGGCCGAATTGATCCGATTGACCGGGGACGATCACGCGGCCGGCGCCGTATGACAGTTCTTCCCCGTCACTGTCGTCCCACTCCAGACTGTCGTCGAAAAGGTGGCCGGAGGGCGACGGGCCAAGGCCCGTCCCGTCATCCTCTCCGGGTAGGTCCTGTCTCGCCAGGGTGGTGCTGCGACAGCCATTGGCATCGAGCGCGGCCAGAAGGCGAGAATACTCGCTCTGCGCCCCGCTTCCTTGCGCGAGTTCCCGTCGCCGGCTCTGGAGGCCGGCAAGGTTTTGCACCATGCGTTCGATGGTGAGATTGAGGGAATCACAAAGATCCGGGCCGGCTTCCCGAAGGGAGTATCCGCATCGCGCCTCCCGAGCCTGCGTGCGGGCCTTGTTCAATTCCTCGCGCTGAGTGGCAACGGCACGATCGTACTTCGCGAGCTGCGATCGATCGCTGCCGAATGAGGCTTGGGCAAGTTCCGTTTCGAGCTGCAGGCACAGCCGCTCGTTGGCAGAGGCATGACTGGGGGCGAGCCCTAACCAGGCTGCCAGCGCTGCGGCTTTCCAAATGTCTCGCGGCCCCCCAGCCATGAACCCTCCGCATCGATAGCGAACAACGGAACCTATTGTGCAGATGTTACCATTTCACGTTAAAAAACGCTCTGATTACGCCGCTACAGCCCTCACGCCGACTTTGTCGCCTCCTGCGCCAGTTGCGCGGCTTCGACGACAGCAAGCGCCGTCATGTTGACCACACCGCGCGACGTGACCGATGGCGTCAATATGTGCGCCGGCTTGGCCGCACCGAGCAGGATCGGCCCGACGTGCAAGGCATCCATCATCTGCTTGACCGTGGTGAGCGCGATATTCGCGGAATCGAGGTTCGGGAAAACCAGCAAATTGGCTTCGCCCTTGAGTGTCGAGTGCGGGTAGACGCGCTGACGCAATTGCTCGGAAAGGGCCGAATCGCCGTGCATCTCGCCGTCGGCTTGAAGGTTCGGCGCGATGCGCTGGAGAATCTTGGCCGCTGCCCGCATTTTCAGCGCGCTGGCCGAATCGCGCGAGCCGAAGTTGGAGTGCGACAGGAGCGCCGCCTTCGGCTCGATGCCGAAACGGCTGATCTCTTCGGCCGCGAGCAGCGTCATTTCCGCGATTTCCTCGGCAGTCGGGTCGACCGAAACGTAAGTGTCTGTAAAGAACACGATGCCGCGCTGGGTGATCAGCATCGAAAGCGTCGACAGATCCCGATCCCGCACGCCGTCGCGCGGCCCAATGATCTGCTGCACGTTGCGCAAGTGCCGTTCGAACCGGCCCTCGAGCCCGCAGATCATCGCGTCGGCATCGCCGCGTTTCAGCGCAAGCGCCGCAATCACCGTCGAATTCGTGCGAACCAGGGTCCGGGCCGCTTCGGGCGTGACGCCGCGACGGCCGGTCAGTTCGATCAGCAGGTCGACATAGTCGCGATAGCGCGGGTCATCCTCGGGATTGATCAGCTCGAAATCGACGCCGGGCCTGATCTTCAATCCGTAGCGGCGAAGCCGGACGTCGACGACATGCGGCCGGCCGATTAGGATAGGCTGTGCGGTGGCTTCCTCGAGCACGACCTGCGCAGCCCGCAGCACGCGCTCGTCCTCGCCATCGGCATAGATCACCCGCTTGGACGCCGCGTTCTTCGCAGCCGAGAAAACGGGCTTCATGACAAGCCCCGAACGGAACACGAAGCGGCTCAGGCGGTCCAGATAGGCGGGCATGTCCTCAATCGGACGCGTGGCGACGCCGCTATCGCAGGCGGCCTTGGCGACTGCCGGCGCGATGCGCAGGATCAGCCGCGGGTCGAACGGCGAAGGGATAAGGAAATCCGGCCCGAATGTAGGCGTCTCGCCGGAATAGGCGCGGGCGGCGATATCTGACGGTTCCTCGCGGGCGAGCGCCGCGATGGCGCGGACAGCCGACATCTTCATCTCTTCGTTGATCGCCTTCGCCCCGCAGTCGAGCGCTCCACGGAAGATGTAAGGAAAACAAAGTACGTTATTGACCTGATTGGGAAAATCCGAACGGCCCGTGCAGATCATCGCATCCGGCCGGGCCGCACGCGCCACCTCCGGCATGATCTCGGGAGTAGGGTTGGCGAGCGCCAGGATCAGTGGCTTTTCCGCCATGTATTGCAGCAACTCGGGCTTCAATACCCCGGCCGCCGACAGACCGAGGAAGACATCTGCGCCGCCGATGACGTCGGCAAGCGTGCGGGCCTCCGTTTCCTTGACGTAGGGGTCTTTCCAGCGGTCCATCTCCTCGATGCGGCCTTTGTAAGCCACGCCATGACGGTCAGTGACCCAGATGTTCTCGTGCTTCGCGCCAAGGGAAACCAGCAGGTTCAGGCAGGCGAGCGCCGCAGCGCCCGCGCCGGAAGTGACGATCTTGATGTTCTCGATCGCCTTTCCCGCGAATTCGAGCCCGTTCAATACGGCGGCGGCGACGATGATCGCTGTGCCGTGCTGGTCGTCGTGGAAGACGGGAATGCCCATGCGAGCCTTCAGGCGTTCTTCGACCTCGAAGCATTCGGGCGCCTTGATGTCCTCGAGATTGATGCCGCCAAATGTCGGCTCCAGAGCTGCCACCGTTTCGACCATGCGGTCGATCTCCGGCGCGTCGATCTCGATATCGAACACATCGATGCCGGCAAACTTCTTGAACAGCACCGCCTTGCCTTCCATCACCGGCTTGGACGCCAAAGGGCCGATATTGCCGAGGCCGAGAACCGCTGAACCGTTCGAGATCACCGCGACCAGATTGGCGCGCGCCGTATAGTCGGCGGCCAGCGCGGGATCGTCCTTGATGGCAAGACAGGGCGCTGCGACCCCGGGCGAATAGGCGAGAGCCAGGTCGCGCTGGTTGCCCAGGGGCTTCGTCGCCTGGATTTCAAGCTTTCCGGGGGTCGGATACTTGTGGAAGTACAATGCCGCCTCATCGAGATCGGAGCCCTCGGCGGCCTTCTTCGTTTCGACGTTCATTTTCGGCTCCCTCGGGAATGTGTGCGTCCGCCGGTTTTATCATGCGCAGATGGAATCGCGAGATGCCTTAGCGCAAAAAGAGTGGCACACAACTACGTGGTGAATAAGATGCAATATCAATAAGCTGCGCCTATATTCTCGCGTTTTAATCGCACTTAGAAGGCGCTGATATAACTGCCGCCATCCACCGGAATGTTCTGTCCCGTGAGATAGCCGGCATGGACTGAACAGAAGAACGCGCAAATCTGGCCGAACTCTTCGGGCGTGCCGAGCCGTTTGGCCGGGATATCGGCAATCAAGGCCGAGCGCTTTTCCTCGTCCGAAAGGGGTTGGCCGCCACGCGAGGCCCCGCGCAGCCTGTCGGTATCGAGCTTGCCCGGAAGCAGATTGTTGATGGTAACATTGCGGTCTGCCACCGTACGGGCAACTCCTGCCAGAAATGCGGTCAGCCCCGCACGTGCCCCGGACGAAACGTCCAGCCCGGAGATCGGTACATAGACGGAAAGCGAAGTGATGTTGACGATGCGGCCAAAACCGCGATCCGCCATGCCGCCGATCACCGCCTGTATGAGCTCCAGCG
Organism: Mesorhizobium sp.; assembly: GCA_040512755.1. GTDB lineage: Bacteria > Pseudomonadota > Alphaproteobacteria > Rhizobiales > Rhizobiaceae > JBEVEP01. The sequence continues at coordinate 4,439 of JBEVEP010000043.1, forward strand.
GCGTCACCATGTTGTTGGTCACGCCTTCGAGAATCTGGGCTCTGGTGAGGTCCTGAAACTCGCGGCGAGGCGGGCCGCCATTGTTGTTGACCAGAATGTCCGGTTCCGGACAGGCGTCGAGAAGCGCTTTCTGGACATCAGGGTTCGACACATCGCCGGCGACTTCGATAACGGCTACCCCGAACCTGTCGCGAATTTCGCTCGCTGTGGCGGTAAGGCGCGTCTCGTCGCGTCCATTGACGACAAGGTCGCAACCGGCCTCCCCCAGAGCAAGGGCGCACCCACGGCCAAGCCCCCGGCTCGATGCGCAAATGATCGCCTTCCGGCCTTTGATGCCCAGATCCATGACAGCGTCTCCCTAATTTGCGGGGGCCAAACTATCCCGCTCGATCCATCGACCGCAACCGTCATACGGCTGTTGCATGAATCGGGGCATAGCGATTGCGCCGCAACCGATTGGAAAAGCTGGATGTCCGGCGAAACGCCCCGCAACTTTCGAACGCTGTTCATTTCCGACGTCCATCTTGGCTCGAAACCCGCCAAGGCGGAGTTCCTGATCGACTTTCTGCGGCATCACGATGCAGAAACGATCTACCTGGTCGGCGACATCGTGGATGGATGGCGGCTGCGCAGGGCCTGGCATTGGCCGCAATCGCACAATGACGTAGTGCAAAAGTTGCTGCGCAAAGCGCGGAAGGGCACGCGTGTTACCTACATTGCGGGCAACCATGACGAGTTTCTGCGGATGTTCCAGGGCAGGCATTTCGGCGGCATCGTCGTTGCGGACCGAGCCGTCCACGAGGCGGCTGATGGCCGCAAATTCCTGGTCATCCACGGCGACCAGTTCGATGCCATCGTCCACAATGTACGTTGGCTGGCCTATCTGGGTGACAAGGCCTATGACCTCGCCATCGTCACCAACCGCGTGGTTGCGCGCTTCCGCCGCATTTTCGGTATGCCGTATTGGTCGTTCTCCTCATGGGCCAAGGTGAGGGTCAAGAAGGCGGTCAGTTTTATCAGTCATTTCCAGCAAATCGTCGTCGAAGAGGCGCGCCGGTCCAACGTGGACGGCGTCATTTGCGGGCATATCCACCACGCCGCGATCGAAGCGATTGGGGGCGTCGAATACATCAACACCGGCGATTGGGTTGAAAGCTGTACGGCCGTCGCCGAACACTTCGACGGCTCGATGGAAATCATCCACTGGGCGCAGGTGCTGGCGTCACCGATCGCGGCGAGACGCCTCGTGACAGTGGTCAACGACAATGAGGCAACCGAGGCGGCCTGAACGGGAACGCCGAAATCCTCGCCTCTGGCTTTGCGGATATGGCTCAAACCCAATCCGCAGACCAGGTTTCAATAAGCCAGCGCGCAGCCGTCCTTGCGCGGATCCGAGCCGGCCTGAAGCACGCCATGGGACGTGTCAATCATGATTGCCTGGCCACCGCCAAGGGGCATCTCGGCCATCTTGATCTCGTGGCCCAGCGCCGCGAGACCGTTCAGCACATCCTCGCGGATGCCGCGCTCCGCCTCAAAGCGACCCATCTGGTGAAAGCCACGGGCGCAGTCGATGGCTTCCTGCACATTCATGCCAAAGTCGAGAATATTGGTCAGCACGTGGCATTGGCCGACCGGCTGGAAGCCGCCGCCCATCACGCCGAAACAGAGCCAGGGCTTGCCGTCCTTCATGGCCATTGACGGGATGATGGTATGCAGGGGGCGCTTCCATGGCGCCACGCAATTGGGATGCGCGGGATCGACGCGGAAGCCGACGCCACGGTTCTGCAGCAGCACGCCGGTCTTCGGGCTGCTCAGGCCGGTGCCATAAGACCAGAACAAGGAGTTGATGAAGGAGCAGGCATTGCCCTTTTCGTCGACCACGCTGATATAGACCGTATCGCGATATGTGGACCTGCCGGCCGGACCCAATGCCGGCATGGTCTTCTTCAGGTCGATGCGGCCGCGAAGCTCGTCGGCGAAGCCGGCCGAAAGCAGCTTTTGCACAGGCACATCGGCAAAGGCGGGGTCGGCGACATACATGTCGCACGCCTGGAAGGCCAGCCTTGTGGCCTCGGCTTCGATATGGAAACGCTCGACGCCGACCGGATCGTATTTGCTCAAGTCGAAGCCGCTCAGGATGTTGAGCATCAGCAATGTCGTGATGCCGACGCCGTTCGGCGGAATCTCCAGCACCTCGATGCCCCGATAGGTCGTCGAAATCGGCTCGACCCAGAAGGCCTCCTGGGTGGCGAAATCCTCCAGCGCATGCATGCCGCCCACGCTGCGTAGATAGGCCACTATGTCCTCGGCGACCCAGCCAGTATAGAATCCGTCGCGGCCTTTGGCGGCGATCTCCCGGAAGACTTTCGCATGCTCGGGCTGGTGGAAGACCTCGCCGGCTTTCGGGGCACGTCCGCCGTCTTTCAACCACATGCGCGCGGAATTGGCGTCCGCCTTCAGCTTGCCTTCATTGCGACTCCAATCGGTGGCGACGCGCTCGGTCACCGCAAACCCTTCCTCGGCATGACGGATGGCGGGCTGCAGCAGCTCGGCCAGCGGCATGGAGCCGAAACGCTGGTTCAGCTTGCTCCAAGAATCGATCGCGCCGGGGATGGTGACGGCATGCACCGAGGTCAGCTCGATCTCTTTCAGTCCCTGCTTCAGCAGATGCTCTGCGGTTAGGCCCCTGGGCGCGCGGCCCGAGCCGTTCAGGCCATAGACCTTGCCGCCCTTTGTGGTGTTACTTGCGGGAGCGAAGAGGACGAAATTGTCGCCGCCGATGCCGGTCGAACCCGGCTCGACCACGCATTGCACCGCGCAGGCGGCGATAGCGGCATCGGCGGCATTGCCGCCGTGGCGCAGGATCTCGATGGCGGCGAGCGTGGAAAGAGAATGCGAGGTGGCGGCGGCGCCGTGCCGGCCCATGACGACGGAACGGCCGGGCAGTTGCAGGTCACGCATGGGATTGGGATTCCGGCAGGCTCGGGAAAACTCGGGACCCGGAGCTTATGCTTACGCCGGCTGGATGGAAAGGCCACGCCGCTTTCGGTCACGCCGTTCTCAACTATATGGCTCGTTTGACGCACACCGTTTGGTCTCACACATTGGAGTGTCGCTGTTGCCGCAGTCGCTCGTGCGCTATCGATGAGCGATATGCGACGGAGACAATCATGCAGCGCACGACGAAAGGGTGGGGAAGCGGCCTGCTCGGCGTCATCATCTTCAGCGGTTCGCTACCGGCGACTCGCGTTGCCGTCGGTGGATTCACGCCGCTGTTCCTGACCTCAGCCCGTGCGGTCATCGCGGCTCTGCTTGGCGCGGCTCTGCTTCTCGCACTTCGCCAAAAACCTCCGGAGAAGAGGGATCTCGCGCCGCTCACGGTGGTGGCGATCGGGGTGGTGATTGGCTTTCCGCTCCTGACGGCGCTGGCGCTCCGGCACATCACCTCTGCCCGTTCGATTGTCTTCATCGGTCTCCTGCCGCTTGCGACCGCGATTTTCGGCGTTGTCCGGGCCGGCGAGCGGCCAAGGCCGGCCTTCTGGCTGTTCTCGGCCGTCGGGGCCGCGTCGGTCGCCGGCTTCGCCCTCGCGAACAGCAGTTTCGCTGTGCCAGCAGGCGATCTGCTCATGGTCGCCGCGATCGTGCTCTGCGGTCTCGGCTATGCCGAGGGCGCCAGCCTTTCGCGCCGCCTCGGCGGATGGCAGGTGATCTCGTGGGCGCTCGTGGTCGCGCTCCCCGTCATGGCTGTGATCGCCGTCGCCACCTTGCCGGATGTCTGGATCGGGATCGGTGGCCCGGCCTGGCTAGGGCTGGCGTATGTTTCGGTCTTCAGCATGCTTGTCGGCTTCGTCTTCTGGTACAGGGGACTCGCGCTTGGCGGCATCGCCGGGGTTGGTCAGCTTCAATTGCTCCAGCCCTTCTTCGGCCTGTTGCTTGCGGGGCTGCTTCTCGGCGAACCGGTCGCCTGGTCGATGATCGCGGTGACCGGGCTGGTCGTTCTCTGCGTCGCCGGCGCCAAGCGCTTTGCCTGAGCGATGCGGAGCCGCCTGTCCGGAAGCGCTGGAAAGCGTCATGCTGCCATACGCGCTAGTGGCGGCGAACTGTTGGGCCAGCCGGTTTCCCGCGCGAAGCGGTCGTGATAAGGCCAGGCGAATACGGCGCTATTGTCCCTCCGCCTGATTCATCCGGTCATCGATGTCACTTCCGCCGCTTACGCCCGAACAGCTTGTGAAGCCGCGCTATTTCGAACTGCGCCTTTCCGTGATTTTCGCGGCCATTTTCGTGCCGATGGGCGTGCATCTGCCGTATTTTCCCCTGTGGCTGGAGGCGAGTGGCTTCGACGCCGAACAGATCGCGGTCATCCTGTCCGCGCCCATGTTCCTGAGGGTCGTTACGACGCCCATCATCTCTACGCTGGCCGACAGGGCGGAGGATCGCGCAGACGTCTTCATCGGGCTCTGCGGCGCCGCGCTTGCGTTCTCGACCGGGTATTTTCTGGAGCCGACCTACGGGATCGTGCTCGGCGTGTCTCTGCTGCTCGCGATCGTTTGGACCCCGCATTCGCCGCTGGCCGACTCGCTCGCACTATCCGGCGTCCGCCGCTTCGGCTCGGACTATTCCCGCATGCGCATCTGGGGATCGATCTCGTTCTTTCTGGCCAATTTCGGGGGCGGGGCGGTCCTTGCCTATACGAATGAAACCATCATCCCGGTGCTGATCGGAGCCGGTCTGGCGGCTGCGCTTGCAGCGTCCTTTCTGGCGCCCAGGCTGGGGCGTCCGCGGCGCGCGTCGCCCTTGTCGGCGGCCGACCTTTCGGAGGTCGCGCCATCGCTGATGCAGCCCTATTTCCTTTTCTTCGTCGCGAGCGCGGGCGTCACAGTGGCCAGCCACGCCTTCCTCTACGCATTCGTTTCCATCTACTGGAAATCTCTCGGACTTTCGGATGGCCTGGTGGGCGTGCTGTGGGCCTTCGCCGTGGTTGCCGAAGTGGGGATCTTCATGGTGTTTACGCGGCTCTTCGGCCGCGTATCGGCGACCGCGACCCTTGTCATCGCCGCCGTGTCGGCCATCGTCCGTTGGGTCGCCTTTCCGTTGATCTGGGGCAGCGGTCTTGGCGCTGCGGGCTTCTTTGCAGTGCAAGCCTTACATGCGCTCTCGACCGGACTGATCCTGCTCAGCTTGCAGAAGATGATTGCGGAAACCATCCCGGAAGAGCGGACAGGCGCGGCCCAGGGGATCGCCTACTTCGCCAGTGGCTTCGGCCTTGCCGTGATGACGTTGCTGTCTGGTCCGCTCTATGAATCGATCGGCGAGAAGGGGTTCTACGTGATGGCGCTGGTTGCGCTTCTCGGTCTCGGCCTTGCCGGCCTGGCCTGGCGTTCAGCCCCAGAGATCAGGATTCGGCGCTGACACGAGCGAACCTTCGTAGATCAGGCCCGGCGTCCGGTCGCGCGCCAGAAGCAGCGGCCCGTCGAGATCGACGAAATCGGCATCCTGCGCCAGCAAGACCGCCGGCGCCATTGCAAGCGACGACCCGACCATGCAGCCGACCATCACACCGAAACCGAGCTCCCGGGCGCGATCCCTGAGCGCCAGAGCCGCGGTCAGGCCGCCGGCCTTGTCCAGCTTGATGTTGACGGCGTCATAGAGGCCGACAAGGGCAGGGAGGTCTGCTGCGGTATGGACGCTCTCGTCGGCGCAGATCGGTACCGGATGCGGGATGTTCCCCAACAATGTGTCCCGACCCGCCGGAAGTGGCTGCTCGATCAGGGCGATGCCCAGTTCGGCGGCTGCGGCAAGGTTTTCCCGGATGTTTTCTTCGGTCCACCCTTCGTTGGCATCCAGGATGATGCGGCTGTCGGGCGCTGCGTCGACGACGGCGCGGATGCGGGCGATGTCGCCGGTTCCGCCGACCTTGACCTTGAGCAGCGGCCGGGCGGCGTTGGCGCGGGCCTCTGCCGCCATCGCTTCCGGCTCACCCAGCGACAGAGTGAAGGCAGTTTCGATCGGTCGCGGCGGACGCCGGCATATCGCCGTATGAACGCGGCGGCCAGTAGACTTGGCTTCCAGGTCCCACAATGCGCAATCGACGGCATTGCGGGCCGCGCCTGCGGGCATAAGGCCGATCAGCGCCTCGCGGGTTGCCCCGTTCGCGATTTCCACGCGCACCGCTTCGATCGCATCCCGGACGGTCTGTATCGTTTCGCCGTATCGCCGGTAGGGCACGCATTCGCCGCGTCCGGTATGTTTGCCGTCGGTGATCGTGCAGATAAGGACCTCTGCTTCCGTTTTCGAGCCGCGTGAAATCGTGAAGCTCCCGGCGATCGGAAAGCGCTCGGACTCGACGGAAATGTCACGCGGCATATTTTTTCTTCCTTGGAATCAGGAGGGTAGGTCGCTTCAAAGTGACAGACCCGAGCCGACGGGGTAAGACTCCACGCCATGTTGACCGATGCTCCGCTGGAAGCAAGCCGGACCCCGGATGCACAGAACCACCCCACGGTCGAAGCCCGGGAGGAGGATGGCGTGCTTGTTTGCGCCTTCTCCGGCAACTGGACGACGCGGCGCATGCACGATGTGGACGCCGACCTGCGGGCGCTGGAAGGACGCCCCAATATCCATTCCGTCGCATTGGACGTTTCCGGCATCCAGCGGATCGATACGGCCGGCGCCTGGGTCATCGAGCGGCTGATTGCGGCGTACGCGGCGCGCGGCGTTGAAACACAGGTGTCCGGCGAGAGCGAGGCTGCCGCGATCCTTCTCCGCGCCGTCGCGGAGGCGAGCCGCGGCAAGGAAGTGCCTGTCCCTCCGAAGAAGCCGAGCCCGCTTCGCCGCTTGCTGGAAACCGTCGGACGGGCCGTCTACGCCGCTGGCGACGACTTTATCGCCAGCATGTACATCCTGGGATCGACCATTCGCGGAGCGCAGATGAAGCTTGGCCGCGGCCACGCCGTGAACCCGGCTGCGATCATCCATCAGATCGACCGGATGGGCGTTGGCGCCATCCCCGTGGTCCTCCTGATGGCCGGCATTGTCGGCGCCATCGTTGCGCAGCAGGGCGCCTATCAGTTGCGCTACTTCGGCGCGGAGATCTTCGTGGTCGACCTTGTCGGCATTCTGGTTCTGCGCGAACTCGGCGTCCTTTTGACCGCCATCATGATCGCCGGGCGCTCCGGCAGCGCGATCACCGCCGAGATCGGCTCGATGAAGATGCGCGAGGAGGTCGATGCGCTGACGGTCATCGGCCTCAATCCTGTCGGCGTGCTGGTGTTTCCCCGCCTTGTGGCGCTGGTGATTGCCTTGCCGTGCCTGGCGGTCGCGGCAAATTTCGCCGCGCTTGGCGGCGCGATCCTTACGGCATGGACCTATTCCGGCATTCCGCCCGAAGCATTCATCGACCGGTTGCGCGCAAGCATCGATGTTTCAACGATTCTGGCCGGATTGATCAAGGCGCCGTTCATGGCGATGATCATCGGCATCATCGGGTCGGTCGAAGGCATGAAGGTTGGCGGTAGTGCCGAATCGCTCGGGCGGCATGTCACGTCATCGGTCGTGAAGGCGATTTTCGTCGTCATCATCGTGGACGGGCTGTTCGCCATGTTCTACGCCGCAATCGATTTCTAGGGCGCATCATGACCAACATTGAGCGATTGAGGACCGAATCTGCCCCGCTACTGAGCGCGAAGAAGGAGGTCGTGCTTTCGGTGCGTGACGTGACGGTCGCATTCGGCAACAATGTCGTGCTGGAGAACCTTTCCCTCGACATCTATCGCGGCGAGATCCTCGGCTTCGTCGGTGCATCGGGCGCCGGCAAGTCGGTTTTGCTGCGGACCATTCTTGGCCTCAACCGCAAACAGTCCGGGACGATCAAGCTGTTTGGCATTGACGTCGACAAGGCAAGCGAACTCGACCGGATGCGGCTCGACATGCGCCTCGGCGTGCTATTCCAGCACGGCGCGCTATTTTCGGCCCTTACGGTCAAGGAGAACGTACAGGTGCCGATGCGCGAATACCTCGACATGCCCAAACAATTGATGGACGAACTTGCTCTGCTCAAGATCGAACTCGTGGGACTGCCGCGAGACGCGGCGGTCAAGTTCCCGTCGCAGCTTTCCGGCGGCATGATCAAGCGTGCCGCGCTCGCAAGAGCTCTCGCGCTCGATCCGGACATCGTCTTCCTTGATGAGCCGACCTCGGGCCTCGACCCGATCAGCGCGGCGGAGTTCGATGAACTGGTCGCCAAGCTGCGGGATACTATGGGGCTTACCGTCTACATGGTCACGCACGATCTCGACAGCCTGTTCTCTGTCTGCGATCGCATTGCAGTGCTTGGAGACAAGAAGGTCATCGTCGAGGGCACGGTCGAAGACATGCTGGCGAGCGAAGACCCCTGGGTGAAATCGTATTTCCGCGGGAAACGGGCGCGGCAGCTCGATCTCGCGGCAAGGAACTGACGCGCATGGAAACCAAAGCCAACTATGTCATCGTCGGCATCTTCACGCTGGCGGCCATCCTGGCCGCTTTCGGCTTTGTGTATTGGACGGCGGCGATCGGGGATCGGGGCGAGACGATCCAACTGCGCGTCCGCATCCCCGGATCGGCATCCGGATTGAGCCGCGGCAGCGCGGTGCTGTTCAACGGCGTGAAGGTCGGCGATGTGCGGCGCGTGTTCATAGACATCGACAATCCCGCGGTGGCGATTGCCGAAACGTTGGTGGACCGTCACACGCCGATCACACGTTCGACCCAGGCGGATATCGGGATCGCCGGGCTCACAGGCACGGCGAATATCGAGCTGAAGGGCTCCGACGTGAAGGAGCCCAGCCTGCTGGATGAAGCTGAAACGAACGGCACAGTGGCCGAAATCACTGCCAATCCTTCTGCGGTCACCAATCTGCTGCAGACGGCGCAGAACATCTTCAAGCGGGCCGATACGGTGCTGACTCAGGTGGAAGGCTTCGTTGCCGACGTACGGGGGCCTCTGACGACGACGGTGACCAATGCCCAGAAATTCTCCGACGGACTGGCCCGGAATGCCGACGGCATCGACAAGTTCCTGGCCGCCGTTAGTTCACTTTCGGACGAACTGGCGGGCGTCTCGGGCAAGCTGGATGGCACACTGGGTGCCGCTGAAAAGCTGCTGAATTCGGTCGACCGGGACAAGGTGGCGGCCATTGTCGACAATGTCGAGACCTTCACCAAAAGCCTGGGGGACAGCAGCGACGATCTGGAACGGATCATTGCGAACGTGGAAACCACGGTCAAATCCGTCAACAACTTCTCCGAGAAGGCAAGCGACACGCTGGGCAAGGTGGACCGGGTCGTTGAGGCGGTCGATCCGGCGACGGTCCGCACAGCGCTCGACAATATCAAGGAGGCCAGCCAGACGGCCAATCGCGCCGCAGATGATGTGGCCAAGGTCACGGAAAAGGTAGGCGACCGTGCGGAGGATATCGACCAGATCATTGTCGACGCCAAACAGCTCGCTCAACGGCTCAATCAGGCGTCGGTGAGGATCGACGGCGTTCTGGCAAAGGTCGACAGCCTGCTCGGGTCTGGCGAAGCGCAAGGCGTGATGACGGAGGCGACGAGCACGCTAAAGGCCTTCCGGCAGGTCGCCGATACTCTCAATTCGCGGCTCGGGACGATCACCGACGGTTTCGCCCGCTTCTCCACGCAGGGACTTCGCGAGGTCGAGGCATTGGCACGGGACGGCCGCCGCTCCATAGGGCGGATCGAGGAGGCGATCAGTGATTTTGAACGCAACCCGCAGCGAATATTGAGCGGTGGAGCGGGGGAAGTTCGCCAATTTGACGGCCGGGCCCGGCGTTGACATTACTTTCAGCGGGCTTCAAGACAGTCACAGCGCGTGATGCCGGAGAGTCGATTTCCTTAACGGAACATGCGTACAATCAAGCTTTTGGAGCGTCCTTGGCGCATCTGAGGGGATGGCTGCGCTCTCATAGTGGTGGAACTTTGCGTCCAGTGTCTCCGGGGATCGGCACGTGAGATTTGGTGGGTTTTCATGCGGGACGGCGTTCCTTGCCCTCATGCTTGCGGGCTGCGCGGCTCTGCCTGGAGGCGGCCCCGCGCCGCTCGATACCTATCAATTGTCGGCGCCTTCACCTGATGGGAGCCGCAATCGGCGGGGCACGCAGATACTGATTGCTGAACCGTCCGCGCTGAAGGTTCTGGATGGTCAGAGCATTGTCATTGAACCGGCTCCCGGAATCATACAGTTTCTGAAAGGCGCGCAGTGGGCCGACCGCCTCCCGAAGATCGTGCAGGCGCGCCTGGCCGAAGCGTTCCAGCGGTCCGGCAATTTCGGCGGGGTCGGCTTGCCTGGCCAGGGCCTTGCTATCGACTATCAGGTGATCTCCGAAATCCGGACCTTCGGCGTGCGGCTGGGGCAGGGGAACAGCGCCGACGTTGAGATCTTCGTGAAGGTCCTGAACGACCGCGACGGGGTGGTCCGTGCGTCGCGCACCTTCGAGGCCCGCGTGCCAGTGGGCGGCGGAAGCGGCAACGACACTTATGTCAGGGCGCTCGACGCTGCTTTCGGCGATGTCGCGAACGAGATCGTCCGCTGGTCATCGTCTGTAATGTAGGACCGGTTTCGGTAAGAGCGCTGCGTGACAAGCGTTTCGAAACTGGCTCGGAATAGAGCGCAGCAAGATTGAGAAAGGCGCATTATGAGTTGCGGGCAACTCAGTGCGGTAAGGTTTGTATGTCTCCCCCGGAAACATACAACGGATCAACGACAAGTCATTGTCCGGACTTGATCATCTCGCGAATTTTAACGGCCTTTTCGAAGTGATCCAGGGCATGTGACTTGATCCACCATTCTGCGGCTTCCATTAGCAGATCGGGATCATCGTTCTCGTTTGCAAAAAATGCATAGAACGACAGACCAACACCTTCGCCTTTTTTCGAAATCTTATCATCGCAAACTGAAATAGCTTTTTCCCTGAGGCTTGGTCTCATTTGCCGTCCTGTCGGATGAGTATTGTTTGCGCCAGGTTGCGGAAACGATCTTAAGCCATGCGCGGACCACTTTGCGGCGCAACGGCTATGCGAACTGTCTCTCTTGGGCCGCGAAACAGGCGCGCCAGATCTACAGCGTCTGCCGGTTATCTCCCGTCCTCTCCGTCGCGGTGGCTTACTTCAATCTGCCGCTTGCGTGAGCCAGCATGGTGTAGACCTTGCCGGTGTCAGAGGTGAGGTAGGTTTGCGCCATGACGTTATCGTGGTCGTTGCGCGCGACGTCCTTCAGAAGCTTCTCGAAATCGTCGCAATAGCGGTCGACCGCGGCCTTGAACTCGGCATCGGCCTGATACTTGCGGCGAATCTCGTCAAAGGTCTGCTGGCCTTTCAGTGTATAAAGGCGGCGCGTGAACACATCGCGTTCACCGCGGCGGTAGCGGCCCCACAGTTCGACCGAGGCTTCGTGGTCGATCGCCCGGGCAATGTCGACGGAAAGCGAGTTGAGCGACTCTACGACATGCAGAGGCGAACGCGGGCTGGCTGCTGGCCGCGGCGCCTCGGGCTTCTTCGGTTCATCGCGCGAGGCGTTGGTAAGCAGGTCGCTCATCCAGCCGCCAGGCCGCCGGCCAGCCGATTGCGGACGCTCAGGCTCGATCGTTTCACGAAGCTCGGGGCGGCGCGCCGGCTGATCGTTCGGCTTCACCTGCGGGGCGGGCGTCCGGGCTGTCCGGTTGTCCGGAACCTCCACCGTGCGGCCCGAACGAGCAACGATTTCAGAGAGTTCCTTCAATGCGTTGATCTGCTCGGTGACCGCGCGGCGGATGGCCGTGGTCGATTCCTTGGCCTCAACCGGCATGTCGAGAACGCCCTTCTTGAGCTCGGCCCGGGTCTGCTCCAACTCGTTGCGAATGGAGCCGGCAGTCTGCCGCATTTCCTCAGTCGCGTTGGCGAAGCGCTGCGTGGCCGTATCGACCACTTCCGTGATGGCGCTGCGGATCTGGTCGGTCGACTGGCGCGTGCGGCCCTCGGCCCCCTCGAGCGCCCGTCCGATAATGTTTTCGAAGGACTTCATCATCCGCTCGATGTCTTCCGACTTCTTGACCAGTCCGACGGCCAGCTCCTCGAGCGCCCCCTGGCGCTCGTCCAATGTCGACGCAAGGTTCGTCTGGGCCGATCCAAGAAGATCGGACGCGCCGGACAGGAGTTTGCTGTGTTCGTCGAACCGGCTGGCGATCGCGGCGATATCCTTCAGGGTGGCCGATGACAGATCGGTCAGCCGTCCGGCATTGGCGTCGATCAGGCGAGCCGAGCTTGCAAAGGTCTGCGCCGCCTTTTCCGTCGTCACCGCGAAGCTCTGGGTGGTCGAGGCGAGCCTCTCGTCAACGCCGGTGAGGTTCTCCGACGCCTTCACGATCAGTTCGCCAAGCTTGGCGTTCGAGCCGGACAGGCGGTCGATCAGGTCGTTCACGCTTTCCGTCAGGCTCGTCTTGGCGCCTTCAACGACGGTCAGCGTTTCGGCGGTGCGGCTGGCAAGCGCGTTGACCAGGGCGGCATTCTCGGCGCGCAAGCGTTCGGTCGCCCGCTGCGTTGCGTCTTCGAGGCTCTTCTGCAACTCGCCGCCGCTTTCGGCGAAGCGGTCCACCAACGGCCGCGCCGTATCCTCGAGGATTTTCGAGATCTCGGTGGAGCGGCTGGCCAGCATCGCGTTAAGTTCACGCGTGTTCTCGCCGATCGACTTCGCGGCTTCGTTGGTGCGCTGGCTGATATGCTGTCCGACCGCTGAGAAGGTCTCCGCGATCACGTTGGCGCGTTGCGTCAGTCGCGCCTCGCTTTCGGCAACCTGGTCATTGAGCTTCCGGCCGATGTCGAAGGCGCTGGCCGAAAGCCGGTTTTCGACCTCGGTTGCATGGCCCGCGACCCGCGCTGCCGCTGCATCCGCGCTGGCGGCAAGCCTTTCGTCGAAGGAGGCGAGCGTCTCGGCGATGACGCGAGCACGAGCATCGAGTTCGGCGGACGTCTGGTGCGTTCTTGCGATGATGCGCTGCTCGGTTTCGTCGAAAACGTTGGCGATGCCGGCTGCGCGCGCCGTGATGGCGGAGGCCGTGTCGCCGACGCGCTCGGCAAGCTGCTGGTCCGCGACCTCGAAGGCACGGGCAAGTTCAGCCGCGCGAGTCTGCAGGGAGTCCGCGGTCTCATTGACACGCGCAGCAAGTCGCACATCGGCAGCATCGAACGAGCGCGCGATTTCCGCGGCGCGCGCCTGCAGAGCCTCGGCCGTTTCCCCGGCCCGGGCAGCAAGCCGCTGATCGGCATCGTTGAAAGAGTGCACGATCTCGGCCGCCTTGGCCACGATCGACGCTGCTGCGTCCGTCGCCCGATTGGCGATGAAGCCGGCGGTTTCCTCTGCGCGGTTCGCAAGATGCTGATCGGCATCCTCGAAGACACGCGCGATCTCCTTGGCGCGTGCTTGCAGCGCTTCGGAGGTTTGCTCGGCACGCGCGCCGAGCAGCTTGTCGACGTCGTTGAAGGAGCGTGCGATTTCCGACGCCTTCGTGACGATTGTATCCGCCGCTTCCGATGCGCGAACGGAGATGAGCGATGCCGTTTCCTCCGAACGTTCGGCCAGGCGGCGCTCCGCATCGTCGAAGGCGCGCGCGATATCGTCGGCGCGCGAGGCAAGGACGCTGGCGGTTTCTTCCGCGCGGGCGGCCAATATGCCTGCCGCATCCTCCGCTCGCGCCGAAAGGCGCTCGTCGGCTGCGTCGAAAGCCTGGACGACCGTGTCGGCACGCGATGCGAGCGCCTCGGCCGTTTCGTCCACACGGGCCACCAGACGGCGATCTGCCTCCTCGAAGGTCCGCGTGACATCGGCAACGCGGTTGATCAAAGAGCCGGCCGATTCCAGCGCGCGCGCCGAAAGGCGGGCGTCCGCCTCGTCGAAGGTGCGCGCGATCTCGGCGGTGCGGGACGAAAGCGCCTCCGCCGCCTGCTCAGCCCGCTGGGCGATGCGCTCGTCGGCATCTGTGAAGGCTTTGCCTGCCTCTTCGCTAAGCGCTGACGTGACGGCCAGCACCTTCTCGCGCAGTGCTCCGGCAACAGTGGTCGCACTCCGTTCGAGCACGGCGCGCACATTGTCGATGCCGGTCGCCAGCGCGCTTTCCATCGTGCTGGTGCGCTCCTCGATGACACCGGTCTGGCGACGGAACGCCTCTTCTATCTTTTCGACATCGGACGACAACGCCTCCGAAATATCGGCCCTGCGATCGGCTAGCGTCTGGATGTGCGCAGTCACAACATTGTCGATATCGATGCGCGTTTCTCCCAGCCGGCGCAGATCGTCGTCCAGCGCCTGCGTGAGCATGGTACGTCCCTCGGCGAGCTTGCCGACATGCCCGGCAACCGTTTCGTCGATCGTTGCCCGGGTTTCGGACAGTTTTTGCAGATCCTCCTCGAGCGCGCGCTTGAGGATGTCGCGCCCCTGAGCCAGCCTTTCGACCTGGCCGGCAACGATATTGTCGATGCCCTCGCGGCTTTCGTTGAGCTTCTTAAGGTCTTCCTGCAAGGCGAGAGAAAGGATATCTCGGCCCTGCGCCAGTTTTTCCACCTGTCCGGCGACAATGCCGTCAATGCCGGCCCGGCTCTCCTCGACCTTCTGCAGGTCAGCTTCGAGCGCACGGCTCAGAATGTCGCGGCCCTCGGCAAGCTTGGCGACGTGAGACGCAACCGTCTCGTCGATGGCGCTGCGGCTCTGGCCGAGCTTGTGCAGATCGTCGCTGAGCGCGCGCGCCAGCGCGTTACGCCCGGCATCCAGCTGCTCGAGCTGCTCGCCAAGCTCCGCGTCGATGGTCGCGCGGTGCTCGGTGACCTTGCGCAGGTCGTCTTCGAGCGCCCGCGACAGAAGGTTGCGGCCTTCGGCCAGCTTTTCGATGTGCGAAGTGACAGCCAGATCGATCTCGACGCGGCGATCGGCGAATTTCTGCAGATCGTCCTGAAGCGTAACAACCATTTGATCGCGACTTTCGCCGAGCCGCCGCACATGGGTGTCCATCGCCAGCGCCATGATCCGACGGGCATCGGCAAGCTTTTCGATGTCTGCGTCGAATGCCTCACCGATCTGGTGACGGCTGCCCTCCAGCCGTTCGGCGAATTCGGAGACGCGCGCCTCCAGCATCGTCGATGTGGACATGACGATCTCGGCCATCTCGGCGCCGATCTTCGCCTTGCCCTCGTCGATCATCGCCGACAGGTCCTGCTTGCCGTCGGTGAAGGTGGTCGCGATCTCGCGAGCGCGCTCGACCAGCGTTTCGTTGATCTGCCGGGCGCGGGCCTCGAGCGCGGCGTTGAGCCGCTGCGTGCCCGTGTCTAGCGCTTCGGCGCGGGTCTGGAACTCGCTGATCAAGCTCTGGCCGCGTTCTGCCAGCGTCTGCTCGATGCTGCGCAGCCGCGTTTCCAACTCCGTGTTGAGGCTTTCTGTGGTGCTGCCAAGGAGCGAAACCATCCCGCTCGTCCGCTCGTCGAGCATCTGGGAGAGCGAGCGTGTAACGTCGTCGGCGCTTTGGGTGAGAGACGCGATCCGCGTGTCGAGCAGGCTCGCAAATGCCTCGCCCGACGTGGTGAGCCGGTCGGAGATCACACCAAGCCGCTGATCGATCGAGTCGAAGATCGACACTCCGCTCTCGTTGATCCGGTCGATCAGCGTATCGCCTGATCCGGTGATCGTCATAGACAGCTTCGTGGAAGCCGCGAGAATGTTGTCCCGGATCATGTCGCTCGCCGAGCCGAGTTCTTCGCGCAGCGTCTCATGCGCGCCCGAAATCGAGGAGCGTACACGCTCGGCGTGACTGATCAGGGCGTCGCGTTCGCTGCCCAGTCCATCCACCAGCGTCCGGATGCGCATTTCATTCTTTGAATAGGCGCGTTCCAGCTCGTTGACTTCCGTGTGGACAAGGGTTTCGAGCTCGACTGCGCGCGCAAGCGTCCGCTCGATGCCTTCGCCCATGGCCGCGACCTCGCGGCGCACGGCCTGGCCGACCATCATAACGCGATCCCGCGCCATCGTCTCGGGCTCGGCGAAGCGGAAGGCGAGTTCCGCCATGGACTGGGCTGCCAGACGCATTTCCTGGGCCCGGCGCATCATCGCGGCGAAAGCCCAGAACATGATGACCGGAATGATAATGCCCAGGGCCAGGAGGATGAGATAGGGCCGGGCGGCGACATCCTGCGCGCTGCGCATCTGCCAGACGCCTGGCCCATAGAGCAGGTGGGTGATCAGCAGGCCGCCGGCGATCCATGCGAGGGAAAGTAGTGCGGCTGTCCAATAGACGCCTCTGGATGAACGCCGGTTGAGACCGCTGAGGACGGTGCTGAAGTCTCGCTGCCGGTCATCATTTGCGGGAGAGAACGTCGTGGCCGGCGGGGCGATGGGATCGTCGGCAGGCCGCAGCCCCATGGGCATGTGCTTCGGCTCCAGATCGGGGTCCGCCGGAGCGAATTTGATTTGCGGCATCGGCTCGATCGGTTCCGCCTCGGCCTTTTCGGCGACCTCGCCATTACCGTTACCGCTGCCATTGCGGCTTTCGCGGGCTAGCTCGTCGGCAGCTCGCGAAATCTGCGCCTCGAGATCTTCCATGGAAACGGCGATATCCAGATCGTCGTCCAGATCCGGTTCTTCCTTCAGGCCATTACTCAAATCCTGGTCCAGATCATCTTTCAGACCTTCCGCCAGGCCGTCGTTGAGATCTTCCGCCAGATCGAGGTCAAGCGCCTTCTCAAGCTCCTTAACAACGTCGCTGTCGAGGGCTTGTGTCGTCGTTGTCTTCCGGGCCATGCCGCCGTTACCCTATACATAAAGCGCGGCCAAACCAGAGCTGGTTCCTCGTTGACCGTGCGCGTGGGTTCTTATGGTTAGCCGTATCGTAGTGGCACGTTCCGGTAAAGGGAACCCGCCTTTGGGCGCATGCGTAAAAGTTTAAACATAAGGTTAACACCTCGTCCTTCACGTGTCTTTTTCCGTCATTTCTCCCGGTCTGCCTCCATTCACCCATTAACCCGTTGTCCACATCATTATTGGACTATGGGCATTCGATACCGTGTTGAAGTCAGAGGTGTGGCTCGATGCCCAATCCGGCGCCTGTCGCCTTCGATCGGCCGGGAGGCGAACTGTCTCAAGCGTCGCGGAGACGTCCGGTCGACCTTGCGTATCTCGCCCGTCAAACGATGGGCGATCGTGCGGTCGAAGAGGAGGTGCTGGCGATTTTCGCCCACCAGGCGGTGGCTGTTCGGGACAGATTTGCAAGTGCCGATAGAGGCGAACGGCTCTATCTGGCGCATAGTCTGAAGGGCTCGGCCCGCAACATCGGAGCGTTTGCGCTCGCCAAGTGCGCCGAGGAGATCGAGGCGCATCCGGATGACCGGAAAGCAATCCAGAGCATCGTCGCCGCGATCGATGAGGTGAGCGACTTTATCGCCGCGATCAGCCGCTGAAGCGCGCGTTGGCGTAACCTCCACCAAAAGCGCCATTGGGCGGCGCTTTTCAGCCGCAGTTGACTTGCGCGCCGGAGTGATTATCTCGGCGGGGAATTTCCCGGGACAGATGCTCCGAGGCGCTGAATGACAAAAATTTCCTACATCACCTCTGACGGGACGCGTTTTGACGTCGACGCCGAAAACGGCTCAACGGTGATGGAAAATGCCATCCGCCATGCCGTGCCTGGCATTGAGGCCGAATGCGGCGGCGCCTGCGCCTGCGCCACATGCCATGTCTATGTCGATGAGGAATGGACCGGCGTCGTCGGTGAGCCCGAGCCGATGGAAGAGGACATGCTGGATTTCGCCTTCGACGTGCGGCCGAATTCCAGGCTTTCATGCCAGATCAAGGTTCGCGATGAACTTGACGGCCTGGTCGTCCGGGTTCCGGAGCGACAGGGCTAATCGGCCCGTTCCAGCCGAACCGGCGTTGTCGCCGGCGTTCTGGCAATCCGGCGCTTATTCTGAAAGAGTGGCGTCCGCCGCTCGGGGGTATGTGATGGACACGACTGCCACGAAGACTGACGTCGTCATTATCGGAGCAGGTCCGATCGGCCTGTTCGCGGTGTTCGAACTCGGTCTCTTCGACATGAATTGCCACCTGATCGACATCCTGGATCGGCCTGGCGGGCAGTGCGCGGAACTCTATCCGGAAAAGCCGATCTACGACATTCCGGCCTGGCCGAAAATCTCGGCCCAGGGCCTGGTCGATCAGCTGATGGAGCAGATCGCCCCGTTTCACCCGAAATTCACCTTCAATCGCATGGTTTCTTCGCTGGAACGGCTCGACGACGGAGGTTTCCGGGTCACCACCGACGAGGGTGAAGCGATCGAAGCGAAAGTTGTGGTGATCGCCGCAGGGGGCGGTTCGTTTCAGCCCAAGCGGCCGCCGATACCGGGCATCGAAGGCTATGAAGGCACGAGCGTGTTCTATTCGGTCCGCCGCATGGAGGATTTCCGCGGGCACGACCTGCTGATCGTTGGCGGCGGCGATTCCGCGCTCGACTGGACCATCAATCTCCAGCAGGTGGCCAAGACGGTCACTCTGGTCCACCGCCGCGCCGAATTTCGGGCCGCGCCCGACAGCGTGAACAAGATGTTTGCGATGCAGGAGAGAAAGCAGCTCGAGTTCCAGATTGGCCAGGTCACAGGCCTCACGGGCGAGGGCGGCCAGCTCAGGTCGGCGACCATCAAGGGACCGGAGGGAGATATCGAGGTGGCCTGCACGCGCATGCTGCCTTTCTTCGGCCTGACCATGAAGCTCGGTCCGATCGCCGAATGGGGACTGAATCTCCATGAGAATCTGATCCCGGTCGACACGGAAAAGTTCGAAACGTCCGTCCCTGGCATCTTCGCCATCGGCGATATCAACTGGTATCCGGGCAAGCTGAAGCTGATCCTCTCGGGATTCCATGAGGCGGCGCTGATGGCGCAAGCCGCCAAGCGCATCGTTAGCCCGGGCGAGCGCATCGTCTTTCAATATACGACTTCCTCAACCAGTTTGCAGAAGAAGCTGGGTGTAGCGTAGCCGGGATTGTGTAGTTATTACAGTCTGTTAAGAAGACAAATTTATCTATAACATCGGGCAGGGGAGCGGTTGAGCGGAAATTTCGGCCTAAGGCCGCCGATCAGCCAGGCGCTCGCCCGTTGTCGGTGCGCTCCAGCCGGTAGCGCAGCAGCCGGATGATCCGGCTCTCGAAATTGATGCCCTCGATGCGGTCGAACTCGTCCTGCGCACGGTCGTGCTTGGCAAGGATCTTTTCGGAGACGGCCTTTGCCTTGGCGGCGGCTATCTTGCAGTTTGGCTGCCGTCCGATGTTTCTCAGCGCTGCTTCCAGATCGCGGGCGTGATTCTTGGCAATCACCACATGGCTCTCCTCGTGCCGCTTGATGTCGGCTGAGAGCGTGTCCCAAATGAGCCGCGTGCCGCCATCCGCTTTGGCACGCTGACGCCAGCGCGGCAGGATCATCCTGGCCTGGACGTTGACGGTGGCTTTGACCAACGTGCAGCCGTTGCTGCCTTCGGCATAGGCGATCCGGGTGGTGAACTCCATCTGCGTCGCGCCCGGATGGCGCTGGCCCGTGTTCCTTACATGTGGGCCACGCCGGGCGAGTTCTTTTTCGATATCTTCCAGGGTTCTGCCGCCGATCGAAAAGTAGCTGTAGGTTTTGCTCACCGTCGCGGCGCCGGCCGGAAAACACAGGCCAGCGACAGCTAGGACGGTCAGGAGGATATTCTTCATCGCATGGCCTCACCCGCACCTTGCTCTACCGGTGCGGCGTGCGCAACGGAAAAGACTGTTTCCTACGCTATCCGCGAATGATTACAGAGGGCACAAAGGCCTTGCTTTCGCGGTAACGTCGCAGCACAAACCGCGAAACCTCGAAAGTGCACGAAGCGATGAAGACAAGGCGATGGCAACTGGCGCAGGGAAGGCACCTCGATGTCGGCCCCAAGGCGCTGGTGATGGGGATTTTGAACGTAACGCCGGACAGTTTTTCCGATGGCGGCAGGTTCGATACGACCGATCGCGCGCTGGAACAGGCCGCGCTGATGACGGAACAGGGCGCGGTGATTGTCGATGTGGGCGGGGAGTCGACGCGGCCCGGCGCGACGGCCGTGTCGGCGCGGGAAGAGCAGCGCCGCATCCTTCCCGTCATCGAAGCTCTTTCCGCAACGGGCAGGGCCTTGATCTCGGTCGATACCTATCGCGAGGAAACCGCGCGCCTTGCGGTGGCTGCCGGCGCCCACATCGTCAATGATGTGCATGGGCTCCAGCGAGAGCCGGGAATCGCGAAAGTTGCGGCGGAAACCGGGGCGGGACTGGTCATCATGCACACGGGTCGCGACCGCGAAAAGCTGACGGATGTCATTGCCGACCAGTTTCTCTTCCTCAAAAATTCGTTGGAGATCGCCCGGGATGCGGGCGTAGCTGACAACCAGATCGTGCTCGATCCTGGCTTCGGCTTCGCCAAGGACGCCGAAGAAAATCTCCAGCTCATGGCCCGCTTCGAGGAATTGCATGCCCTAGGCCATCCCTGGCTCGTTGGCACCTCCCGCAAGCGTATGGTCGGGCACGTTACCGGCCGCGACCCGGAGACCCGCGACGCCGGCACGGCGGCAACCAGCGTGATCCTTCGCCTGAAAGGAGCGGATCTTTTCCGGGTCCACAACGTCGCCGTGAATGTCGATGCGCTGGTCTTTGCGGATGCGATGCTCGAGCGGCAGCCCAAGACCGGAGGTTGAGGAAGAAATTTTTTGAACTATTTGAGCAAGAAGGTTTTTTCTCTTCGGAAATCACCGGGATCAGAGGTCACAGTTGCCGCATAAGTCGCCTGAAACCGCTTTCCTCAGCCTTGGAGGCAACCTCGGCGAGCCGGCGAAATCGATGGCTGCCGCACTGCGGATATTGGACTCGGAACCGGATTGCGATGTGGTTGCAGTGTCTTCGCTCTACCAGACACCGCCTTGGGGTAAGACCGATCAGCCGGACTTCCTGAACGCCGCCGCCGAGGTTCGAACGACGCTCTCGCCCCGTGGCCTCCTCGATCTATGCCTGGAAACCGAACGCAAGCTGAAGCGGGTGCGGGCGGAGCGCTGGGGCCCACGCCTCATCGACATGGATATTCTGATATTCGGTCAACGAACGGTGGATGAAGACGGTCTCGTTCTGCCGCATCCGCGCATGCTGGAGCGCGCCTTCGTGCTTGTTCCGCTTGCAGAGATCGCGCCGGATTTGAACCTTGGCGGCGCATCGATTGCCGAGCGGCTGATGGCGCTCGATGCGACCGGCGTAAAAAGATTGCCGGACAGGAACTGGTGGCATTCCTGACGGGTGATGCTGGAGCGTGCCTATTCCCTTGCGATCGAGCCGACCGAGCTGGTGTCGATGCGCTTCAGGTTCATGCCGATGACGGGCACCATCTGCTCATCCACGCGGACCGAAACCGTAACATTCATAGTGTTGTCGTCGGGCAGGCGGGCGAGCATTGCGCCATTCAACTGGTTGCGGTTGAGCGACAGCACGACCCTGCTGCCATCGACACTGCCAGCAACCACGTCGAGGCCCTTGCCGGCTGCACCATCCATGAATTTGCCGGTATAGCCCTTCTTGGAGCGCTCGACCGTTGCCGACATCTTCTGTGTGAACATGCCGACGCGGCAGGACCCATCCAACGTCATGCCGACCTTCACTTCTGGTGAGGAGCCGGTGAACGTGCAGATGAACTTCGTGCCTTTGTATTTGCCCGCAACGATTTCGCCGGGACCTACCCACTCGCCTTCGACCGACTGGAAGAATTTCTGGTCGCCATTCGAAGCGCCTGCGGCAGCGGCAATGCCAGCGGTTGCCGTTGCGGTTAGGAACGGCACGACGGCGGACAGGATTGCACGTTTCATCGTAAGGTACCCGGCTACTAGGGACTGAAGAACAACTCCTGGGAACATGAACAAGAATGGTTAACGCTTCGTCTATTTCGATGGTTTTCGTCTTGTCATAAGTCAGCCTAGGTGCCAGCTCCGGATCACTTTCGCGGACTGCCCGCCTCAGGCTGTTTCGCACTGGCGAATGACGTCAGCGCGGACACGAAATCGCCCATGCCGGGACGTTTGACCGCACTGAAGGGCAGCGGGCGCACGGTTTCCATGGCTGCAATGCCTATGCGGGCTGTCATCATGCCATTCACCACACCTTCCCCGAGCTTGGCGGAAAGCCTTGCGGCAAGCCCGTGGCCGAGCACCTGCTGCACGAAGCTGTCGCCAAACGCGACGGATCCGGTCACAGCCAGATGAGCAAGCACGTTGCGGGCGAGGCGGAAGAACCCCAGCGTGCCGGGCCGTCCGCCGTAAAGTTCCGACAGGCGCCGGATCAAGCGCCCCACCTCGAAGACAACATAAGCGACATCCACTAGCGCGCGCGGGCTTACGGCCGTGACCAGCGAAACGCGTTTCGCCGCGTCGAGGATCATGACCGTCGCGCGGCTGTCGAGCGGGGAAAGCAGCTCGGTTTCGGCAAGACGCACGAGATTGGCGCCGTCGATGACATCGTTGCGCAACTCATGGAGCGCCCGGCGGCCTGCCGCCGTCTGCGGGTTAGCGGCTAGCAGCGCAGTGAGCTCATCGACCACGGCCTGCGCTGCCTTCGGGTCGTCGCGTTGAATGGCGTCAGCGGCGCGGCTGCGTATCTTTTCCACCGAAGCAAGCCGCAGAAGGGCCAGCATCTCGCGCGTGAGGATCACAAGGAGCGTCAGCGCCGCGATCGTCGCCATGACCACGGCAAACCAGCCCAGCCATTCGGCGCGGGCAAACAGATCGCGGATCAGCCGGTCCGTCCATAGCCCGATGGCCAGCGAGACGAGCACTCCGAGAGCGCTGAGGAAGATCGTCCCCAGCCGCGTTCGGCGCTTGGGCAGAGCAGCCGGAGGCGGCGCTACGGTCGCGGCCTGCGGTTCATCGAACACGTCGACGCTTGCCGGAGTTACAATTGCCGGGGCGATGGTCCTTGGAGTGCGGGGGCGTCGCGCCGGTTCCTGCACTGCGCCGTCCTGCTCGGTCTCCGGCTCCAGGCGGAATGCCGCGGGCTTGCGTTCTCGCGTCATGCCAGACGATCTCCGATCAGGAATTGCAGGGCGCGGTCCAGTCGAATATGCGGCAGGGAGAGCGTAACGCCTTCTGCCGTCTTTTCCAGTTTCGGCGGACGGAAACGTACGAAGCGGATCGCCGGTTCTTCCGGCGGCTGACCGCTATCGGAACTCTGTTCGAAAACCGCATCAATATTATCCGGCAAGTCACCGGGAAATATAGCGGTTTCCGACTTGCCGTCGAACTCCTCGCCGCCGATCGTTTCGCCCTTGAGTGGCGTTCCGATGATCACAGGCAAGGTCTCCCGGCCATGCTTCACCGTGCCCTCGCGGGTCGCACGAATGGCGGCCATCGCCAGTACGTCCACCTCGGCCCCGGAGAAGTTTGCCCGCCGCACCGCCCGATCCGTCAGGCGGCGGACAATCGCCTGCAGCCGGTCGTGGCTTTCATGGTGAATGTGGTCAGCCTTCGTGGCCGCGATCAGGATGCGGTCGATCCGATGCGCGAAAAGATCGGTCAGGAAACCGCCGCGTCCGGGTCGGAAACAGGCAAGCGTCTCGGTCACCGCGCGCTCCAGATCCGCCATCGCGCCCGGGCCCGCATTGAGCGCCTGCATCGCGTCGATCAGCACGATCTGCCGGTCGAGCCGGGTAATATGCGAGCGAAAGAACGGCTTCACTACATGCGTCTTATAGGCTTCGTAGCGGCGTTCCATCATCGCTTCGAGTGTGCCGGCGCGGGCGCGGCTGCTGCCGGAGGGCCGGGGAAGCGGCGCAAATGTCAGGGCCGGCGAGCCCTCCAGATCGCCCGGCATGAGGAAGCGGCCCGGAGGCAGCGTCGAAAGTGCCCGGCCGTCCTGCTTGCAGGCCTTCAGATAGGCGGCGAAGGCCTCGGCGAGACGCCGCGCAACCATTTCGTCGGCGTCAGCAGCCGGATCGATCTCTTCGGATTGCTTGCGCCATTCCGCCGAAAGGTCGGCGCGGACCGGAAGTTCGGCCATCGCGAATGCTTCTGCCGAAAACTCGTTGTAGGTCTTTCCGAGCAGCGGAAGATCGAGAAGCCATTCACCGGGATAGTCGACAATGTCGACCGAAAGTTTCCCGCTCGAAAACATCCTGCTCCAGCCCGAGGCCGACTCGTACTCGATGGTCAGGCGAAGTTCGGAGATCGCGCGCGTGGAGTCTGGCCAGATCCGGTTGGCGACGAGCGCGCTGATGTGGTCCTCGTACTGGAAGCGCGGGACAGCATCGTCGGGCTGTTCTTCCAGGAAGGCGCGAGAAATACGGCCGCTTTTCTGTGCTTTGAACAGTGGCAGTCGGCCGCCATGGATCAGGTTGTGCACGAGGGCCGAGATGAAGACCGTTTTGCCTGCGCGCGACAGGCCGGTCACGCCGAGACGGAGCGACGGCGAGAATACCCCGGCGGCGCGGCCAGCCAGCGTGTCGAAAGCGATCCGCGCCTCGTCGGTGTAGGTGGTAAGAGACGCCAACGCGGAAACCTCGGCAGCGGGATTTTTCCCGATATAGGCAATCGAGTCCCGTTTTGAAAAGGGCGGCCTGCTCTTGAGGTGCGCGTCAGTTCCTGGCGGATTGCTGTCCCAATCGTGCGTGCGCCTGCCGATTTGGTGTCGGGCAGGTGGCGAGGCTCTAGAGATCGGCCGGAGTAAAGAATGCTTCCAGATAGCCTTTGCCCGGTTCCGCTTCGCCAATTCCATTGTTGAAGTGGATGACGGCCAGGGCCGAAGTCGGAAATCCTCCGATCATGGCGCCCCGGGCCTGGTCGTCGCCGTCGCCGGAAATCGCCATGGCCAGGTCTTCCATCATCGGATTGTGCCCGATGACCAGCATCGAGGGCGTCGTGCGGCCGTATTCATGGATGATGGTCAGATAGCCGTAGGCATCCTCCGTGTAGAGGGAGTCCATGAAAGAGACGCGGCCGTGGTCGGCGCTGAAGTGCCGGAATAGACCGTCGAGCGTCTCGCGGGCGCGCCGCGCCGAGGAACAGAGGATCAGATCGGGATTATAGCCGCAGGCGTGCATGGCCTTGCCGATCGCTTCGGCGTCGGCCTTTCCCGTCGCATCGAGCGGCCGGTCGAAATCGCGCATTCCAGGTTCTGCCCATCCGGCTTTTGAGTGTCTTAGGAGGAAAAGCCTGGTCATGGGCTACCGTCGCGCGAGCGGTGAGATGCCTCACGGTTTAGTGGCGTCGCGCCTCCAACGCAACCCGGCCTTCGAGCCAA
>JBEVEP010000373.1:0-22675 GCA_040512755.1 Mesorhizobium sp.
AAAGAAAAGGCGGCTCAGCGGCCGCCTTTCCGTGATTTGCTGGATCAGAGTTCCTGACGCGATTACTCGCGGTTGCCGAGGAACTGCAGAAGGAAGGTGAAGAGGTTGATGAAGTCGAGATAGAGCGTCAGCGCGCCCATGATGGCCTTGCGGCCGGAGACCAGCACATCATCGCCCTCGAAATACATCTCCTTGATCTTCTGCGTGTCATAGGCAGTCAGGCCGGAGAAAATCAACACGCCGATCGCCGAGATGGCGAACTGCATCGCCGAAGACTGCAGGAAGATGTTCACCACCATCGCAATGATGAGGCCGAAGACGCCCATCACCAGGAACGAGCCCATAGCGGACAGGTCCCGCTTCGTCGTGTAACCGAAAAGTGAAAGCCCGCCGAACGCGGCGGCGGTCACGAAGAACGTCTGAACGATGCTCTGGCTGGTGAAGACCAGGAAGATCGACGACAGGGATACGCCTACAAGAGCCGCATAGGCCCAAAATGTCGTCTGCGCAGCCGAAACGCTCATCGTATGCACGCGGAACGACAGGAAGAACACGACGGCCAGCGGCGCGAGCATGACGACCCAGCGAAGCGGCGATCCATAGACGGCGGCACCCAGCGAAGTCAGCATCTTGCCGTTAGGAAGAGTAGCGACGGCGGCGGCCGGATCATTGGTGGTGGTCAGCATGATCATGCCGAACGCAGCGACGGCGGTGATAACGAGGCCAAGCGCCATAAGGTTATAAACCTTGAGCATATAGGCGCGCAGGCCCTCGTCGATGGCAACGTCCGCGCGCGTACCCGCCGGCGCGACGCGTGCCTGATAATTGCGAAGGTCAGCCATGGATTTCCTCTGTTGCTTCTGTCCCGTCGGGTGTCGGGCGCACGTCGCCCAGGCTCCGCTGGCGGGACTCCAGCATGCCTGGGGCAAATATGATGATTATTTTAGCGTAGGACAAGGCCTGTAACGCATGGAAATCGACCGTGAGAACAGTCTACGGGCCGGTTAGAGTTCTCTGAGCACTGGCGCGGCCTTGAGTCCAAGGATCCGCCAGGTACCGGCAAGCCCGAACCCCACTGTCAAAACGAGGGCCAGGACAATCGTTGCCAAAGCAACTTCCGGCAGGAAACGAACCGGAAGCATCATGATCCTTGCCAGGACAAACCACGCCGCCAAGCTTCCGGCAAGCAGAGCAAAAATGGCTGTCGCCAACCCGATCAGCATGTATTCAAAGGAAAAAGCTGCAATCAGGGTCTTGCGCGTCGCCCCGAGCGTTTTCAATACCACTGCATCATGAATCCGTGCGCGGTTGCCTGCGGCCAGCGCGCCTGCGAGCACCAGCACCGAAGCGATCAGCGCAACGCTCGCCGCGGCCCGGATTGCCGAGCCCAGCTGACCGACAAGGCGATTGACCACTTCGAGCGCATCCTTCACCCGAACGCTTGTTACTGAAGGAAAGGCTCGAGTCACGGAATTGAGAATCCGCGATTCGTCCGCCGGTGCCGCGCCGGCGATAGTCAATGTAGCCAGCCACGAATGTGGGGCCCCTACAAAGGCGTTGGGTGAAAACACCATGACGAAATTGATCCCCATCGATTCCCATTCCACCTGGCGCAGATTGGCGATCCTGGCTGTTATGTCCCGGCCAAGGATATTGACCGTGACCGTGTCCCCGATTTTCAGACCAAGTTCGCCGGCTTCCTCCGCGGAAAACGACACCAGCGGCTCGCCTGAGTAGTCCTTAGGCCACCAATTGCCGGCCGAAAGTGTTGCGTTCTCCGGAAGTGCTTCGGAGTAGGTGATCCCACGGTCGCCGCGGAGGACCCACGCGCCACCTGCGGGCACTGTGATCTTCTGAACGTCGGTCCCGTTTAGCGCCACGATTCGCCCGCGCAGCATCGGGACACGCATCAGCGTGCCGCCGGGCGCTTCCGTTGTCAGAAGCCGCGCGAAATCTTCTATCTCGGCCGCCTGAATATCTACGAAAAAGAAGTTTGGCGCGCGCTCCGGTAGGCTGCCCATGATTTGCCTACGGAGATTGCCGTCAATCAGAGCCAGCGTAACCAGCAGCGTCAGGCCGAGCCCAAGCGACAATACGACCGATGGGGTGAGCGCACCCGGCCGATGTATATTGCCGATAGCGAGTCGCAGCGCGGTTGACCGCACGCGGGGACTTTTCTTCGCGATCCACTGGACGAGCCAGCCAACACTCCTGAGCACGATGAAGGAGAAAATCGTCGCCCCAACAAAAATCGAAGCGATCCAGCGATCATCCGACACGAGGATGGCCAGTAGCGACAGAATTGCCGCGATCGTCAGCGCCGAAACGACATAGGCCGGCCGCGGGAGACCACGCCCCTCGAAGCCCATTTCGCGGAATAGAGCAGTCGCGGGTACGTCACGCGACCGGCCTAACGGCAGCAGCGCGAATGCGAGCGTCACCAGCAAGCCGAACAGCGCGGCGGTCAACAATACAGCGGGATAAATGGCGGTCTCAGCCGGCACGGGGATTATGGATTGCAGCGCGGCCTTTGCGGCGAACGGCATCAGTGCGGCCGCCACGAGGCCTGCCAGGATGCCTAGCCCGGCGATCAGCAGGATGTGCACGAGATAGACAGTGAAGACGAAACCGCCCGAGGCGCCAAGGCTCTTGAATGTAGCTATCACGGCACGCTTGCTGTCGAGGTAGGCGCGGACGGCGTTTGCCACGCCAACGCCGCCCACCAGAAGCGCCGTCAAGCCGACGAGCGTAAGGAATTGCGAGAAGCGCTCGATGTTAGACGACAGGGATGGGGCTGCATTGTTCCTCGTGCGGATGCTCCAACCGGCTTGCGGAAATTCGCTTCCTGCCTTTTCGCGTATCGTCGCCAGTTGCGCGTCACTTGCGCCGTTCGCAAGCCGAACCTTGTACGCGAATTCGACCAGGCTTCCAGGTTGTATAAGACCAGTCGCTCGCAATCCGTCCAGTGAGACCATCAGCCGTGGCGCGAAGCCGAAGCCGTCCGAAACCGCGTCCGGCTCGGTAACGATTCTTGCACGAAGCTCAAACGTCGCGCTGCCCAGCATCATGCGTTGCCCGAGCTTGAGACGCAGGCGCTCAAACAGGAGGTCGGGAGCCGCCGCGCCAAAGACTCCATCTTTTTCTGAGAATAGTTGCGTCGAGCTAACTTCTGGGTCGGTTTGCAGCGAACCATAGAGCGGGTACGCGCCGTCTACGGCCTTCACTTCGACAAGCGCCTGATCCGATCCGTCTTCCAGCCGCGCCATCGATCGCATCGAGGCACTGATCGCCAGGGTTCCCAGACTCTGGAGAAAAGCATGTTCCGCTATTGTCGCTTCCCGCTGGTTCAGCTCGAAGCGGATATCGCCGCCAAGGAGCACTTGGCCCTCATTGGCGACACCGGCGCTGATCGCGCGCGCCACGGAATTGACGCCTCCGATGGCAGCGACCCCAAGGGCAATGCAGGAAAGGAAGATGAAGAAACCGGAGAGGCCTCTGCGCATCTCCCGCAGCGAGAATCGGACCGCAAGTGTGAGGACGCGGAAGTTTGAGTTCGCAGCCGATGGTTCGTCGAATTGTTCTGGCTTGGTAGATAGGGGCTTCGCGGCAAGGGGGAGAGCGCTTCCCGCCGGCCGTGTTGCAGGAGAGCGAGGGAGTTGGCCGGACCCGTCGTCCACTACACTCCCTCCGGCTCGTTCGAAAAAGTGTTCGGCGATAGATCAATGGAGTCATGCCGCCGCTCGCGGACGCTCTCACCTATACCATCCGCCATCTTCTGATAGCTTTCGATCCGTCCTGAACGCATGGCGATCCGGCGGCCGCAGCGCGCTGCAAGCGAGGGATCATGAGTCACCAACAGCAAGGTCATCCCTCGTTCCTGTGCCTTGGTGAAAAGCAGATCAGCAATTTGCTGGCCTGTCGCCTGGTCCAGATTACCGGTGGGTTCGTCCGCAACCAGAATGGCCGGGTCCGGGGCGAGCGCTCTTGCGATCGCAACGCGCTGCTGCTCACCGCCTGACAGCTCACCTGGATAGTGCGTCACGCGATCGCTGAGGCCGACGGCGGCAAGTTCACGGCGGGCGACCGCAAAGGGATCCCTGTGACCGGCAAGCTCAAGCGGCACGGCTACATTTTCCAGAGCGGTCATGTTGGGGATGAGGTGAAAAGACTGGAATACGATCCCGATATTTCTGCCTCTGAAAGCCGCGATCTGGTCCTCGCTTTTGCCGGTGAACGCTTCGCCGGCAATTCGTACCGTACCCGAATCGACACGTTCGAGCCCCGCGATAACCATCAACAATGTGGATTTGCCCGAGCCTGAGGGACCTACGATACCGACGGCTTCGCCGCTGGCCACTTCAAGTCCCACATCCCTGAGCACTTGCACTGATGATGCACCCTCACCGAGAGTCAGCGAGACGTCGTTCAGCTCGATGATGGTTCTTGTCACCGGGGATCGGTCCTATATGTGCATGAGACGCCAGAACGGTTTCCGTCATATGGGTTGCGGCTCATGGGTTTCAAACATCCCGCACGTCTGATCCTTCCAGCGTTTCTGGCCATTTTCGCGATGGTTTCGGCTGGTATGGCTCAGCCCTACAGGATTGTTGGGTTTGGCGACAGCTTGATGGCTGGTTACGGTCTGGGACCGGGCGAGGGTTTTCCTGAAAAGCTCCAGGCCGCGCTGCACGGCAAGGGTCACGATGTCGTGATCGCCAATGCAGGCGTGTCTGGCGATACAACAAGCGGAGGCCTGTCTCGACTGGACTGGTCAGTGCCTGATGATACCCAACTTGTCATCCTGGAACTTGGGGCCAACGACATGCTGCGCGGGGTGGCCCCTGACGTCACTGAGCGGAACCTTGATAAGATGCTCACCCGCCTGAAAGAGCGCGGCATTGCAGTGCTGTTGGTGGGCATGCGCGCGGCGCCCAATCTGGGCGTTCACTATGCCGACGCCTTCAACGGCATCTATCCCCAGCTTGCTAGCAAACATGGCGTGCCGCTCTATCCATTTTTTCTCGACGGCGTGGCTGCCGATCCGAGCTTTCTGCTCCAAGACCGGATGCATCCCAACGCAGCCGGGATCGATCGGATGGTAGAACGTATGTTGCCTGAGGTCGAAAAACTGATCAGACAATAGTGATTCATGAGGACGGCATGAATCGAATGGAAAAGGGCCACAAACATCTGACGTAGCGGAAGCAGCAGAGCTGGTATTCCGCCAAACAAACACTTGCCCCCGGTGCCTATCGGTGATTCGCTTGGGGTGACACTTCGATTCGGGGAGGTAGCCATGCCGCGACTTTTCACCGCCCTCGAAATTCCGCGCGACGCCGCACTATCGCTATCCCTGTTGAGAGGGGGGCTGCCAGGAGCGCGATGGATCGATGTCGAGAACTACCACATCACGCTGCGCTTTATCGGTGATGTCGAAGCCAGAGTAGCTGACGAAATCGCCCACGCACTGGATCGGGTGCGCCGGTCGGCCTTTTCGCTTACCCTTTCCGGCGTCGGAGCTTTCGGGTCGAGGAAGCCTCACGCCGTCTGGGCTGGAGTGGCGCCCTCCCCGGATCTTAACGTCCTGCAGGCCGACATCGAGCGTATCTGCAAGCGTATCGGCATCCCGCCCGATCCACGCAAGTTCACGCCTCACGTCACCTTGGCCCGCCTTCGAAATTCGAGCCCCCAGGACGTTGCACATTATCTGTCCGGCCGGGGCAACTTCTCGACTTTGCCCTTCCGGGTCGGGCGCTTCGTACTGATGTCGTCGCGCGATTCTATCGGAGGCGGGCCTTATGTCGTCGAAGAAGCCTGGCCGCTGAGTGCGGCCAATACCCGCCAGCCGAGTCTGTCTGCTAGCCCTTCGGAACCGTCGCGGATCATGCGGTAAACGTCGGCAAATCCGCGTTCCCCTCCGTAGTAAGGGTCCGGCACCTCGTTTGACCTGCCGCTGGCCAGTTCGAGGAAGAGATGTATGCGGCCTTGTGCCCGTGCCGGCGCAAGTGCTCTCAATTCGTCGGTATTCGATTGGTCCATGCCCAGGATCAGGTTGAAGCGGTCGAAATCTTCGGCCGCCACCTTGCGTGCCTGCTGACCCGAAATGTCGATGCCGTGGCGTGCTGCAATCGCTATTGAACGGGCATCGGGAGCGGAACCTGCATGCCAACCGCCTGTCCCCGCGGAATCAACCAAAACTTGCCTCTCCATCCCGCGTTCTTCGGCGACGGATCGCATAATGCCTTCGGCAAGAGGCGACCTGCAAATGTTGCCGAGGCAGACAAAGAGAATGGAGAAAGGTGGATTGGCAAGCATGTTTTCCCCCGGGAGAGCGCGGGGATACCACAAAACTCCTCCCACGCGAGAGAAAGTTTTCTGGCGGCGCAATTGGCGCGTGGCAGCGTGTCCCTGCATAACGCCCTTTGCTTGGCTGCAGGAGGGCGCGATCTTGCGCGGCAAGGGCGCCTTTCCCACATCTTCCGTCGAGGAGCGAAGCGACGATGACCAAGAGCGGAAAATTCGACTTTCATAGCAGGCCCGGGAATGAAACCCGTGAACGGGATCTGCGCGAAAAGTTCTGGCGGACGGTGAAGAAGGCTGCGCGCCAAGTCCCATTCATGGAGGACGTGGTTGCTGCTTACTACTGTGCGCTCGACGCACGGACGCCACTAAGAGCAAAAGGCATTCTTTTCGCCGCACTGGCTTATTTCGTCATGCCTGCCGACACCATTCCGGATGTCATGTTCGGGCTCGGTTTCACTGATGACGTTGCGGTGCTTACTGCGGCAATCGCGGCGATTCGGGCTCACCTCACTCTTGCTCACCGGGCAGCAGCGCGGCGCGCGATGGCCGAAAGCATCTGAGGAATGCAGCTACCGGAAGATGCGTTGACGCCCGATTACCTGATGAAACAAAAGTCAAACTCTTGCCGTTTTCGTGGGCTTGATGGCGTGCGAGGGACTATGCGGTGGAGGGCAGTGGCAAACTGAAGCGCTGACCGCTTTTGAAGGTGCGGTTCATTCTTTGGTAACCCAGATCAAACCAAAATCAAACCAACGGGACCTGGGACGGGGCCTGCCTTACCCGCTACAGCGACAGACAGGATAGTTGTTACAAAGATGCGCGGACTGATTTCCACTCTCACCAGCCTTTGCCTGATCGCGGTCGCGGCACCGGCGTTTGCACAGTCGGCCACCAAGATCGGCCAACACAACGCCTGGGGCACGTACAGCTACCAGGCGAAGAACGGCAAAGTCTGCTACGTTCTCACCGTGCCGACAGACAAGCAGCCACCAAACCTGGATCATGGCGACATCTTCTTCTTCGTCAGCCAGAAGCCGGGGCAGAACGTCTCCTTCGAACCGCAGTTCATTGCCTCCTACAATTTCCAGGAGAACTCGAAGGTTTCCGTGACTGTTGGCGGCAAATCATTCTCGATGTTCACCCGCGGCAAGTCGGCATGGATGGAGAATGCCGCCGAGGAGCCGCAGCTGATCGCTGCCATGAAATCGGGGGCCGACATGAAGGTCTCGGCGAAATCCGGCCGCGGCAATCCGACCAACTATGCCTTCTCACTGAAGGGTATCTCCGCCGCGCTGCAGTCGATCGCAAGCTGCAAATAGCGTGACCCTTCGGTGGAAGCCGAAGGAGCGCTGAACCTCGATTCATTGGTGGCGCGCCTCTAACCGAATGTCTCCACGGACAATTCGCGCCATCCGCCTTTATGAGCACTTGGATAGCGCGGAACGGCGATCCGACCCCCGCACCCGAAATCCGCACGGTTGGAACAGAACTACAGGTAGCGTTCTGATCCCTGGCCCTGACGCGACATCGTGACGCCGCTCGTCTCCTGTGCTATGTGCCGCGGCGGCCCCTATCTAGGGAAAAATCCTCCGAGCCAGAACCGATCATGACGCTTTCGTTCGACATAACCGACAGCAAGACCCGTTCCGCCCTCGCGGCCCGCGCGGCGTCGGCGACGAAGGAGTCGCTGATCGGCTTGACGCGTGCGGAACTCGGCGAAGCGCTCCTGCGCGCCGGGGTCGTGCCTGAGCGTCAGGTAAAGATGCGCGTGCAACAGCTTTGGCATTGGCTTTACGTGCGCGGCGTGTCCGACTTCGGGCACATGTTCAACATTTCGAAGGATTTGCGCGCCGCTCTCGACCGGCATTTCACTATAGCGCGGCCCGAGATCGTCGAGGAACAGATCTCCTCGGACGGGACCCGGAAATGGCTGTTTCGCTTCCCGCCGCGCGGCGCCGGCAGGCCGGTAGAGATAGAGACGGTCTATATTCCGGAAGAAGGTCGCGGGACCCTTTGCATTTCCTCACAGGTCGGTTGCACGCTTACATGTTCCTTCTGCCACACCGGCACCCAGAAGCTCGTGCGTAACCTGACCGCCGAAGAGATCCTCGCGCAGCTGATCACCGCCCGTGACCGGCTGGGTGATTTCCCGGATCGTGAGACGCCCGATGGAGCGATCGTTCCCGCCGAGGGCCGCAAGATCTCGAACATTGTCATGATGGGCATGGGCGAACCGCTCTACAATTTCGAGGAAGTCAAAAAGGCGCTGCTGATCGCCTCGGATGGCGACGGTCTTTCGCTTTCGAAACGCCGCATCACGTTGTCGACTTCGGGGGTTGTGCCGGAGATCGCCCGTACC
Source organism: Mesorhizobium sp. (assembly GCA_040512755.1). GTDB lineage: Bacteria > Pseudomonadota > Alphaproteobacteria > Rhizobiales > Rhizobiaceae > JBEVEP01. The sequence continues at coordinate 8,663 of JBEVEP010000373.1, forward strand.
GGCGATGAAATCGGCGTCATGCTGGCGATCTCGCTGCACCCCGTGCGCGATGATCTTCGCGACATGCTGGTGCCGATCAACAAGAAGTATCCATTGAAGGAACTGCTCGATGCTTGCCGGGCCTATCCGGGACTGTCGAATGCGCGCCGTATCACCTTCGAATATGTGATGCTGAAAGACGTCAACGATTCCATTGATGATGCAAAAGAACTGGTGCGGCTACTGAAGGGTATCCCCGCCAAGATCAACCTCATTCCCTTCAACCCGTGGCCGGGAACGAACTATCAGTGTTCGGACTGGGAAACGATCGAGAAATTTGCCGACTACATCAATCAGGCCGGCTATGCCTCGCCGATCCGTACACCACGAGGCCGCGACATTCTCGCCGCATGCGGCCAGCTCAAGTCGGAATCAGAACGTCTGAAGAAGCACGAACGGCTTGCGCTTGAGGCGATGATGATCGCTGGCCACGGAGAGTAAGGCCGATCTCTCTTCGGCTATCCAGCGCTTTGCCGCGTCATCCTTGGCTATCTGATTGCCTCGCTTGCCCTCTACTACTTCGCCTGCGCGCTGAGGATCTTGAGCGCAAAGGCTGAGAACACGCCTGCGAACAGATAGTCGACGACGCGCGTGACCTTTGGGCTCTTCCGAAGCAGTCCGGCAAACTTGTCCGCGGCAATCACCATCGGCGATGTGATCGGTAGCGCCAGAAAAATAAACAACATCCCAAGGAAGAACAATTTTCCGGGCGCATTCGGATCGCTTGCCGAGACGAATTGCGGCAGGAACGTCATGAAAAACAGGATGATCTTTGGATTGAGAAGGTTGATTCCGAGCCCGGTCGCCCAGTTCTGAAACAGTGAACGCTTCGGCCCGGCGGTAGCCTTGGGTGAAAAAGTGGAGCCGTGCCGCAAGGCTTGATAGGCCAGCCAGACGAGATAAACGGCGCCCGCAACCTTGAGCGCCAGAAACGCCTCCGGTGAGGATCAGCGCTGACAGGCCGAGCGCGACCAATGACGTGTGAACGACAATTCCCGTCATCGCGCCGAACATGCAGGCAAAGCCTGCGGCCCTTCCCTCCGATAACGCGCGTCCGACGAACAGAGTCATGTCCGGACCGGGCGTTATCGCGATGATGAATGTGGCAACGGCAAACTGGATGATCGTTGGCCAGTCGGGAACGAAGGGCATGCAACTCTCCGCACGAAATAGCGGGCGGGACACTAGCTCACCAAGCTTTGCGGCGCCACCCGGTTCTCGCACGTTGCATCCTGTAGCGTAATGCCTATTCTGTCTCTCGGCGTGAGCAACGCCAGGGGAAGAGAACTAAGATTGCCACCGAGTGCATCTCGCGTCGCAGTTCGTTGAGGATGATGGCCGCAAGTGCCACTGTGGGTACGCCATCCTCTTGCAATTTTTGCTTGGTCTGTCGTTGAATAGTTATGTCTAATATAAGAGCAAAGTCCGCACCTTCGGGAGGAACCGATGACCAATGGAAAGACCGAGAAGTGGAGTAAAACCTCGCGCCGCAAGTTCCTTAGCGGGACCGCTGTAGCAGCGACGGCAGTCATGGCTGCGCCGAGCATCGTCAAGGCGCAAGGCCCAGTCAACATGCGCTGGCAGAGCACATGGCCGGCCAAGGATATCTTCCACGAGTTCGCCCAGGATTTCGCAAAGAAGGTCAATGACATGACCGGCGGAGACCTCAAGATCGAGGTGCTCCCGGCTGGCGCGGTCGTGCCAGCATTCGGCCTGCTCGACGCGGTTTCTGAAGGAACGCTCGATGGCGGCCACGGCGTGCTCGTCTACCACTACGGCAAGCAGACGGCGCTCGCGCTCTGGGGTTCCGGCCCGGGGTTTGCCATGGACGCCAATATGCTCCTGTCGTGGCATAAGTACGGAGGCGGGAAGGCGCTTCTCGCAAAGCTCTATGAGTCCATCGGGGCCAATGTGGTCTCCTTCCCTTATGGTCCGATGCCGACGCAGCCGCTGGGTTGGTTCAAAGAACCCATCTCCAAGTCCGAAGATATCAATGGCCTGAAGTTCCGTACTGTCGGGATCTCGATTGACGTCTTCACCGGGCTGGGCGCAGCGGTCAACGCGCTACCGGGTGGCGAAATCGTCTCGGCGCTGGACCGCGGCCTACTTGATGCGGCCGAGTTCAACAACGCCTCCTCGGATCGGGTGCTCGGCTTCCCCGACGTTTCCAAGGTCTGCATGCTGCAGAGCTATCACCAGAATGCGGAGCAGTTCGAGATACTGTTCAACAAGGGGAAATACGATGCCTTGCCTGACCAGATGAAGGCTGTCATCGAGAATGCGGTCGAAGCCGCATCGGCGGATATGGCCTGGAAGGCAATTGATCGGTATTCCACCGACTACGGGGAGATGCAGACGAAGGACAACGTCAAGTTCTACAAGACACCTGAAGAAGTCCTCAAAAAGCAACTCGAAGTTTACGACGAAGTCGCAAAGAAGAAAGCAGCGGAAAATCCCCTGTTCAGGGAGATCCTGGAATCGCAGGTCGCGTTTGCCGAACGGGCAACGCGGTGGGAACAGGACACGGTAGTGGGCCGCCGCCTGGCTTTCGACCATTACTTTGGGCCGCAAGGGGTCGCCAAGGACATCTGACGCCGAGTTCACGTCGAGGCGCCGCGCTGTCTCGCGGCGCCTGATCATCCAACCGATCCTCCAGCCGAGCGTATGCCCGCATGAACGTCGAGCAGCTCCTGTACACGGTCGATGCCATCAGCACGTGGGTCGGCAAGGCAGCCGCATGGCTTATCATCGGGCTGATGGCGCTGGTCTGCGCCGAGGTCTTCAAGCGCTACATACTGAACGCACCGACGGCCTGGATATTCGACGCCAGCAACATGCTCTACGGCTCGCTGTTCATGCTCGCCGGGGCCTATGCGCTGGCGCAGAACGCCCACGTGCGCGGCGATTTTCTCTATAGCTCGATGCGGCCGCGCACACAGGCCGCGCTCGATCTCGTACTCTACGTTGTGTTTTTCCTGCCTGGGATCGCCGCGCTTATCTACGCCGGCTATGATTATGCCGCGCTGTCATGGCGGATCGGCGAGCACTCGAACGTGACCGCCGAAGGTCCGCCGATCTACCATTTCAAGTCGGTCATTCCCGTGGCGGGCGTGCTCGTCATGCTCCAGGGTCTGGCGGAGATAGTGCGCTGCATCGTGTGTCTCAGGACAGGCGAATGGCCCAGTCGGCGCCGGGACGTCAGCGAGATCGACGTAGTGGAAGAGCAACTCGCGGCAAGCGAACATGTCGACGAGGAGACGCGCATGGCCGCGATCGCGCGAGCGAAGAAAATCGACGAGGAAGCGCGCCAGCGCGGCATGGGTGGGGAGTTGCAGAGTTGAGCGATCCAGCCCTCGGACTGCTGATGCTCGGACTCATCGTCGTCGTCATCGTGATGGGCTTTCCGACTGCCTTTACGCTGATGGGCCTTGGCATGTTCTTCGGCTTCTATGCCTTCTACAACCCCGCGGAGCATTGGATCGACAATCGTGTCTTCGACCTCATGGTTCAGCGCACGTATGGGGCGATGACCAATGACGTGCTGATCTCCATCCCGCTGTTCGTGCTCATGGGATACGTGATGGAGCGGGGGGCGCTGGTCGACAAAATGTTCTACAGCATCCAGCTCTCATTCCGGCGAGTGCCGGCCTCGCTCGCCGTCGCAACGCTCATCGTTTGCACTTTTTGGGGAATCGCCAGCGGCCTCGTCGGTGCGGTGGTGGTTCTCATGGGGGTGATCGCGATGAACCCGATGCTGCGAGCTGGATATGACGTAAGGCTGGCCTCCGGCGTCATCACTGCAGGCGGCACGCTGGGCATCCTGATCCCACCCTCGGTAATGATCATCGTCTATGCCGCGACGGCGGGCCAGTCGGTCGTGAAGCTCTATGCAGCGGCGATGTTCCCCGGCTTTTTCCTGGCACTGCTTTATATGATCTATGTGCTCGGTTGGGCGACTATCAATCCGAAGATCGCACCGCGCCTGCCTGAGGAACAGACCAAGGTGCCGGTACCGGTTTGGATGCAGCGCTTCCAGGCCGCCTATTCGCGCAACATGCTGGCCGGGCTCTTCTCCGCATTGCTTGCGCCGGCCAAGGCGCTGACGCTCGAGACTGGCAATGGCCGGGTCACCTACTGGCAATTGGTAAGGAACTTTTTCGCCGCCCTCGTGCCCTTCGGGCTGACATCGCTCTCCCTCGCGCTTGTTTGGTGGTACGTCGTGATCCACCGGCAGTCTGGGGCGGACGCGGAAGCACCGGAGGGTTTGGAGCAGCTTGGCGCTCCGGCGCCGGAGCAGCTCGGCACACCGGCGCTGCAAGAGCTCGGTACGCCTGACGTCGGACACTCGACCGGCTTTTATGTCAGCTTCGCCATCATCGCCGCGCTTGCCGCGGTGGTGCTCATCCGCTACTACCGCAGGATGGATGCCGAGCGGCTCCAGGTCGTGAAGCTGCTTGTCTCTTCCGTCATGCCGCTCGCCTTGCTCACCGTACTCGTGCTCGGCGTCATTCTGTTCGGCATTACGACGGCGACCGAGTCGGCGGCGGTAGGAGCCGCAGGCGCCTTCCTGCTCGCGCTTCAGGCTCGTACGCTCAACTGGAAGCGCACCAAGGAAGCAGTGTTCCTCACGGCCAAGACCACGGCCATGGTGTGCTGGCTCTTCGTCGGCTCGGCACTGTTTTCCGCAGTGTTCGCGATCCTCGGCGGCCAGGCGCTGGTCGAACAGTGGGTGCTTTCGCTCAACTTGACGCCGCTGCAGTTCCTGATCCTGTCGCAGGCCATCATCTTCATTCTTGGCTGGCCGCTTGAATGGACCGAGATCATCATCATCTTCGTGCCGATCTTCCTGCCACTGCTGCGGCACTTCGACATCGACCCTATCCTTTGGGGCGTGATTGTCTTCGTGAACTTGCAGGCAGCCTTTCTGTCACCCCCTGTCGCGATGTCGGCCTACTATCTCAAGGGCGTCTCGCCCCCGCACGTGACCCTCAACCAGATATTCGCCGGTATGATGCCCTACATGCTGATCGTCATCCTCTGCATGGCCATTATGTATGCTTGGCCAGGCATGACACTCTGGCTTCCGAACTACCTTTACGGTGACTGAGGAAAATTGCCGTTCAGACAGACGCCTATCTTGGTGCGCCCATCAGGTTAGTACCGCACCCCGATTTGATCATCCTGGCGTCAGCGCTTTACGATTTGCTGGACGAACTGCGTTCCCGCCGGTTCCAACAATGTCGGAATCTGTGCCGTTCGCCTCCGAGCGCTGAGGGTTGCCAGAGCCGGCGGGATCTTCAGCCACGACCGTATCAATGAGCGCATACCCTGTCTTGGTCCATCGCCAGCGATTGATTTCTGCGGGACCGTTTACGGGCAGGGTGAGAAGGTCTGGCCAGCCATTCGCGAATGCCTTGGGATCAGTGTACAGACGCAAGCCTTCGGTGTTGTAAACTTCTTCCCACTGGCCGGTTTCGCCCATCGGCGCGTAGCCCGTCAGATTGCAACCGGATTGGCCGTAGTAGTTGGTCGGACCGCATAGCTTGGCGAAGAGAAGCTTCGTGTGGGTGTCGATCCCGATAATTGTCGTCGCCAGTGTCGGCAGTTTGCCGGTTGCTGCCTGAAACAGCTTAATCTCGCCGGCGAGGAGTTCGCGGGCAGGCCCAACCGCCATGTCTGTCTCCGAGAACGTGACTTCCTCGTAAGCCGACATGTTGACAGGACTGCAGCGCGGCGCAATCGCTTCAATGGCTTTTCGAGAACCATCAAGGGCGAAGGCCGCAATTCGACGCGTCCCATTAGCTTCAGTCAGTGAGAGCCGGCTACCGGCTTTCAGCGGCTCGAGCGTCTGCTGAGGAATCGTGATCGTGAGATAGTCACCTGTAAGACTGACGTGGGCGGGAAACTTTTCACGGCCAATCACCAGATTGGCGCGCTTTGGTTTGGCGGACCTGTCCGCCTTTTCGAGGCGCAAGCGCAGCGTCCATTGCTGCTCGGCGCAGACAAGTGAGCCGCCGGTAACCTGCGATTCTTCCATTGGCGGCGGCAGAATGGCGACTGCACCCAAGGCTGCCTCCTGCCATCGCTCATCCGCCCGAGCGAGCCCGACTGATAGCAGAAGGAAGGCGAGGCAGCCTGCGAACTGCCGATGCAGCGCCAGCGCCGGCCAGTAAGCCGGCCCATCGCTGTCTGGAGGCTGACGGTTTTGGTTCACTGTCGTACCCCTTTCATCCGCAGCTTTGGGAAGATCGGTAAAGATTTCATGAAATCTAAATTAGGAACGACGGGCGGAGTGCTGCCTGCCGATCCGGACAGACACGTTCTTTGCTTGCGGACCAGGGAAACAGCGTGATACCTCGCCGCGACAACCTTCGTTCGGAACCTCACAATGTCCAAGTGGAAAGACGTCAAGAAAGTCGTGCTGGCCTATTCCGGCGGTCTCGATACCTCGATCATCCTCAAATGGCTCCAAACCGAACTCGGCGCCGAAGTCGTGACCTTCACGGCCGATCTCGGGCAGGGCGGCGAACTCGAACCCGCGCGCCGCAAGGCTGAGATGATGGGCATCAAGGACATCCGCATCATGGATGTGCGCGAGGAGTTCATCAGCGACTTCGTATTTCCGATGTTCCGGGCCAATGCGGTTTACGAGGGCACTTATCTCCTCGGGACTTCCATCGCCCGCCCGTTGATTTCCAAGCATTTGGTTGAAATAGCGCGCGAAACCGGGGCGGACGCCATCGCTCACGGGGCGACTGGCAAAGGTAACGATCAGGTGCGGTTCGAGCTTTCCGCCTACGCGCTTAACCCGGACATCAAGGTCATCGCACCATGGCGAGACTGGTCATTCAAGTCGCGGACCGATCTCATCAATTTTGCACGTGACCATCAGATCCCGGTACCGAAGGATAAGCAGGGGGAAGCTCCCTTCTCGGTCGACGCCAATCTGCTGCACTCCTCTTCCGAGGGCAAGGTGCTCGAGGATCCCTGGCAGGAACCGCCGGAATATGTCCACCAGCGCACGGTCTCCCCGATGGACGCGCCCGACAGGATTACAGAGATCACGATCACCTTCGCAAAAGGTGATCCGGTCGCCTTGAATGGCAAGAAGTTGTCGCCAGCCACACTTTTCGCGGCGCTCAATGACCTCGGCCGCGACAATGGCATTGGCCGTCTCGACCTTGTCGAAAACCGGTTCGTTGGCATGAAAAGCCGCGGTGTCTATGAGACGCCGGGCGGGACGATCCTGATTGCAGCTCATCGCGCCATCGAGTCGATCACGCTCGATCGCGGTGCAGCGCATTTGAAGGACGAGCTGATGCCCCGCTATGCGGAGCTGATCTACAATGGCTTCTGGTTCTCACCCGAGCGCGAAATGCTGCAGGCGCTCATCGACAAGAGCCAGGAGAACGTTGAGGGCGAGGTCAGGTTGAAGCTCTACAAGGGCAATGTCATCGTTACCGGCCGTCGTTCGGCAAGGTCGCTCTACTCGGACACGCTGGTCACATTCGAGGATGATCGTGGCGCCTACGATCAAAAGGACGCCGCTGGCTTCATCCGTCTCAACGCTCTTCGGCTGCGCACGCTAGCCGCCCGTGATCGTAAGGATTGAGCTGGTAGCCGCTGAGGCGTGCAGCCGAACCGACCTCGCATACATGCAGAAAGGGCGGCTCCAACCGGACGCCGCCCCTACTATTCCGGGTACCCGGTCCTTCCAGGAAAACGGAACTTACTGTCCGTCGATCTCGGCGCCGATGATCGCGATTGCCTGCTGATAGACGCTGGCTGCGTTCCAGCCCTGCAAAGCACCATAATTGGCTTGGCCTGGCTGGTAACCTCCACCGGCCCGCCAGCCATGACCGCGCAGAAAGTTCGCTGTCGAGGCAAGCGCGTCGGCCCTGGAGCGCGCCAGATCGATACGGCCATTGCCATCACCATCGACGCCAAATCTCAAGACGCTCGCGGGCAAGAACTGCGTCTGGCCGATCTCACCATGTGCTGCGCCAATCGCCGAAGGGCTCAAGGTACCATTTTGGACGAGTTTCAGCGCTGCATAAAGATGGTTGGTAAAATACTCCGAGCGGCGGCAGTCATAGGCGAGCGTGGCGACAGCTGAGAGCGTATTCTGGTTGCCCATGAAACTGCCGAAGCCAGTTTCCATGCCCCAGATTGCAATCAGCGGCCCGGCCGGAACGCCATAGCGCTGCTCAATGCGCTGGAAGAGTGCGGCGTTCTGCTTTTTCAGGCTCTTGCCCTTGGAGGCGATGGTCTTGCCGCCGCGCTTCGCCATAAACTGGTTCAGTGAAAGCTTGAAGCTTTTCTGATTGCGGTCGGCCGAAATGGTCTTTGCGGAGTACCTCGTCCCCGCCAATGCGTTTAGGGCATTTCCGCTAATGCCGTTGGCCGCCGCTTCACGGGCGAACTCAGCCTTCCAGTTTTCAAACCCGGCTGAGTTGTTTCCGCATTGTGCTGCATGTGCGTTTCCAGCCACAAGACCGAGCACGGCGCATGCTGCTGCAAAAGTCATTCTTCTGGCAAATCGTGCCATGCTGTTCTCCTGACAATATCTGAACCAAATTCCTGGCCGGGATCGTCCACTGCCCGTCATTGCCAAGTTACGTGAATGATCGACCGATTTGCACTGGCGGATAGGCAGAATCTTCGGGCGGATCAAGCGGACAATGGTTTCAATGGATAAACTTTCATTGAATACGGCCTTCAGACACGGGATGTGAGAAGGAACCATTTGTTGTCTCATCCAGTTACCGCTTCGAAGGGGTGTGAACTGGAGTGATATGATGATGAAGACCAAACTCTCTATCCCGGCGGCCGCCGTCGGTTTGCTCGTCATGTCGAGTGCGGCCTTCGCAGCGACCGCAACCGCGACCACCGACCTTAACATTCGCGCTGGTCCGGGCCCTTCCCATCCCGTTATTGGCGTTATCGGCGCCGGCCAATCGGCAGAAATCACGGGCTGCCTACAGGGCAGTAAATGGTGCACCGTCGCCGCTAACGGCGGTCAGGGCTGGGTGTATTCTGACTATCTCACGGCCAGTTTTGGCGGAAGGCAGATCGTTTTGACAGAACGCCCGGCGGATTCCGGGGTTACGGTCGTTCAACCGAGTGACGGCGGCGCGGGAGGTGCTCTTGTCGGCGCCACAACCGGTGCGGTGGGCGGCGCGCTGATTGCCGGACCTGTCGGCGCCGCGGTCGGCGGAGCAGCGGGCTTGGCGCTTGGCGGAGCCGTCGGAAGCGCGGCAGAACCGCCCCCGCAAGTCCGAACCTACGTAACGCAGAACCGTCTCGACCCCGTCTATCTGGACGGTGAGGTCGTCGTTGGCGCCGGCGTTCCGGAAACCGTTCGGATTCGCGAGATTCCGGACTACCAGTATCAGTATGTTTACGTGAACAACCAGCCGGTCCTTGTTGACCCTGGTACACGCCGGATCGTTTACGTTATGCGCTAGTTATGCTCCTGACGGAGCATTTCGAATCGCCGGGCGCAACGCCCGGCGATTTTTAGGGACGAGCTTCCATGATCATGCAGCTTTCACTGCCATGCGCTATCAGGCGGCCCTTGCTATCCACGAGCCGCCCCTCGCTCGTCGCCATTCGTGCACCGACATAGACGGCTGTGGCCTCGCATCGCACCAGGCCCGTGTCCTCTAACAGCGGGCGGACATAATTGATGGTCATCGACGTAGTCATGTAAATCTGCCCGGGGTGCAAGGTCGAATGCACGGCGCACCCCATGGCGCTGTCGAGGATTGCCGCGATCCATCCTCCATGCACGGTACCCATCGGGTTTAGGAAGGAAAAGTCGCACTGGCCCGTGAATACCACGCGCCCTTCATCAACTTCGGCCAGATCGATGAGCATAGTTGCTGCAAAGGGCGGCGCTGGAAGGTCGCCGTTCATGATCATTTCGAGGGTCTGCTTACCGGACAAACCGGTGAGTTTCTCGCGGGGGAGCGGCTGTGGCGGCATCACACGAGTAGCGATAGTCATGAGGGCGCTCCATAGGATTTTTTGCAATCAGTGTTGGGTGCGGTCACGACGCTTTGGCGAGAACAGCCTTTGCGGCGCGACGAAGAAGCCTGAAATCGTCGCGGATCGTGTCATCTCCGGAATGGGGGAGTTGTTCAACCAGCTCGTCCTGGGCCAATTTCCACAAGGGCAAGGCGCGTTCGATCATTTCCGCTCCGCGGCTGGTTAGCTCGTAAATCAGCCTGCGTCCGTCACCCTTCGTCGAAGTCACCAGCCCGGCATCGATCAGGCGGTCGAGATTGCGGGCAAGTGTGGAACGTTCGACACCGACAAGATCCGCCAGTTCGGAGGCTGATTTTGCCCGCCCCAGAGCAATCGTCGAAAGGATGCTGAACTGCGTAACTTCCAACCCCATTGGGGCGAGCCGGTGATTGTAAACACGAGTGATGAGATTTGCCGTACGCCGCGCCGCGCGTCCGAGACAGGTGGCCCCGATCAGGGTCAATCGATGGGATAAATTTTCGATGTCGGCGTCGCGGGACATATCGTGTATATACAACACTAACGATACCCCCGCAAGTTCGAAATGTGACCGAGCGCTGGATGGTTTGCCGATTTCCTGCCTCAGACATGCACCTGGCTGTGGTCGCTGGCGTCGGCCTCCATGGGACGGAACGAGGCCCACACGAGAAATCCATAGAAGGCCGCAACGCAGATCACGATGACCGCACCAGGAATAGGCCCAACTGCCGCGCCTGCAATCGTTTCGCGAACCGACTCAACAAACTCTATTCCTGCTCCGCTCTCCCGAAGCCTGGGCGTGGAGAGTTTGAGGATCCAAGCGACGAGCAGGATCAGGAACATCCAGATGTAGTTGCGCGTCAGACGGCGCGAGAACGCCTGGCCATAGGTGAGATGGAAATGCGGCTCCCGTAGACTTTGGCCAAGGATTTGTTGCCAGTTGGCTGAAAAATCCTTCATTGGGCAGAAAAGCTGCGCCAGATAGTGCCGTTCAATCTGCCGGACCCGTCCCCGGTATACGTCGAAGAATCTGTACCGCCGGGCTTCGATCCAGAGCAGCAGGTACACAAGCACCATAGCGAACAAAAGCACGCCATGATGAGCGGTCGGTGTGGATAGAGAAACCGACAGCATGGCCGCTACGACTGTAATTGCCCAATTACTGGTCTGGTCGATGCGGTCCCGCCAGCCCGCCATCCGGCCAATTTCGGCGCGATGGAAATGCACCATTACCGTTACCATTTCGGATGATGTAGACGGCAGCGGAACGCCTGGCGCCGTCGACTCGGTGTCGGATCGGTCGTTCATCGAAACCTCCCGGTTAGTCGCGCCGGCAGCGAGCCCGGCCCGCGAGGAAGGCGCGTTTGTTGGCTGACTTGACTTTTAGCGCGTTTTCCGGTGTAAGCACGCCGAATTCCGCGACGAGTTTCAACTCCGAGCAGCCGACCGGGACCCTTGTGGTATAAATCGATCCCGGAGGCCAACACCCGGCAGCGCGATGCGCCCCCGGGTGCTTTTTGGCTTTGGCTAATGCTTGGAGAACCGTGGCGGAGACACTACGTCCCGGATGGTACTCATTCCGGGATTTAAGGAAGATCGATGTTCGAAAGCTTGCAGGAGCGTCTTGGCTCCATCCTGAATGGCCTGACCGGTCGTGGCGCTCTGTCGGAGGCCGATGTATCCGCAGCGCTTCGCGAGGTGCGTCGCGCGCTGATCGAAGCTGACGTGGCGCTCGAAGTTGTGCGCTCGTTCACCGACCGCGTGCGCTCGAAGGCCGTCGGCGCCGCGGTGCTGAAGTCAATCAAGCCGGGCCAGATGGTCGTCAAGATCGTCCACGATGAGCTGGTCGAAATGCTTGGCGCCGAGGGCCATTCCATCGATCTCAATGCGCCGGCTCCGGTTGTCGTCATGATGGTCGGATTGCAGGGCTCCGGTAAAACGACCACGACGGCCAAGATAGCGAAGCGTCTCACAGAGCGTCAGAACAAAAAGATCCTCATGGCCTCGCTCGACACTCGCAGGCCTGCCGCGCAGGAGCAGCTCCGACAGCTTGGCGAACAGACAAAGGTCGCAACGCTTCCGATCGTGGCCGGCCAGTCGCCGGTCGAAATTGCCCGCCGCGCGGTACAGGCTGCAAAGCTCGGCGGCCATGATGTCGTCATCCTCGATACTGCGGGCCGGACCCACATCGACGAACCCTTGATGGCCGAAATGGCTGAAATCAAGCGCGTTTCGAACCCGCATGAAATCCTTCTGGTGGCCGACTCCCTCACCGGTCAGGACGCGGTCAACCTCGCCAAGAGCTTCGACGAGCGCGTCGGCATCACCGGACTGATCCTTACCCGCATGGATGGCGATGGGCGTGGCGGCGCTGCCCTTTCCATGCGCGCCGTCACTGGCAAGCCGGTCAAGCTGATCGGCACCGGCGAGAAGATGGACGCGCTGGAGGAGTTTCATCCCAAGCGCATCGCCGATCGCATTCTCGGCATGGGCGACATTGTTTCGCTCGTTGAGAAGGCCGCCGAAACCATCGACGCGGAAAAAGCAGCGGCGATGGCGAAGAAGTTTCAGACCGGCAAGTTCGATCTGAACGACCTGGCCGACCAACTCGCGCAAATGCAGAAGATGGGCGGAATGGGCGGCATCATGGGCATGATGCCCGGCATGGGCAAGATGAAGGACCAGATGGCTGCCGCCGGACTGGACGACAAGATGTTTGGCCGCCAGATCGCCATCATCCGATCGATGACGAAAGCGGAACGCGCCAATCCGGACGTCCTCAAGCACAGCCGCAAGAAGCGCATCGCCGCTGGCTCCGGCACGGACGCGGCGGAGATCAACAAGCTCCTGAAAATGCATCGCCAGATGGCCGACATGATGAAAGCCATGGGGGGCAAGGGCAAGGGCGGCGGTCTGATGCGGGGCCTGATGGGCGGCATGGCGCAGAAGATGGGCCTTGGCGGACTGGCCGGCGGACTTGGCGGCATGAACGGTCTGCCGGATCTCTCGAAGATGGACCCGCAGCAGCTCGAAGCCTTGCAGAAGCAGGCTCAAGGCCTTGGAAAGGGACTGCCTGGATTGCCGAGCGGCGGATTGCCGGGCCTTCCCGGCGGAATGAAGCTCCCGGGCGGTCTTCCCGGACTTGGCGGCGGCTTGCCAGGTCTGCCGAAAAAGAAGTGAGCGGATCGATGAACGAACCCAATCCGCATGCTCTGCTCGCCGAGTACCGTGCTTCGATCGACAACATCGACGCCGCACTCGTGCATATGCTCGCCGAGCGGTTCCGCTGCACCAAGGCGGTCGGCGTACTCAAAGCTACATACGGCTTGCCGCCGGCCGACCCGGCACGTGAGCAGCAGCAGATTGCAAGACTGCGTCAACTGGCCAACGACGCACATCTCGACCCGGATTTCGCAGAGAAATTCCTGAACTTCGTGATCCGCGAAGTCATCAGACACCACGAACAGATCGCCGCCGAAAACGGCGTGAACCCAACCACCTGAATCGCAACGGATTGAACCTTTAGGAGAAAAGCAATGGCACTGAAAATCCGTCTTTCCCGTGCGGGCTCGAAGAAGCGCCCGTATTACCACATCGTCGTCGCTGACGTCCGCTCGCCGCGCGACGGCCGCTTCATCGAGGCGGTGGGCTCCTGGAACCCGCTGCTTCCCAAGGACGGCGAGCGCGTGCAGCTCGACCTCGATCGGGTCAAACACTGGCTCTCGCATGGCGCGCTCCCGACCGACCGCGTTGCCCGTTTCCTCGATGGTGCCGGCCTCTCGAAGCGTGAAGCCCGCAACAACCCGAAGAAGGCCGAGCCGGGCAAGAAGGCTCAGGAACGCGTTGCCGCCATCAAGAAAGCCCAGGAAGACGCCGCTGCCGCAATAGCGGCTGCCGCCGCCCCGGCCGAGGAAGCGGCTGCTTCGTAAACGTTACGGGCATGGTGACTTTAGATTGAGAAACGGC
>JBEVEP010000380.1:0-5587 GCA_040512755.1 Mesorhizobium sp.
GCGGCTGGCGCCAGAGCGGGCGGCTCAGCATGATGCCGCCGGGGCAGGGCGGGTAACCGAAGTCGATCAGGGCCGCGGTGAAGGCTTCGGTGACCGCCTCCAGCCCCTCAAAGGCGAAGCCATCGCGCAAAACCAGCGCGTTGTCCTGATCGGTCTTCACGATCTGTTCGTTGCGGCCCTCGCTGCCCATCACGATGAGGCAGCTGTTGGCGCGCAGCGACTCCGGCGCCAGCAGCTCCCACAGGCGCCGGAACACCTGCCGATTCAGTTCACCCACCAGCCTGGCGATCACCTCGACCCGAACCCCGTCCGCGTGCAGCACCCGGATGAGGCCGTCGATCTGCCCCGACGCAGCCCCGAGTTCGGCCAGGTCGGTCGCTTCCGCGGTCTGCAGCGCGATCAGGTGCGAGTGGCTGGCGACGAAGGCCATCAGGTCGAGCTGGCTCAGCACGCCCACCACCGACTCGCCTTGGCGCACCACCACGCGATGGATACGGTGGCGCAGCATCAGGATCATTGCCTCGTAGAGCTCGTCGTCCACCGAGACCGCGACCGGCTCGAAGGTCGCAACCTCGCGCACTGCGAGCTTTCCCGGCGGCTCCGGCCGCAGTAGCGCGTCGCGAAGGTTGGTGGTGGTGAAGATGCCGAGCCGGTCGCCGTCGCGCACCAGCGCGTCGTTCAGGCCGCGCCGCGCCAACTCGCCGCACAGGCTCACGATGTCGGTGCCACCGTCGACGAAGTATGGCTTGCGCAGGTAAGCGTCGCCAACCGGCGAGGCCATAAGCGACACGAACTCGCGGCGCTCGCGCGCGGCAGGGTCCGGGTTGGCCTTCGCTGCCCCGGACCCTGGTCCCGCCGCCCGCGGTATCGCGCCCCGGTCGCTCAGTGCCCCGAGGCCTCCGCCGCGCCGATGCCCGTCTCCGACCGGACCTGCTGTGCCGGGAACCCGGCTCGATCGATCCGAGCGCGGGCGCTGTGGTCGAGCACCGAGAACAACCAGATCCCGAGGAAGCCGATCGTCACCGAAAATAGCGCCGGCGAGGTGTACGGGAACGGCGCCGATCCCGCCGGGTTGCCGAGCGTCGCTTCCCAGACCGACGGCGACATGACCGTCAGGATGACCGAGGAGATCAGCCCTAGGAAGCCGCCGATGACAATGCCGCGCGTGGTGCAACCCTTCCACAGCAGCGACAGGAACAGCACCGGGAAGTTTGCCGAGGCCGCGACCGCGAAGGCGAGCGAGACCATAAAGGCGATGTTCTGCTTCTCAAACACGATCCCAAGGATGATTGCAACGATCCCGAGCGCCACCGTGGTGATCCGCGACACCTTGAGCTCGGTGGCGCTATCGGCGCGACCCTTCTTGACCACCGTCGAGTAGATGTCGTGCGACACCGCCGAGGCGCCCGACAGGGTCAGGCCGGCTACGACCGCTAGGATGGTCGCGAAGGCCACCGCCGACATGAACCCGAGGAAGATGTTACCGCCGACCGCCTTCGCAAGGTGCACAGCGGCCATGTTGTTGCCGCCGATCAGCGCCCCTGTGCCGTCGAGGAAGCCGGGGTTGGTCAGCACGAAGGTGATGGCGCCGAAGCCGATGATGAAGGTGAGCAGGTAGAAGTAGCCGATCCAGGCAGTCGCCCACATCACCGACTTGCGCGCCTCCTTGGCGCTTGGCACCGTGAAGAAGCGCATCAGGATATGCGGCAGGCCGGCGGTTCCGAACATCAGCGCCATGCCGAAGGAGATCGCCGAGACGGGGTCCTTGATGAAGTTGCCGGGGCCCATGATCGACTGGCCAGCCGCCGCCGCGGTTTCCGACGCTTCGCCCGCGTCGGTCGCGATCTGCGTCTTGATCCGTACCGCGTCGCTGAACAGTCCCTCCGGGCTGAAGCCGTAGCGCCACATCACCATCAAGGCCATGAACGTCGCCCCACCAAGCAGCAGGCAGGCCTTTATGATCTGAACCCAGGTCGTCGCTGTCATGCCGCCGAACAGCACGTAGACCATCATCAGCACGCCGACGATGACGACGGCCATCCAGTAGTCGAGCCCGAAGAGCAGCTTGATCAGCTGCCCCGCGCCGACCATCTGGGCGATCAGGTAGAAGGCGACCACGACGAGGGTGCTCGACGCGGCGAACACCCTCACCGGCGTCTGTTCGAAGCGGAAAGCCGCCACGTCGGCGAAGGTGAATTTCCCGAGGTTGCGCAGCCGCTCGGCCATCAGGAAGGTGAGGATAGGCCAGCCGACCAGGAAGCCGATCGAGTAGATCAGCCCGTCGTAGCCGGAGGCCATGACGGCCGCCGAGATGCCGAGGAACGAGGCCGCCGACATGTAGTCGCCGGCGATGGCGAGGCCGTTCTGGAAGCCGGTGATGCCGCCGCCGGCGGTATAGAAGTCCGCCGCCGACTTGGTGCGTGATGCCGCCAATTTGGTGATGTAGAGGGTGAGCGCGACAAAGACCGCGAACATGGCGATCGCGGTCCAGTTCGTAGGCTGCCGCTCGGTGGCGCCGAGTGCCTCGCCCGCGGCGAGCGCTAGCGAAGGCAGTACGACGGTCGCGAGGCCGGCCACACGCAAGATGTTGCGGGCGGAAATCATTTCAGCGCCTTCTGCTTCACCTTCTCGGACAGATCGTCGTACTCGCTGTTGGCGCGCTGGACATAGATCGCGGTGACCACAACGGTGAAGACAATCACGCCGAATCCGATCGGAATCCCCCAGGTCATCACCCCTTCGCCGATCCGCGCCGCCAGCAGTTCCTTGCGGAAGGCGATCAGTAGGATGAAGCCGTAGTAGACGATCAGCATCAACACGGTCAGGGTCCATCCGAAGCGCGACCGCTTCGATTTCAGCAACTGATAGTTCGGATCGGCCGCGATGCGATCAGCTAACGGTGTTTCCATCGGAAATCCCTGCCGTCCTTCGTGCTCCCGCGCAGCGCTTCGCCGGTTCAATGTGAACCAAAGCAGTACGCAGCGCCAGCGGAATCCAAAGCTCGCGCCCGACCGAATTTGTGACGACCGTGGGCCGGCCGCGGTTACGAATGACAGGAAAGGGTCCAGAAGCGGTCATTCCGGCTGCTGATCTCGTAGGTCCGCTTTGAGCATTTTCGGCATTGCCGGGAGCCAGGACAAGTGTCGCACACGCAGCGCATTACCCCCGACAGCTTTCCAACTTGGCTTCCGGTCAGTTGACCCCGCGCGGAACGTTTTCGGGCGGCACGGTGTCGACCACCTTCTGGCGATGGAAGATGAACAGGCCGGAGAGCACGATGATGCACGACCCTGTCAAGATACGGGCGCTTGGCATGTCACCAAAGAAGACTAGTCCGAAAACCACCGCCCACAGCAGCAGGCTGTAGTGAAGTGGGGCCAACGTCGAGGCCGGCGCCAGCTTCAGCGCACGAGTGATCATCAGATGCGCGGTGCACGAAACGACCCCAAGGAGCAGCATGGCGGCCAAGTCGAGAACACTCGGATGCACCCAGTTCCCGATCGCCATCGCAGCGCCGACGACGAGCGACCCCAGGGTCTGCCATGTTACAAGCGCGGTGTCGCTGGTGCCGCGCAAGCGGCGACCGAGAATGATGGTGAAGCCGAACGCAATGCTGCCGACAAGCGCGAAAAGAGATGGCAGCGAGATTGCGGCAGACGACGGATCGAGCATGATCAGCACGCCGCAGAACCCAAGCAGAATGGCGACCCAACGTCGCCAGCCCACCTTTTCGCCAAGCAGAAAATGAGAAAGCGCGGCAACGTAAATGGGCCCCGCCATGTAGAAGCTCATGACGTCGGCGAGCGGCAGGTAGACAACGGCAGCGTAGAATAAAGCGGTGTCGAGCGTGGCCATCGCCACGCGCAGGACCTGAAGCTCCGGACGATCGAGGCGAAACAGGCTCCTGGCGTCCTGCCTGGCGATCATGGGACCAAGGACAATGAACGCGCCGATGGAACGGATTAGCAGAACTTGACCGACAGAGAAGCTCGCGACCAGCCACTTGCCCATGGCGTCGTTCAGGGCGAACATGAAGTCGCCGCCGAGCATGAGCAGGACCCCGCCAAGGACGAGATTTGTCGAGGTCAAGATCCGCGTTTGAAGAATGGCCATGCCGCTTGATGTCCTCGGCCGTCTACACTCGACCGAAGCGTGTTAGCCACTGTGGCGCGGCATAGCGAGGAAATTCCGTTGACCCAGGACCTCGGCCGGCAAATGGAAGCCTTGGATCTAACAGAGGTTCGATAAACCCTTAGGCCGGAGCTATGCTTTATCCTCGTACTTGAAGGATAGGCTGACCTTGGCGCGGTAGGCCTCGACCTTCCCGTCCTTGATCTGGAGATCGAGTTTCACTACCTCGGCGATGCGCAAGTCACGCAAGCTGCTCGAGGCGCGTTCCACAGCGGCACGTGCGGCGTCGTCCCAGGATTTGGTGCTCGTGCCTACCAGTTCGATGATCTTGTAGACGCTGTTGGACATCGATTCCTCCCGTTTTGATCCGTTTGGCAGACTAGACTTGCCGCAATCTGTTATAGCTGGTCTTTGAATGCGCGGTTAGCGCGGAACGTCTTTTCCAGAACCAACACTACGACGATCGAGGGCCACGTCGGCGATGTAGGCGGAAATTTCAGCTTACAAACTTCCAAGAAGTTCGCTGGTGAAAAGACTTGACAGTATGTGTCAAGCCATCTAACACATCGTTGAACTTGGATTAGTCGGCATGAGCAACCTTTCAATCTCAGAAATTTCCGAGCAGCTGGCGCGGATCGATGGTCTCAGTGATGAAGCGATGGCTTACCTGCATCGTCAAATAAGAAACTGGGCGAACCAAGGGCTCATCGTGCCCGCCGGATCGCGTGGATACGGCCGGACGGCTGCCGCGTTGTTCGACGAAACGGCTTTGGGCAAGTGCCGAATCTTTTCCGTACTTACTGATCTCGGTTTCGACGTGAGCAGGCTGCGCCAGGTCAATCAGGATCTTCGCGATTCTCTTGTGGGATCAGACTGGGAAAACCGACCAGCCAGTCTCAAAGTCGATGGCGGCTGGACTTCGAACGGCGTTGTGGCCGACGCTATGGAAGGAATCCGGCAGGGGGAGACATGGGGGTTTCAGATTACTCTTGTGCTCGACACAAACGGAAGGAAGCGTGTCGCAGGTCGCGTAACCTGGCCCGAAACCCGCGTTTCGCCAATTGGCTCGGCAGCTTTTGATTCCAAAATTCTCGCGAGCGTCAGTCTAAGTCTCAACGACCTGCTGGCGCCAATCGTGGAAAGAAAACTGAACGATGCCTGACCAGTCGCCTTCTGTATGCGGACCGCTGTTGGTCGGAACCGTTCTCGGCTGCCGATGGGACCGAAATAGTTCCGCACGGATGAGCATCCTTGGAGACGAGGATTCCCAAAGCTGTCTGCGACTGGTGATATGAAAATGGCGAGGCGCAAGTCGGCATATCAGCAGTATCAACTCACGCAGGCGGCCCGGGCGTTCAGCCGCGCCGGATTCCCGGTTCATCGGGCGAAGGTCACCAGCAAGGACGTGATCCTCTATTTCACGCCCGACATTGCTGATGACGCGTTCGAAGAACCC
>JBEVEP010000394.1:0-6222 GCA_040512755.1 Mesorhizobium sp.
GGAGAGGGTGGCCGAGCAGAGCGAGGCCGGATGAGGGGGGTGAAGAGCGGTCGCCGAAGGCGACGAACGCCCGGAGCCATTGCGAAGGGCGGATCCGGGTAAACCCATATACGATAGCCCTGCCGCACGCGGAGAGAGGGGCCTCGCGGTGGCGCAGGGATCATCCGCCCGCCTGGCACTCAGCCTGCTGGCGCGGCGATACACCGCTCCCTACGGGCGTGGCGGGATATTCAGACCGCGCTGGACGGCCGGGCGGGCGAGCGCGCGATCGAGCCACGCCATCGTGTTCTTGAAATTGTCGAGGCCCAGGATTTCGCCGGCTTCGTAGAATACCTTCAGCGTGCGAACCCAGCCGATCATGGCGACATCCGCAATCGTGTAGTCCTCGCCCATAATCCACTCGCGCCTCTCCAGCCGCTCCTCCAGAACGCCGAGCAGACGCTTGGTTTCGTCGCGGTAGCGTTCGAGCGGCCGCTTGTCGGCGATATCCTTGCCGCCGAACTTGTGGAAGAAGCCGAGCTGGCCGAACATCGGACCGATGGACGCCATCTGGAAGAACACCCATTGCAACGTCTCGTAGCGCAGGGCCGGATCGGACGACATCAGCTTGCCGGTCTTCTCGGCGAGATAGACAAGAATGGCGCCGGACTCGAACAGCGCGAGCGGCTTGCCGCCCGGCCCGTTCGGATCGACGATCGCCGGGATCTTGCCGTTCGGGTTGAGCGCCAGGAATTCCGGTGTCCACGTCTCGTTCTTCAGGATGTTGACGGTATGGGCTTCATAGGGAAGGCCGAGTTCCTCGAGAGCGATCGAGATTTTGACGCCGTTCGGCGTCGGAAACGAATAGAGCTGCAGCCGGTCAGGGTGCTGGGCCGGCCAGCGGGAAGCGACCGGAAACGCGGAAAGATCGGCCATGATTGCTCCTGCGGAATTGGGAGGGGAAGGAAGGCTGGAATGATCGCCTCCACTTAGGGATGTGCGCGCGGATGATCAATGCCGCCAGCGTCGAAATGCAGGAGGCGCACCAAGCAATTTCAGGAAAATCGGAAACCGGCTTTCCGCCCGGAATTGCGTTGAAACAAAGAGTGAGAGTCGTTCAGCGATCGGGCGCTCAGATCGCCTTGAATGCCACCGTCGAGTTGGTTCCGCCGAAGGCAAAGGCATTGCTGATGGCGGCCCGCACAGGGCGGATTTTGGCGACATTCGGCGTGACGTCGAGGTCGCATTCCGCATCCCTTTCACGGTAATTGGCGGTCGGCGGCACTATCCCTTCCCGAATTGCCATCACACAGGCGATCATCTCGATGGCGCCTGAAGCTCCCATGCAATGGGCATGCATCGACTTGGTCGACGAAACCGACAGCTTGTCCGCATGCTTGCCGAAGACCCGGCGAATCGCGACGGTTTCGATCTGGTCGTTGGCCTTCGTGCCGGTGCCGTGGGCATTGATGTAGTCGACCTCCTCCGGGGCAAGGCCGGCGTCGGCCAGGCAGGCGCGCATCGCCGCTACTGGCCCTTCAACCGTCGGCGCGACGATGTCGGCCGCATCGCCCGACAAGCCTGCCCCCGCCAGTTCCGCAAGGATCGTCGCACCGCGCGCCTTGGCATGTTCCAGGGTTTCGAGGACAGCCATGCCGGCGCCTTCGCCGATCACCAGGCCGTCACGGTCGGCGGAAAAGGGGCGGCATGTGTCGCGCGCCAGCGCCCGCAGCGCCTCCCATCCTTTCAGGATGCCATAGACCAGAGGTGCGTCGGTGCCGCCGGCAAGCATGACGTCGGCACGGCCAAGACGAAGCTGGTCAGCGGCGGACGACAGTGCATGATTGGAGGATGAGCAGGCGGATGTGACGCCGAACACCGGCCCGCGCAAGCCATGGACCATCGACACCTGGCCCGCGGGCGCGCCGGGCATGATGCGTGGCACAGTGAAGACGTCAGCGCGCGGGCGGCGCTCCACCAGAACGGCTCGATAATTATCCTCGGCGGTCACTCCGCCGAAGATCCCCGTACCGACGACAGCGCCGACACGCGCCGCGTTGCTGTCGTCGATCGCTAAGCCCGCCTGCCTGATCGCCTGCTGTGCCGCGATCACTGCCAGCAGGCTGAAGCGATCCATCGTGACGAGGCGTCTTCGCTCGAGACCGTGAGCGGGCAATTCCTTGATCTCGGCGCCGATCCGCACCTTCAGTTCATGCAGCGGCGTTGTTGTGATTTCGCCGATGCCCGACCGGCCGGACCGCATTGCGTCCCATATCGCGGGGATTGTGGTTCCCAACGAGCACAGGCCGCCCATCCCGGTAATGACGATGCGCGGCGACGCCATGTCAGGCTTGTTTTTCGATCAGACTGCGAACCGCCTTAACGATGTCGCCGACATTCTTGAGGTTGTTCCAGGCTTCCACCGTGTTCATCTCGATCTCGATCCCATAGGCTTCCTCGAGGTCGAAGACGATTTCAGTCAGTTCGAGTGAGTGGATGCCTAGCTCCCTAAGTTCGGTGTCCAGCGTGATTTCGCCGATTTCCGGGTCAGCATGAACCTTGATCTTGCTGATGATCTCGCTCGCGAGCTTGTCGGCCATTCCACAATTCCTGCTAACGTCTCCTGACCGTGTCACCTCGAGTGCCCCGGACGCAAGCATCCGGAGATTCAGGCAACCTGGCGAAGGTTCGCCTATAGATACTGAATCCTCGGGCGGCAACAAGCGATATTCCTGCAGCGGCAGCCGTCCCGGTACGAAACGGCGAAGGAACGTCCTCTATCGTTCAGCTGGCTTGGCGGCGGCGTAGATCTTCACACCGTCGGCCTTGTCGAACTCGACCGCCACCACATCACGGGTCAGCACGGACCGTGAGTCGATTGCGTGAAAGAACATCGCGTTGCCTTCGATCGCCTCGCGCAGTGCGACGATCTCCTCCTTGTGCTCCTTGACCTTCTTTTCCACCGATTCCGGTTCGCCAGCTTCAGCCAGATCCTCGAGGAACACGATCTCGACATTCGCAAGCTTCGACCTTTTCCTGACCTCCTCGGTGTTTGGCAGACTATGCTCGATCGCGGCGATGATCGCCGCTGGATCGTTCGCCGCGCGCGCTTCCTCCGTTTTGACGTCGGACCCGACAATCGTGTCGATCGTCTTCTCGCTTTCGAGGCCTTGTGCATTGAGCGCAGCCTGGGGGCCTAAGACAGACAAGGCCGTCACCAGAGCAAGGGCATGGAGCCGCCTTGTCCCGGTCGTCACCGCGGTCGTCATCATTCACTCCCTTGATGGTTCGCCGGCGATGTTCCCGACAGAAGGAATTCCAACGAAGTTTTCCCCTTCCAGGTTCCCCGTGCACGGCATCCAGGGGGCTTTCGACCCGGGGAACCCTGCCACTCTCACTGGACCAGCGTCGCACTACCGCTTGAGACAGGCGCAAATGCCATTGCCGCACAATCCAGCGCGGGGCATCCTTTCAGAAGAGAACGAGGATGAGCCGCATGAGCAATGCGCGTCTGCCGAGGGAATTGCTGTCGAACCTGCCTTTCTTCGAAGAGCGGGTCGATCTTGCTTGCGCCTTCCGCTGGACGGCGCGGCTCAACATGCACGAGGCGGTGGCGAACCATTTCTCGCTCGCCGTAAATGACGCCGGCACACGATTTCTGATGAACCCGAACCAGATGCATTTTTCGCGCATCAAGGCGAGCGATCTGCTGCTGATCGACGCCAATGACCCGGAGACGATGAACCGGCCCGGCGCTCCCGACCCCACAGCATGGGGCCTGCACGGTGCGGTCCATCGCAACTGCCCTCATGCACGCTGCGTCATGCATGTGCACTCGATTCACGCCACCGTGCTGGCTTCGCTCGCCGATTCCACCTTGCCCCCGATCGACCAGAACTCGGCCATGTTCTTCAACCGCCAGGTCGTCGACGGCCTCTACGGCGGACTTGCCTTCGAAGACGAGGGCGAACGCTGCTCGCAGCTGTTCTTCGATCCCAAGGTCAAGGTGATGATCATGGGGAATCACGGCGTTCTGGTAATAGGAGATTCCGTCGCGGACGCATTCAACCGGCTATATTACTTCGAACGCGCCTGCGAAACCTACATCAAGGCGCTCTGGACCGGACGGCCTCTGCGTACCCTTTCCGACGATGTTGCCGAGAAGGTCGCCAGCGAAATGGACCACTATCCGGAACAGGCGGAACGGCACTTTGGTGAGCTCAAGGCGATCCTTGACGAACAGGAGCCGGCATACCGCGGATAGACGGCTGCGGGCAGGCTTCTTCAGCCCCTCTTGCGCTTGCGACCGTAGAGCTCGAGCCGGTGGTGCACGATGTCGTAGCCCAGCGCTCGCGCGATCTCGTCCTGCAGTTGCTCGATCCGATCCGATTTGAATTCAATGACGTCGCCGGTCTCGATGTCGATGAGGTGGTCGTGATGGCCACCGCCAGCCTGCTCGAAGCGGGACGGTCCCCCTTCAAACGCATGCCGATGGATTGCCCCCATGCCCTCGAGCAGTTTCATCGTACGATAGACGGTCGAAAGCGAAATGCTGCCGTCAATGGCGGCAGCCCGGTGGAAGATCTCCAACGCGTCCGGATGGCCTTCGGTTTCCGACAGGATGTTCAGAATGACACGCCGGGGCCGCGTGATCCGGATGCCGGCCTTGCGCAATTCTTCCTCGTAGTCCGGCCGGGGAATCGATTTGACGTTCATGTTTGGACTATGCGTCAGATGACAATGAGTTGCAAATGCAACGGTGCTTTCATTCCCGCTTACAGACCGGGGTCGGCATCGTCAGGAGAGCCAGTCAGGTCGATCCGGAGTGATAAAGCATTCAGTCCGTGTCGCTGAAGTCAAAGCTTCCATCTCGTGTTGCAAACGATTTGCAATTGCATTGACAACCTTCGAGGGGGACGCTATCTGTCCGGCAGGCTGGTTCTTGCCGGCTACAGCATCGAACCGAAAAGTGCGAAGCGGTTTTCGGATCAATCCGATGCACAAACCGCGCCTCGACAGGAACCTACATGAATCCCTTCCGCGCCTTGCTCGCCTTTCTCCTCCTGCTCAGTCTGGCAGCGCCAGCCGCCGCGCAGGCTGACGGCGACAAATTCAAGGTGGTGACGACTTTCACCGTCATTGCCGATCTGGCGAGAAACGTTGCCGGCGACGCGGCGACTGTCGAATCCATCACCAAGCCGAACGCGGAAATTCATAATTACCAGCCCACGCCGGGAGACATTCTGCGGGCGCAGGACGCCGACCTCATCATCTGGAACGGGCTCAATCTCGAACTCTGGTTCGAGAAGTTCTTTCGCAACCTCTCGGAAGTGCCGAGTGTCGTCATCTCCGAAGGCGTCGAGCCCATGAGCATTGCCGAGGGTCCGTATACCGGCAAGCCGAATCCCCATGCGTGGATGTCGCCGGAAGCGGCCTTGATATATGTCGAGAATATCCGCAAGGCGCTGGCCGAGCACGACCCCGCCAATGCAGAGACCTATAACCGCAACGCGGCCGCCTACTCGGAAAAGATCAAGGCCGTCGTCGCTCCGATCCGCGCGGCCATCGACACTATTCCGCCGGAGCGCCGGTGGCTGGTCACCAGCGAAGGCGCATTCAGCTATCTGGCTCGCGACTTTGGCCTGAAGGAACTCTACCTCTGGCCGATCAACGCCGACCAGCAGGGAACGCCGAAGCAGGTGCGCAAGGTGATCGATGCCGTGCGGGCGAACAACATTCCCGCCGTCTTCAGCGAAAGCACGGTTTCAGCCGATCCGGCCAAGCAGGTCGCCCGAGAGACTGGCGCCAAATATGGGGGCGTGCTCTATGTCGACTCCCTGAGCGATGAGACAGGCCCTGTGCCGACCTATCTGGACCTTCTGCGCGTGACGGCCGAGACGATCTCGAAAGGTCTCGCGACATGAATGCGCCGGTGGCGGCAAAAGCTTCTCCCCCGCGCGACGGGATCGCCGTCGAAGGCATCACCGTCACCTATCGCAACGGCCATACGGCACTGCACGATGCGAGCTTTGCCGTGCCTCGCGGCACCATCACAGCGCTTGTCGGCGTGAATGGCAGCGGCAAGTCGACGCTCTTCAAGGCCATTATGGGCTTCGTTCCGCTGGCGAAGGGCCGTGTCTCTTTGCTCGGCGAACCGGCGGCGCAGGCATTGAAACGCAACGCCGTCGCCTATGTCCCGCAGAGCGAGGATGTCGACTGGAATTTCCCCGTGCTCGTCGAAGA
>JBEVEP010000001.1:0-12059 GCA_040512755.1 Mesorhizobium sp.
GGGAATGGGCGCTGCCGGTGGTCGAACAGCATCTCGGCGAAAGCTGGACGAAGCAGGAAATTCTCGCTCATGTCCACCGCGTGGAACCAGGATTGATCCGCGTCGATGCCGACGAGGTTACATACCCGCTCCACGTCATCCTGCGGTTCGAACTGGAGCGCGACCTGGTCTCCGGACACCTCTCCGTCGCCGACCTGCCGGAGGCCTGGGACGCCAGGATGCGCGACTATCTCGGCCTTTCGACCATCGACACGCCGCAGGATGGGCCGATGCAGGATGTCCATTGGCCGGCAGGGCTGTTCGGTTATTTCCCATCCTACACGCTGGGCGCGATGATGGCCGCCCAGCAGTGGGCGGCACTACGCAAGCTCCATCCACACGTGAATGACGAGATTGCCGCCGGCAAGTTCGACACCGTCAACGAATGGCGGCGCAAGAACATCTGGTCACAGGCGTCGCGTTATTCGACCCCTGAACTCCTCGAGCGCGCCACGGGCGAAAAGCTGAATGCAGCTCATTTCGAGGCACATCTGAAGGCGCGTTACGGCAAAGCCTGACGCGCAGGCGAAGTGTTAGAGCCCAAGGATAAGCGCTGCAAGCGCAAGGACCGCGGGTAGCCCCTGCACGAAGAAGATTCGCCTGTTCACAGTCAGAGCGCCAAACACACCGGCGACGATCACGCAGAGCAGGAAGAAAACCTTCACCGCGAAACCTGCCTCGCCGAGGTAGAGCCCCCAGACAAGGCCCGCGACGAGAAAGCCGTTGTAGAGCCCCTGATTGGCTGCCAGTGCCTTTGAAGCAGCAGCAAACTCTGCATTGGTCCTGAAGACCTTGCGGCCCAAAGGGCGATCCCACGCCACCATCTCCAGATACATGAAAGCGACGTGAAGCGCCGCTACGACGGCTATAAGTATGTTCGAAAGCAATGTGTCACCCCTCAATGATCAGAAAAACCGTTGACCGCTTCCGCCGGGCGGATGCGGGCCGCAATGGTTCACTACTCCGCCGCGCCAATGAATGCACTGGCCCCGGTCTCAAACTGAAGCTTGGCCAGCCGTGCATAGGTGCCGCCCTTGCGCACAAGGCTCTTGTGCGTCCCCTCCTCAACGATACGGCCGTCCTCCATCACGAGGATGCGATCTGCCTTGAGAACGGTCGCAAGCCGGTGCGCGATGACGATGGTGGTGCGACCTTCCATCAAATGTTCGAGCGCGGTCTGGACGAGCGTCTCACTCTCTGCATCGAGGGCCGACGTCGCTTCGTCCAACAGCAGGATCGGCGCATCGCGCAAAATGGCGCGTGCAATCGCGATCCTTTGCCGCTGCCCTCCGGACAGCGTCACGCCGCGCTCGCCCACCGGCGTGTCGTAGCCCCGGTCGAGCCGCATGATGAACTCGTCGGCGAGAGCTGCCCGCGCCGCCGCCTCGATCTCGGCGTCGCCCGCTCCGGGCCGGCCAAATGCGATGTTGTCACGGGCGCTCGCCGCGAAAACCGTCACGTCTTGCGGCACGATGGCGATACGGTCGCGCACGTCCCTGGGATCGGCCTCACGCAGATCGACACCGTCGATGAGCACTGCCCCGCTCTCAGGGTCATAGAAGCGCAGGAACAACGAAAAGACGGTGCTTTTGCCGGCGCCGGACGGCCCGACGATCGCGACCGTCTCGCCTGGTTTCACCGCGAAACTCAAGCCATGCAGCGCGGACCGGTCTGGCCTGGCCGGATAAGCGAAGGAAACGTTTCGGAACTCGACCGCGCCCCTGGCCGTCGATGGCAATGGTTTCGGATGAGCCGGCGCCTGGATCGCAGGCGTTTCCGCAAGCAACTCGGTCAGCCGCTCCGCAGCTCCCGCGGCCTGGCTGAGTTCCCCCCAAACTTCGGAGAGCGCGCCGAGCGCACCGGCGGCAAACACGGAATAGAGCAGGAATTGCCCGAGCGTGCCCGCCGAGATCGTGCCTTGCAGCACGTCACGCGAACCGAACCAGAGCACGGCGACGACCGATGCGAAGATTGTGAAGATGGCGAAGAAGGTGAGGAACGAGCGGGCGAAAATCGACGACCGCGCCGCCGCAAAGGCGATATCGACCGCCCCGGCGAAGCGTCCTGTAGCCAGCCGTTCGTTCGTGAAGGCCTGCATCGTGCGCACCGCGCCGATCTGCTCGCTCGCATAGGCCGTTGCGTCGGCGAGCGTGTCTTGCGCCATGCGCGACTTGCGGCGCACCGAACGGCCGAACGCCACCAGCGGGAGCACGATCAGCGGGATCGCCGCGATCACCAATCCCGACAGCTTCGGGCTCGTGACAACCATCATGGCAAGAGCGCCGAGTGCGAGAATGGCGTTGCGCAGCGCCAGAGACGCCGTCGCGCCGACGGCTGACTTTATCTGTGTCGCATCCGCGGTCAGTCGCGAAACAATTTCGCCCGAATGCGCCTGGTCGAAAAATGCGGGCGAAAGCCGTGTCACATGCGCGAACACGTCGCGGCGGATATCGGACACCACGCGTTCGCCAAGCGTGATCACAAAATAGTAGCGCCCGGCGGAAGCGAGCGCGAGCACCGCGGCAATGGCCACCAGCATCGAGAAATAGTTCGCAATGAAGGTCGAATCCGAGGTCGAGAAGCCATGATCGATCATCCGGCGCACGGCCAGCGGCAGCGTCAGGGTGGTGACTGCGGCAAGCGTCAGGAAGAAGATCGCGGCCGCGACCATCCCACGGTAACGCAGCAGATAGGGGAACAGCCGCCTCAAGGGGCGGAGCGAACCCCGGCGGTCACCCTCGTCGCGCTGTGAAGCCTCTGGCATTCCCATTCCCTGACATCGCCCGCCCGAAACGGACTGCAGCGGCCTTGTGCTTCAAATCCGGCTGATGTATAGGCCAGCCAACCGATTTTGAAGCCGTACCTTCCACGAGGCGCGGCTTCAAGTTTAGAGAGTGGGTGACATCGCCGCAGGGCGAAAGCCCGGCTCACCCGAAATCTTCAGGACAGAACGATGAAAGCCGACATCCATCCCAATTACCACACGATCAAGGTCGTCATGACCGATGGCACCGAGTACCTGACGCGCTCGACCTACGGCAAGGATGGCGACACGCTGCACCTCGACATCGACCCGACCACGCACCCGGCCTGGACCGGCGGGCAGCAGACGCTCCTCGACCGCGGCGGCCGCCTGTCGAAGTTCAAGAAGCGCTACGAAGGTCTCGGCATCTAAGCCTCAGCTCAAAACCCCGCTTCGGCGGGTTTTTGTTCGCTTGTAAGCGCTACTTTGGAAAGCCCTGTCGAAGACGGGGCTTTTTGCGTTTGACCCAGCCATACTCGGAGGGTCCGGCTCATTCTGCGCCGCCTGCGCACTGCCTGATCGCTCATGCTATTTCACAGTGCTGCAATCTATCGGCTTTTGCGGATCCTGCATGAGGTCGGTGAACTGAGCGTTGTCGCCTTTCGACCACCATGCGTACTGCCGGCCCACATATCGTGCGCCGGAACCGCTGAGTACGTTCACCGTAACAATCGTCCGGTCTCCGAGGTCCAATATAGCGAATTGGTTGTCAGGCGTATTGATGTAAGTCACCGGCACCTGGCGGTCTGCGCATGCATAGACGACACGGTTCGTCTCCGGCTGTGCGTCACCGGGCAGTTCGATCGTCACGGTTGTTGCCGGGGCAGCACTTGCCGCCGACGCGAACGCTAATGTGAGACATGTCCTTCGCACTACTGCGCTCCCTTGTGCCTGCATAACTGCCTATCTCGACGTTGGAACACCCCTGACTCGGCGTTTCCGACAAATCGCGACACAACCGCTTCGCCTAGGCTTTGGCTACCAAAGCAATTCCAGGAAAAGTGGAAACCGGTTTTCCGTCCGGAATTGCGTCAAAACAAAGAGTTAGAGCGGTTCAGCGATTCAATGAAACACTGAACCGCTCTAGGGTCTGTTGAGATTCATGTCATGGCGAGCCGAAAATGGTGGGTTTCGAGAACCGGAGCGGAGCGTACGCTCCGGTACGTGAGCAACGGAAGCGCAGAAACCGCCATTTGCAGGCCGTCATGGCGTGAATATCAACAGACCCTAAAGGAAATCGAACGACAGAACGTTAAAGTTTCGGTCGACAATGCATCGCGCCTGGTCGCCGCGCGCTGCTCTCAAATTCACTGTCATGGTTCCTTCCGGATTGTCCGAGCTCGATGTTTCCTGAATATCCGCCGGCTGCATATTCGACTCGGCGGTCATGCGGCCGATGCAGGCTTGCCGCATGCCAGCTGCGACACCCTCCGCGCCTCCGCTCGCATTGTTTCCGCTTTGACAGCTCGGCAGCACAAAGGCGACAGCCAACAGACCGAGACTTTTGACGCGCCGTATTCTCATCGGTTCCACCTCGTAGCCCCCGCGGAAATCTTATCCTTATTCACGTTCAATCATACCGCCAGCGGAACATTGCGCGCGTCGCGCGAACGTCAAGGAGCATCGGTGGGGACGGACCACAATGAACAGGCAAGTGTGCGATAACTCACAGAAGCGGAGCGGAACCTTCCCGTATTATTGTCATGGCATTCACGCGATACATCGGAGGAACGCCACGCGCCGGATTCGTTTTGCCGGAGTGCTTGCTTTTACTATTGCGTCAGCGGTTGCTGGCGGCGTGGTAGCTGCCGTTTTCTGAACCAAGGCGGGATCGATCGAGACCCGCCCATTTGACCGGCGCGTCCCTTTGGTTCGTGCCGGTCTTCTTTATTCAGGCGCTGGGCGAGCCCCTGCCGCGAAACCTTTCATTAAGGAACCAGGTTCATTCTGGCTAAGCGGGATAGAGCGTTCCTGCCCGTTGTAGCGCCCGGCGCGATATCAGCAAAAATCCGCATGCCGGCGCGAGCGAGAGACCGATGCCGGAAAAGATGATCCGCGAAGGTGACGACGTGCTCTTGCGAGCCGAGGTCACCCGCATTTCCGAAGACGGCGTGGAAGTCACGGTGCGGCTGAGCGCCTTCGGCTATCCGATCACGCTGCGCACCGATACGGTCCAGCGCGTCGACAAGCGGCCGATCGGAAAGATCAAGAGCCGGCGCAATCAGCGGGACTGGTAGCGGTGGTTAGACTAACCAGGTTGATGAGCAGTACTACTAGTGGGGAATAGCAACGCCAGGCAAAACAGTTTTTAACTTGTTCTCGTAGGGCCGCTGCGAGTCTGCGGCGCTCGACGGGGGGATGAGGCGGGCAATGTCAATTTTTCACAAAGACCCAGAGAACCACGATCCGTTATTGGATATGCACTTCTCGCCACAAATGTGCATCCTATTCATTGAGGTTGCTGCCATAGCGACGGCGATCTGGCTTTTTTCCTGATAGAAAAGCGCAAACTGAATTTGGGCGCAGGGCGCGTGCGGTAGGGGGCCGGAGCTCGGAGGAACCTAGCCATGAAGGCGAGCCTACCGATTGCCGCAGCAACCTTTGCCACGCTTGCGGGCTGTGAAACCAGCGGCACAAACACCGCGGGTGCACTGGGCGACATTCCTCCGGCAGCGATCGAGGCCTGCTCCATTCGCGCGGACGATTTCCAGACCGCCGCGCCAGGAACCTCTGTCGTCAATGCCGCCCAGCCGATCAGAGACGGGAACTGGCAGCTAAGGATGGGCACCGGCAACTTGCGATCCACATGCACAGTCAGTCCCACGGGCCGCGTCATCAGCATCGCCCCAGGGTAAACGCAACTTTCGGATCCCTCAGTCTAAGGAGCTTGCGGCTTTTCCTTGCGGTCCGCATGGCCGAGGTCCCGCTCCGGATCGATCATGTCGCGCACAAGCTGCTTGAGCCGTGCCGCATCCGGAAAACCGCCATCGCGCTTGCGGTCCCAAACCAGTTGATCGTCACAGGAGATCGTGAAGACGCCTCCGGTTCCCGGCGCCAGCGTTACCTCGCCAAGGTCGGTTCCGAAGGTCGAAAGGAGCTCCTGCGCCATCCAGCCGGCGCGCAGAAGCCACATGCATTGGGTGCAGTAGGTGATACGGATTTTGGGCCGGCTGTCCGCCTCGCTCATGCCGCGCTCAGCTTCGCCATGGTCGCCTCGTCGACCTCGAAGTTCGCATAGACATTCTGCACATCATCGTCGTCATCGAGCGTACCGACCAGCTTCATCAGCGAGTTGGCGCGCTCTTCGTCGACCGGCACGGTGTTCTGCGGCTGCCAGATGATCTTCACCGAGTCTGCTTCACCGAGCACGGCTTCCAGCGCCCTCGACACATCACCGATATTCTCGAAAGCGCAGGTGATCGTATGGACTTCCTCGCTGGAGTCGACATCGTCTGCGCCCGCCTCGATCGCCGCATCCATCACCTTGTCGGCGCCGCCGGCCTTGGCCGGATAGACGATTTCGCCGACCCGGTTCCACATGAACGAGACAGAGCCGGTTTCGCCCAATGCGCCGCCGGCCTTGGTAAAGGCTGCGCGCACATTGGACGCTGTGCGGTTGCGATTGTCGGTCAGCGCCTCAACGATCAGAGCGACGCCGCCCGGGCCATAGCCCTCGTAGCGCACTTCCTCGTAGTTCTCGCCTTCTCCGCCCACGGCCTTGTTGATCGCACGCTGGATATTGTCCTTCGGCATCGATTCAGCCTTGGCGCTCTGCACCGCCAGCCGAAGGCGCGGGTTCATCGCCGGGTCGGGCATGCCCGACTTCGCGGCCACTGTGATTTCGCGCGCGAGCTTGGAAAACATCTTCGATCTGGCCGCATCCTGGCGGCCCTTTCGATGCATGATGTTCTTGAATTGTGAATGACCGGCCATGGCGCCCCTGCGTGCACTCTTCTGATGGATGGAATGGCGGGCTTATAGATAAATCGCCGGCAAACGTCCAGCGGACAAGCCTCGCGAAAACGTGACTGCGCGGCGGCGTGCTTCCCGGTCATACTCCCGCTGTCACTGCCGTCTTGGACCCGCCCTGCCTCACATGACGGAGACTGCCGTGCACCCCGCTGTCCGCACCGCCCTTGCTTTTCTTGGCCTGTTCCTTTGGGTCGGCGATGCCGCGCTTGCGCAGGAGCAGCCGAGCCGATGCCTTGCGATTGCAAACGCCTTGCCGAAGGTCACATACGCCAAGTTCATGCCGGTCGAGACACCTGGCGGCGACGAGGTCAGCATCACCTATGCCGGCCATTCGACCTATGTGATCGAGTCTCCCGGCGGCGTCCGCATCGCGACCGACTACAGCGGCGTCTACGGCAATGATCCACTGCCCCGCGTAGTCACGATGAACAAGGCGCACCGCACGCACTTCACCGACTTGCCCGAGACCGGCATCGAATACGTGCTGCGCGGCTGGAAACCTGACGGCGGCCCGGCCAAACATGCGCTTGCCGTGGACGACGTCTACATCCGCAATGTACCGACGGACATCCGCCACTTCGGGGAGATGGAGAGAGACGGCAATTCCATCTTCATCTTCGAGATCGCGGAACTCTGTATCGGCCATCTAGGCCACCTGCACCACCACCTTGAGGAAGCGCACTATGCCGCGATCGGCCGCCTCGACGTGGTCATGGTGCCGATCGACGGCGGCATGACGCTTTCGCTGCCGGCCATGTCCGAGATCGCCACGCGCCTGCATTCCTCGATCGTACTGCCCATGCATCGCCACTCGACGCCAATTGGCGAATTCACCGCAATGATGGGAGACGGGTTCGCCGTCGAGTTTCGCGACAGCCGCACGATTACAGTGTCGCTGAGAAGCCTTCCGTCCCGGCCGACGATCGTGGTGCTGAGAGGGGTGTGAATGGCGAACGGGTCACCGTTCGCCACTCAGCTCACTTGTCTACTTTGTGCCTCCGCCGGGCCAGCATGTTGAGGCCTTCGACCAGAGCCGAGAAGCCCATTGCCGCGTAGATGTAGCCCTTGGGCACATGGTAGCCCATGCCATCGGCAATCAGCGTCATGCCGATCATCAGCAGGAAGCCCAGAGCCAGCATGACGATGGTCGGATTCTTCGCGATGAAATTGGCAAGCGGGGTCGCCGCGACCATCATCAGCGACACAGCTGCGATGACTGCGATGTACATGATGGCGATATCGTCCGTCATGCCGACCGCGGTGATGATGGAATCGATCGAGAAGACAAGGTCGAGCAGCAGGATCTGGAAGATCGCTCCGCCGAGGCTCATGGTTACGGTGTGGCCAACGATCGAATCCTTGTGATCCACCGGATCGACCGTGTGATGGATCTCCTTGGTCGCTTTCCAGACCAGGAAAAGCCCGCCTGCAATGAGGATCAGGTCTCGCCACGAGAAATCGTGCCCGAAGGCGGTGAACAGTGGGGCCGTGAGCCGCACGATGAAGGAGACCGTCGTGAGAAGCACGAGCCGCATGATAAGCGCCGCGCCGATACCGAGGCGGCGCGCCCGCGCCTGGTGCTCCTTGGGCAGCTTGTTGGTGAGGATCGAGATGAAGATCAGGTTGTCGATGCCGAGAACGACCTCCAGCACGATCAGCGTCAGCAGCGCTACCCACGCCGTTGCATCGTTCACGAAGGCAAAGTAGGGGGCGAGATATTCGATCATATGGAGGCCACCGCTGGAGGAAAGTTCTGGCAGAGTTAGGTTTTGGTCTTTCCGGCGTCAACCGCCGCCATATTTGAACGCACTGGCGAATGCACTTCTACGCACGCGTCCGTCCCCAAGGCTTCCCACTGCTCGGCCGGCAGACAGTGACCCGGGAAAACACAACCCTGTCGCCCGGGCCGACTTCGGTCATCAAGACCAGAAAGACGGCACCGTTTCCTCCAGTCTCGCGCCAAGCCTGAGCGGTGCGATACGTTCTGCTAGCCCGGTGCGATCGGAAATATCGACACCCACGCCGCAAATCGTCGCAGGCCCCGTCGCAGCCTCGAAACGGCTTTTCGGCACCTTCGAGAGAAACCGGTTGAGCGGCTCCTCCTTGTCCATGCCGAGCGAGGAATCATAGTCGCCGCACATGCCGGCATCGGTGATGTAGCCGGTGCCGCCATTGAGTATCTGATGGTCGGCTGTCGGCTGGTGCGTGTGGGTGCCGACAACGAGACTCGCCCGTCCGTCGACAAAATGCGCGAAACACATTTTCTCCGACGTCGCCTCGGCATGGAAATCGACCACGACTGCGTCCGCCTGTTCCCCAAGCGGGCAGGCCGCAAGTTCGCGCTCGCCTGCCTGGAACGGGTCGTCGAGTTCCGGATGCATGAACACGCGCCCCATGATGTTGGAAACGAGGATGCGGGCACCGTTCTTCGCGATGAAGACGCCCGAGCCCCTGCCAGGCGTGCCCTGCGGAAAGTTCGCCGGCCTGAGAAACCTCTCCTCCCGCGGGGCGAATTCCAGCGCCTCCCGCTGATCCCACACATGGTTGCCGGTGGTGACGACGTCGGCTCCGGCACGCAGCGTCTCGTGAAAGATTTCCTCGGTAATGCCGAAGCCGCCAGCAGCATTCTCGCCGTTGACGATCGTGAAATCGAGCCTGAAATCGGAAATCAGCCCAGGCAATCTTTCCCAGACTGCCGAACGGCCGGTGCGGCCGACCATATCACCAAGAAAAAGAAGTCGCATCAGAACTCAATCTACTTGCCGCTGCCAATACGCGCCGCCGGAAACCAGACGAACACACGAAAAGAAGTCAGTATATCTACAAGGGAGAGGGGAACCGCCGCAACCCGCTCTCGGTAAGGATTTCGGGAACGATCACGTCGTGCCATTCATCCGGCACTTCCTGCACCTCCTGGCAATTGAATGCCACCCCGATGAGCCGCGGTGAATGACCGTTGTCCTTCAGGCGGGCAATCGCGCGGTCATAGTAGCCTGCTCCATAGCCGATGCGGTGACCGCGAGGATCGAAGGCCGCCAGCGGGATCAACATGATCGCCGGGTCGAGCACCTCCGCCTCCTCGCCGGGGCCAGCCGTGCCAAATCCCATCTCCACCATCGCTGCTCCGCGCACCAGTTCGCGGAAAACGATCGTCGACTTGTCGAGGATTGCCGGTAGACAAAGACGCGCTCCCTTCTCACGCAACGCAAACATCAAGGGCCGGACATCGACTTCCGAGCGCATCGGCCAGAAGCCAGAAACGACGGAGCCGGGCACGAAGTCGATATGCTCCTCAGCGGTTTCCGCCATTTCGAGCGACGCCTCGACGCGCCAGAACGGGTCCAGCGCATCCCGCCGGCCTAGTGCCTGCCTGCGAAGTTCTCGTTTGAGGGTTCTCCGGTCGGTCATGGCGCTCTTATGCAGCGCTGCCGGCGAAAATGCCAGTTTCGACCCGGCGCAGCAGCGCGTTGCGATCTTTGAACACTGGAAGGAAAGCGCGATCCATGACGACCGGTGGAGAAGTCGATCCCGGGAACCTACAAAGTAGGTGGGCGCCGTGTGAGAAAACCCACGGGTCTTCCCAGGGACAGCTCCCTTCGAGATCGATAAGGCCCCGGGGAATGTCTCTCCTGCCGCGAAGCACAGACCGCTTGCGAAATATAGAGCGCGCCGCGCCTGCGCGCCAGAGGTATCCGGAAGAAGGGAGGATAATCGCCTATGCCCCCCTCACCGGCTCGCTGCGCTCGCCACCTCTCCCCCGCAAATCAGGGGAGAGGAAACGCCGGCCGTGGCCTCGCGCCCTTCCTCGCCCCCATGAAATGGGGGACAGGTGGCGAGTGTAGCGAGCCGGTGAGGGGGCGGTCGCGACATTCCATATGCGATAGCCAAGGGGGAGAAGGGAAGCGAGACAGCGAGCGCTGACCGCGCCTATGGCCGAATGGCGCGGTTTCTTTCATCCGCTCCCTTCATACTCCCGGCTCAGTTCCTCCCGGAGAGACCCGACAGGGCGCATCCATCGCGATTGCACAGGCGCGCAGAACGGCACTTTTCCGCCGGGCGCCAAACTTGGCGATATCTGACTTGACAGCCGCTCACAGCGGCAGCGGCTTGCCTGCCTGCTCGTTGATCATGTACTCGGCGTACCAGTCGGGCCAGTTCTCATCGCGCTGCCCACCGGTCCGCTTCTCATGCTCACCATGCGCGGTCTCCGCGCGGCGGAGCGCAGCCGCCAGCTCACTCACCGAGGTGTATGTGGTGTCTGCGTCCACGCGCCCGGGAAATCGGGTAGTGATCTCCTGGAGCAGCCAGCTGTTGCCGTCCGGATCGCTGAACGTGGCGTAAGAGAAGTAGCTGCGGCCCTCCTTATCCCGCCCGCTCACGGCTGGCTGTCCCGGACCGGCACGGTGGAAGACTTCGCTCACGTCGACGCCGCGGCCAACCAGATCGGCACGCGCCGCCTCAATGTCCGACACAACGAGATACGTTCCGCTTGCCGAGCCGGGGCTGGCCGACGTAATGCCCTTGCCAAAATGGATCGAGCACTGCGAACCTGGAGGCGTGAACTGCACACCCCGAAACGTGTCACCCACCACGAAGTCGGCGTCGAGCCTCCAGCCGAGGCCGCCATAAAAGCGCTTGGCGCGATCGACATCCGCGACAGGGATGACGATCACCTCGAGTTTCATGTCGACAGTCCCTTGCAGGTTCTCGCTTGAATTGTCGCGACGCGTCTCAGCGTTACTCATGTCGAGCTCCTTCGGTTGGGTGGTTTCAAGAACCGACAAGAAATATCCGAAAGGCAAGAACGACAACAGCCTATGGAGTTGGATAATCGGTGAGGTGGTATCCGTAACACTGTGCTGGAATTTGCTCGTTGCAGGCTCCTCTCACCCAACGAGAGATCAGCACATCGAACAATCCGCTCCATCCACGACTGAAAGGCGACTGCCAACAGAGCGTTGACGGCAGGACCTAGTCACACGTGCAGAGTCCAATTGCGTT
Organism: Mesorhizobium sp.; assembly: GCA_040512755.1. Classification (GTDB taxonomy): domain Bacteria; phylum Pseudomonadota; class Alphaproteobacteria; order Rhizobiales; family Rhizobiaceae; genus JBEVEP01. The sequence goes on from JBEVEP010000001.1 coordinate 11,816, forward strand.
CCAGGTTACTTGAAGAAATTTCCTTTATCGATCAATGCGATGGATGAACAGCGGCGATTTTTTCGACGCACTTCATCCACCCCCTTTCCGCTGCTTCCATAATCCCCGGCATCGCCCTCACGGGAACCTGGTGCGCACCGGGTATCAGGGAGGGCGGCGGTGCCGGGCCGGTCGCGTGGCGGAAACGCGGCTGGAAATTTTCATCCGAGGCCCGGGCCCGTTTCGCGGCTCCCCCGCACCGGCA
>JBEVEP010000012.1:0-4426 GCA_040512755.1 Mesorhizobium sp.
CGCACGACGGCCAGGTCGTGGCTGATGAAGAGGTAGGACAGGTCGTGATCCTTCTGCAGCGTGCGCAACAACTCCACGATCTGCTTCTGCACCGACCGGTCGAGAGCGGAAGTCGGCTCATCCAGCACGACCACCTTCGGCTTCAGGATCATGGCGCGCGCGATCGCGATGCGCTGCCGCTGCCCGCCGGAGAACTCATGCGGGTAGCGGTTGCGCATAACCGTGCGACGCAGCGCATTGTACTGCGCCGCCGCGCCTGCCTCCTAAACTTCCGAACCCAATCCAACAGCCGTCCCCGGATCGGTAGTCGACACGTTGTCGCGGCAGCCCTTTCCATGCTCTGGATGCGCGTTCTACTCTGTTCTGCGGCTGTTCGAGGCGACAGCTGAACATGTATCTTCCGAGGCTTGTAACCTCGCAAGGGGACAGCTGTCGTTACTCCCACATGCTTCAGCTTTTTAGTTGTATGTTGTCATACAACATGCTATCGCGATTGTGTTGGTTTTAATGGGCGCTGATGCCGCCCTGGAGGGCAAAGGCATCAAACGCGTCTACTTGTCTGACAGGTGCAGCGCACCGGTTTTTCTCACACCTCCGAAGGGTTCTGTTTCATGAACTATAGTCGCGCGAAGAGTTCGCTCATGGATCCGCTTGAACTGAAGCGGGTCTTGTCGTCGGGCCTGATGTCATTTCCGGTCACCGATTTCGACAAGAATGGCAATTTTGATGAGGGCGGATATCGCAAGCGCCTGGAATGGCTGATGCCTTATGGCGCGACGGTGCTTTTCGCCGCAGGCGGAACGGGTGAGGGCTTTTCGCTGACGCTTCAGGAACACCAGCAGGTGATCCGCGCTGCTGTCGAGACCTGCGCCAACGAAACGCCCATCATTGCCGGCGCGGGCTACAGCACTCGCATCGCCATTGAGATGGCGCAGACCTCGCAGGCGGCCGGCGCTGCCGGAATTCTGCTTTTGCCGCACTACCTCACCGAAGCGAACCAGGCGGGCCTCGCCGCCCACATTGAGGCCGTGTGCCGTTCCATCGACATTGGTGTTGTCGTCTACAACCGCAATGTTTGCCGCCTCAGCGCCGACACCCTCGAACAGCTTGTCGATCGCAACCCGAACCTTATCGGCTTCAAGGACGGCGTTGGCGACATCGAAGGCATCACAACCATCCACAATCGCCTTCAGGACAGGGTCAGCTATCTCGGCGGCCTGCCAACGGCGGAAGTCTACGCCGAGGCCTACAATGCGGCCGGCTTCCCGGTCTATTCGTCCGCCGTTTTCAACTTCATTCCGAAGACCGCAATCAAGTTCTATGAAGCGGTCTGCAGCGGAGATCGCGCGACCACGTCACGGTTGCTGAAGGAATTCTTCCTGCCCTATATCGAGATCCGCAACCGGTCCGGCGGCTATGCGGTGTCGATCGTCAAGGCCGGCGCGACGATCGTCGGGCGCTCTGCAGGTCCGGTTCGTCCGCCGCTGTCGGATTGCGCTGCGCAGGACGTGCGCGATCTCGAAGCGCTGATTGCCAAGCTCGAAAAGCAGTAAGAAACTAACCGACGCCGGATGGCTGCATTGCGGCCACCCGGCGTCGTCTCGCGGTATGTCAGGCCCTGATTTGCGCCGACTGGAGCAGCCGGTCACGGCTGCCGCTCAAATGCATGCGCATGGCGGCGCGTGCGCCGTCGGGGTCCTTGGCCCGGATTGCCGACATTATCTGATGGTGCTCGGCATTGATCCGCCGCAGGTAATCGGCAAGCGTGACCGAACCCAGCCTGTGCGTCGGGATCAGGGTACGGGGTATCAGGACTTTTCCCAAATAATTGAAAATATTGACGAAGTTGCTATTCTGCGTGCTCTGCGCGATGGCGCGGTGAAATTCCAGATCTGCCTCGATGTTACCTTCGCCGGTCTCTATCGCCTTATCCATGGCGACGCAGGCGGCCTCCATCGCCTCGAGGTCGACTGCGGTGCGCCGCTGCGCACTGAGCGCTGCCGCCTCCAATTCAATACCGATGCGCAGTTCGAGGCCGCGGACGACCTCCTCGATGAGCTGCATATTGTCGGTTTCGATGCGGAAAGCCGGCGGAGGCGGGTTCAGGAGGACAAAGGCGCCGATGCCTTGATGTGTGGAAACCAGGGCGCTTGCTTTGAGATTGGAGATCGCCTCCCGCACCACCGTACGGCTGACGCCAAACTCGTTGATCAACTCCTGTTCGGTCGGAAGTTTGGCGCCCGGGGCATAGGCGCCTGTATCGATACGGTCCGTGATCTCCCGCACCAGCTGTGCTGTCAGACTCTCGCGCCGCTTGCCTAGCATGCAATTTTCTTTCTTATTGTGTGTTGTCAGACAACACATTAGGGATCAATTATCTTCGAACGTCAATCGGGCTATGTAGCTTCTGCGTCGAAAGGCCCAGGATGCGAATTCCGGCAAAAGAGCCAACATATATGACATAATACAACTTGTATTCGCGTGGCACTCAGCCTATTGTGTGCATCCAAATTGCACCGCGAACGACGACCAGGATTGAGCGGGCGAGTCCCGCATTCATCAAACGCGTTCCTATGAAGCTGCTGACCGATAGACATTGAGGAGAGGACTTTGAGCACCACAGATTGCACGTCCCGTTACGCAGTCGATCCAGTTGCCGCCGCGCGGTTTGGAACGAGCGAGCTCAGAGCCAACTTCCTCATCCCCGATCTTTTCGTCGAAGGCCGCGTCAAGCTGACCTATTGTCATGACGACCGCATGATCATTGGAGGGGCGACACCGGTTGCTGGTGCGCTCATGCTGGAGCCCGTGAAGCAGACAGGCACCCCGCGGTTCCTCGACCGGCGCGAACTGATCGCCGTCAATATCGGCGGCCCGGGCGTTGTGGAGGTGAACGGCGAAGCGTCCAAGCTTGGCCATCGCGATATGATCTATGTGGGAATGGGCACTGCGGATGTCCGTTTCTCGTCGGAGGACGCCAAGAATCCCGCGAAATTCTACTTGATCAGCGCGCCAGCTCATCAGTCGCATCCGACCAAGGTTATCGGCATTGACGCGGCCAAGAGGCTTGATCTCGGTTCGCGCGAAACCGCGAATGAACGCTCTATCTTCCAGTTCATTCATCCGGAAGGCGCAAAGACCTGCCAACTGGTGGTCGGCATGACGACGCTGGCCCCCGGTTCGATCTGGAACACCATGCCGGCGCACGTGCATGACCGCCGCAGCGAAGCCTATCTCTACTTCGGCCTGCCGGATGAGGCGCGGGTGTTCCATTTCATGGGGCAGCCCACCGAGACCCGCCACCTCGTCGTCGCCAACGAGCAGGCCGTGGTTTCGCCATGCTGGTCGATCCATTCCGGCGCCGGCACGTCCAACTACACCTTCATCTGGGCGATGGCCGGCGACAATGTCGACTATACGGATGTCGATCCGATTAAAATCGGCGAGTTGGTGTGATGGATCTTTCCGCTTTCAGCCTCCAGGGCAAGACCATCGCCATCACCGGCGCCAATACGGGCATTGGCCAGGGAATCGCGCTGTCAGTCGCGCGGGCAGGGGGGCGCGTGATCGGGATCGGCCGGTCTGCCATGGACGACACCGCCAGTGAAATTGCCAAGATCGGCGGAGATTTTGCCGAAGTCCGGGCGGATCTCGGCAGCGGCGACAATGCGCATGCCGTTTTCGACCGGATAGCGGAAGCACATGGCACGATCGACGGGCTTGTGAACAACGCCGGCATCATCCGCCGCACCAATGCCGTCGATTTCACTGTCGAGGACTGGGACGACGTCATGAACGTCAACCTCAAATCCGCGTTCTTCCTCTCCCAGGCCTTCGCGCGGCACGTCTTTGCCGCATCCCGCCGCGGAAAGATCGTCAACATCGCGTCTCTCCTCAGTTTTCAGGGCGGCATCCGCGTCGCTTCATACACCGCCTCCAAGAGCGGCGTTCTGGGCGTAACGCGCTTGCTCGCCTGCGAATGGGCGGCCAAGGGCTTGAACGTCAATGCAATCGCACCGGGCTACATCGAGACCAACAATACCCAGGCCCTGCGTGATGATCCCGCACGGCGGACCGCCATACTGGACCGTATCCCGGCTGGCCGCTGGGGTTTGCCCAGCGACATTGGCGACGCTGCCGTCTTCCTTTTGGCGCCGGCGTCTGACTACATGCATGGTTCGGTGATTGCCGTCGATGGCGGTTGGCTGGCTCGTTGAGGACACGCTATGAAAGGCCCGAAACTGTTCCTAGCACCAGGTGAAAAGCCCTGGGTCGACCTCGGACCCGGAAACAGGCGCCGCGTTTTGCTCCACACAGAACAGCTCATGCTGGTTGAGTTCGGCTTCGATGCCGGTGCGATCGGCGCGTTGCACGCGCATCCGCACGTGCAGGCGAGCTATATTGCGGAAGGGCGCTTCGAGGTCAC
>JBEVEP010000025.1:0-13108 GCA_040512755.1 Mesorhizobium sp.
GCGCGCGACGGCCGTGGGACTCCTCAGCATCTTTCTTATTATCGGCCAGATCTTCGGCGGTTCGCTTGCCGGTGGGGTCGTCGGAACCAGCATCGCCAACGCTCAGGCGTACCGCGTTCTCTTTCTGATCTTCGCAGGCATCGCGTTGCTCGCGACGTGCGCTACGAGCCTGCTGGCGCCGCGCTCGGGGGCCTGCGCGGACGCCAGCGCGACCGACCGGAAACCGTGAATGCGTTTTGGCAAAACCAGAGCTTTCACAACTACGCGGACTACGCCTTAAGCGAGACCTTTCGCCTTGGGCTGAACAGACTATGCGAATTGGGTCATGCTTCCCCGTGCGCGATTATGTGTGCGGAACGGCATGGTAGCGGTGCCATCGCCGGATCATATCGGACTACCTGATCGCAAATGGCAAGACAGTGTTTCATATTCTCGGTCACGACCACATTGAGCCAGCGCATATAACGGAAGCTGCACGGTCCGGATCGGGCGGGGCCCTCATCTATCCTGCGGATCTTTAGCGCCGAAATTAACATGCATTTGCATGTCCGCTTTGGGTCAAACTCGGAAGTCAGCGTAAATCTGCGGGATGTCTTCTCTTCCCCCAATAGCGGAAATGAAATTAGGATCTTTTGGCGTTGCTTCGGCTATTCGATGCTGGACCCCGTCGGAACTAACATCATCGGACGCGGACCAGTTCTGAATGAATTCCGGCAAGTCCGACGAGCGGTATCGGCTCCGTCATCATTGCCGAAAATCTGAATTCTAACCTCCCTGCTCTTTTAATTCGCCACTAGCTCTGACCTTCTCCTTTGTTCGATCAATCTCAGGTCATTTCTGACGCAAAGGACCAGTCTGATTTTATTTCGTTCTAGCCGGACGCTCCCGGTTCTGCAGTCTGGCGTGGTTTCTTCGAGCTTAGAACATCGCCGGTGCAAATTTCCCGCCGGTAGGCGGGGCCCACTCGGTCTCGAGAATGCACCGGTGGGTCTCTCCGGCCTGAGGACGGCCTGTCGAGTAGGTACATTGCGAAAAATCAGCGAGGATAACTCCAGATCCACAGTATTTTATTGGCGGCGCGCCTTTTCGACCACCCGCCGGAGCAAACTGCATTAAGCTTTTACCAGCGGCACTTTCGGAACGCTGCCGCGCCGCGGCGGACCGTCATCGCCGCCCGGCGGCTTACGTTTCGGCGGCGAGCGCCGCTTGGCCTTGGCGCGGCGGGGCTCCGGCAGCTTCTCCGGCCGCGGCTTGACCGGCCCATCCGGGTAATCGAAGCCGAGCTTGCTGTTGCCGGCTTCATCGGTGACGACGATGACACGGACATGGCCGCCGCCCTTGAGTCGGCCGAACAGAACCTCGTCGGCCAGCGCTTTCTTGATGTGCTCCTGGATCACCCGCGCCATCGGCCGGGCGCCCATCAGCTCGTCGTAGCCGTTGGCAATCAGCCACTCGGTCGCCTCATCGGTCAGCTCGATGGTGACATCGCGGTCGGCGAGCTGCGCTTCGAGCTGCAGCACGAATTTCTCGACCACCATCTTGGTGATCTCAGGCGACAGATGCGCAAAGGTGATGATCGCGTCGAGCCGGTTGCGGAATTCCGGCGCGAACAAGCGCGTGATCGCCTCCATGTCGTCGCCCTCGCGCTTATTACGCGTAAAGCCGAACGCCGCCCGCGCCATATCCGAGGCGCCGGCATTGGTCGTCATGATCAGGATGACGTTGCGGAAGTCGACTTGCTTGCCGTGGTGGTCGGTCAGTTTGCCGTGGTCCATAATTTGGAGCAGCACGTTGAACAGATCCGGATGCGCCTTTTCGATCTCGTCGAGCAGGAGCACGCAATGCGGATGCTGGTCGACGCCGTCGGTGAGGAGTCCGCCCTGATCGAAGCCGACATAGCCTGGCGGCGCGCCGATCAACCGCGAGACGGTGTGGCGCTCCATATATTCCGACATGTCGAAGCGGATCAGCTCGACGCCCATGGCGATGGCGAGCTGTCTGGCGACCTCGGTCTTGCCGACGCCGGTCGGTCCCGAAAACAGATAGCAGCCGATCGGCTTTTCCGGCTCGCGCAAACCGGCGCGGGCGAGCTTGATCGAAGCGGACAGCGCTTCGATGGCCTTGTGCTGTCCATAGATCACGCGCTTGAGCGTCTCTTCGAGGTTCCTGAGCACCTCGGCATCGTCTTTCGAGACCGCTTTCGGCGGAATACGCGCCATGGTCGCGATCGTGGTCTCGATTTCTTTTAGTCCGATAGTCCGCTTGCGTCGGTTTTCCGGCAGCAGCATTTGCGCCGCGCCCGATTCGTCGATCACGTCGATCGCTTTGTCGGGCAGCTTGCGGTCGTGGATGTAGCGCGACGAAAGCTCGACCGCCGCCTTGATCGCGTCGCTGGTATATTTGAGCTTGTGATAATCCTCAAAATAGGGTTTCAGCCCTTTGAGGATTTCGATGGCGTCGGGGATGGTCGGCTCGTTGACATCGATCTTCTGGAAGCGGCGGAGCAGCGCCCGATCCTTTTCGAAATACTGCCGGTATTCCTTATAGGTGGTCGACCCGATGCAGCGCACCGTGCCGGACGCCAGCGCCGGTTTCAATAGATTGGATGCATCCATGGCGCCGCCCGACGTTGCGCCAGCGCCGATCGCGGTGTGGATCTCATCGATGAACAGGATCGCGCCTGAATAGGCTTCGAGTTCCTTGATCACCTGTTTCAAGCGCTCTTCGAAGTCGCCGCGGTAGCGCGTTCCGGCAAGCAGCGTGCCCATATCGAGCAGGAAGATGGTCGAATTGCGCAACACGACCGGGACTTCGCCGTGCACGATGCGGCGCGCCAATCCTTCTGCGATGGCGGTCTTGCCGACACCGGCTTCGCCGACGAACAGCGGATTGTTCTTCTGCCGCCGGCACAGCACCTGGATGGTGCGGCTGATTTCCAACTCGCGCCCGATGAGCGGATCGATCTTGCCCTCGCGCGCCTTCTTGTTGAGATTGACGCAATAGGCATCGAGCGCGTCGCCTTTCTTCTTCGGCTCGTCGCCGGATTTGGTGTCCGCGTCATCGTCAGCGCCGCGCACCGGCCGTGCTTCGGACATGCCTGGGCGCTTGGCGATGCCGTGACTGATATAATTGACCGCGTCGTAGCGCGTCATGTCCTGCTCTTGCAGGAAATACGCGGCATGGCTCTCGCGTTCAGCGAAAATCGCGACCAACACATTGGCGCCGGTGATCTCTTCGCGACCGGACGATTGAACATGGATCATCGCACGCTGAATGACACGTTGAAAACCGGCGGTCGGCTTCGAATCGTCCGCGCCGTCGGTGACCAGATTGTCCAGCTCCGATTCCAGATAAGCGATAAGACTGCGCCGCAACTTTTCCAGATCGACATTGCACGCGCGCATGACCGCTGCGGCGTCCTGGTCTTCGATCAGCGCCAGGAGAAGGTGCTCGAGCGTCGCATATTCGTGGTGCCGCTCATTGGCCAGCGCCAAGGCGCGATGGAGCGACTGTTCAAGGCTGCGCGAAAACGTAGGCATTTCCATTTCTCATCGTTTGTATTGGACGCTATCTCCCAGAATCACTTCTTCTCCATGATGCACTGCAAAGGATGCTGGTGTTTGCGGGCAAAGTTCATGTCTTCGGATGCTGCGAACCCTCGCCTGCCCGTACCAAAATCGTGCGTGGTGAGCTTATCGCTAACTTTCGCCAGCCGTGATTTGACGCTGTGGAGATTGTAGTCACACATTCTCGGACCTCCCCAATTGGGACAGCCCCTCAGCAATGCAAGTTTACTCCTTGCTCCATCCTAACGCACCAGCCAAGAGAACCCAGGCGGGTCAGGTGTGTGTGCACCGCAGTAAAATCGGTCTGTCCATGTCGCATTTGGCGAGTTCGGCCAGATCGTTCAGTGCCAGCGCCACAGAGGGGTCTACAAAGAAGAGGGTCGCTACGCCGATGCCGACCCACTCTACAAGCGGGCGCTGGCGTCAATACCAGAGCAGAAGGGGAGTACCCTAAGTTCTTAGATGCGTTCTGTCTTGGTCTGAAAGAATTCGGCTCGGCTCGGTTTTGCGCCGGAGCTTGCGATCAACGACGGATCGATCGCGCTGACTGGCGTGGACACGGACATTACGGAAGGATCATGACTACTGAACTTGAGCCGCCGGCCCCGCTGCCGATCCAAAGCCGCGCCGGTTGGTTCAACGCGGGACACACTTCCGGCGCTATTTTTGCAGCAAAATTGATGCAATCCGCAGAACCTTTGAGCCAGCTGGAGCAAAAAATGGATGCCTATGAATTTTTCCATCAAATCGTCGAACCAAATTGTGAAAACGCATTGCGCCCCCCGTATCATCTTAGGTTAGCGTGGAACGCTATTGTATCGTTAAACACCGTCCCTGAGTTTATTGTGCTCCATCGCCTGGGTTACAAGACTGATGTAGACCGTGATTTGCTCTATCGCGAGATAGAAGAGATACGAAAAAAATATCCGGCTCTTACACAGCTTAATAACGAAGCCATCAAATTGAAACATGTGCGCCGCCTGCCGCGAAAAGAAAATGAGCCTTTATCGAGTATCAACTCGTCTACCAGCCATGTGATATCGGAACCGACACTTGCGGAGCTTCTCGAGACCATTCACGACGCTTTCCAGACGATGAAGGCCTTTCCCGAATTGTCTCCGATAAATCGATCCGTCTGATTATTTTCTCAACCGCGCATAGGAACAGATTGACGGGCATGGCTCAGAATGGGGTGTGCTGGGCAAGGCGTTCGCGTACTCGGATCACTTGCGTGGCATGCCATTTGCCGCCCTCGGGAATGGACCATAGGCCCAGCGCTACTGATTTGCGCTTGCGTGGCATAAAATCTCCAATGTTGCGCCTGGTGGGCGGGATTGGTTGAAACGATAGGCAATGAACGAGGAACAGAAATGGACCAAATCGCACTCTATAAGGGCTTCCGAATTCGCGCGTATGAGGACTGGTCGGGGCTATGGTTGGCCGAGACCAAGAAGCCGTTTGGGCGGCGGCCGGGTGCTGGCGATCACGACGACACCGATGCTGAGTACATTGCCACGCCCTCCGGTCACCCAACGCCAGAAGCCGCTATTGATTTCATAAAGCAGATGATTGATAGCCCGAGTACGACGAGATAAGCCCCGACAAGCTTCGCCGCCGATCTCCTTCCCGGCCTTGCGCGTATTCCAATTTAGCGCAAGGCTTAATTTCATGGGGAAATACGATACAGGATCCGCGCGAGGATTGAGCGCGGGCAATGGTTCGTGGTCATTCGGGGGACTGGAGTGTGTCGCCGTCCGAGGCCATTGCACAGGCTCTCCCTGTTAACGCCCCCAATCCTCTTCGGCCTCGCGTGTCACCGCTGGCGCTTTCGGATTTTTGACCTTCACCCAATGGGGCGACCGGCCCCGGTCATAGATTGAGCCTAGGCGCTTCGATACGAAACCGAGCTTGCACGCCTCGCGGAATGTTCTCGCTTATACGGGGCGTTCGACCAATCCTTCTGGATGTAGTCAGCCCAGCCCCAGAACAAAGTAAAAAATTTAGCGAGCGTTCCCATTCCCGTTCTCATGGATCGCAAATGTGAAAACGGAAAGCCTGTTCTCGATCCAGGCCTCGTTAATGCGACTAAGAAAACCGCAGCGACAGCAGCAGCGAGGATTAGGTCCACGAGTAAAGTCTGCATTTTTAAGCTCCTCTGTTTCAGCACGGCCTTATTGGGGAGAAAAGGTGCGTCCCGACGAGCCCAACCCATGAAAAGACGCGCCGGGACTTGCCACCGACAGTCCACATGGAGAGACTGACGATAACCGACGCGACTCTGCGGGTTGGCATTTGGGACCACATTTACCTAGCTCAATGCCATATCGATTAAGCAATCGGCAAATCTCGTTTTTCCCGCACCCGTTATTGCGGCAAGCATGGTACTTGTTCGAGTTGCAGCAGCAATCGCACAGCGATGTCTTCTCCCGCCATAACCGGCTGGCGAGCGGCGTCCGTGCGGCTGTGGAAGCATGGGGTTTACGCATATGCGCACAGGGTTCCGAATGGTACTCCGACACCGTGACGACAGTCTTAGTACCGGAGGGCTTCGAAGCCAATGACGTCATCAAGACCGCCTATTTTCGTTATGATTTATCGCTTGCCACAGGGCTTAATAAGCTCAATGGAAAGGCTTTCCGCATCGGCCATCTCGGCTGGCTTAACGAAATAATGGTAATGCAGACCCTCTGTGGGGTCGAACTCGCGATGCGCGACGTCGGTGTTCCATTCGAGCCCGGCGCGGGTGCCGGCGCGGCGGTCGTTATCTCTCCGATACCGGCCAAGCCATGCGGATAGCAGCCGAATAACTTTTCAAGCTTCAAGTATCCAGAGAGTGATTCCGTTGATGTTGGTGGTATGAGAAGTCGGCGGCATTGCCGGCAACACCCAACCCACATCCGGCGATGACATAATACAGGATTGATAAGACGGTAGTGTCGCGGATGGCCGGAAACTGCGCGACGGCATGGCAACGAGCGCCCAGGCGAGCACAAGCACAAAAAGCGCAACCGCGCCGATAAGTTTTCGAAACCGCACGGGATAGCTTGCAACATTCCAGTGTTGCGAGGACAGGGTGCCGCACTATATGGTCCGCGCGCCTGCGACAAGAACATGATGACGGCTATTCAAGCTTTGTATCGTGACGATTTGGACCATGGCCGCGCGATTCGGCTGTGGCTTTACGTGGTCGCTGCGCTCATCTTCGCCATGGTTGTGGTTGGTGGCGCAACCCGGCTGACGGGATCCGGGCTGTCGATCACCGAATGGCAGCCGGTGACGGGTGCGCTGCCGCCACTCAGCGAAGCGCAATGGCAAATGGAATTTCAAAAGTATCAGGCGATTCCGCAGTATCGGCAATTAAACGCGGGAATGAGCCTTGCCGATTTTAAGACCATTTATTGGTGGGAGTGGACGCACCGGCTCATCGGCCGCGGCATTGGCATAATTTTCTTTGTGCCCTTCGTCTGGTTTCTGTGGCGCGGCTGGATCCCGCGCAACCGTCGCGCCGGCCTATGGCTGATCCTGGCTCTTGGCGCGCTGCAGGGCGCGATCGGGTGGTGGATGGTAGCTTCCGGGCTCGCCGGTCGCGTCGAAGTGTCTCAGTACCGCTTGGCGACGCACCTCGTCCTTGCCTGTCTGATTTATGTCGCCGTGCTCTGGACCGGAACGCGTTGGCAGGACGAGCGGGCGCACGCGCTGTTCGAGAAATTGGGCAAAGCCGCCCAACCGGTGACTGTTCGCGCCGGCGCCATTGGGCTCGTGGTACTAATCCTGGCGCAGATCTATCTCGGCGCTTTGGTCGCAGGTTTGCGCGCCGGGCATGTATACAACACCTGGCCGTTGATCGATGGCGGCCTTGTTCCGCATTCCTCGCGCCTACTTTCCGAGGTGCCGTGGTGGCGAAATTTTTTTGAAAATCCGCTCACGGTCCAGTTCGATCATCGCATGCTCGGCTATGTGATCGGTTTATTGGCGCTTCTTCAGCTGTTCAATGTCGCCAAACTGGTCAAGCCTGATCCCATCTTCACAAGCGCAGCTCTTGTCGCCACAGCGGTCATCCTGCAAGTAGCGCTCGGCGTTTGGACGCTGCTGTGGGTCGCCGCGCTACCGCTCGCGCTTGTGCACCAGGCGAGCGCGATGATCACGTTAACCTTGGCCGTCATTCACGCAGCAACTACGGTCCCGCCTAAAGTCTCGGCGCGAACAGAACCGTCTTTGCCGTAGGTCCTCCGTGCCATTTTTTAGGAAGTTGTGGTCAGACTAATAAAGAACAAACAGACACATTTTTTGTTTGACGATTTTTGATGGGTGACTCAGAGACGCTCTCTAGCCCGCTCGTTAGTTCGAGCACGTGTCCTCCCTTTCATACTGTTCGGCCAGCGGTGTCTCCAGCACTGGTCGCTGACTATGAGTAACTGTTCGAGGGTCTCGCTGAGCGAAAGGTTGGTAACAAAATGTTCTTGGGTGAGCGATCTAATTCTTCGCTGATATCGCTCCGCAGCTGAACCGTCGTTGCGGCGAACGGCGTCGGCCAAACCACTGAGCAGGGCGTGTAAAGAGAAGCCGCTATGGGGAATCCAAACAGAACCCTGCTAACTACGCACAATTTGAAACGCCGTGACTACGCGCTTTGTGCAAAGCGATTGGGCTTTGTGCTAGTTCATGCATGGTTTGGGTCTGTCGTGCCCTTGTCGAGCGTGGTGCGCTGTGGCGCTCGATGGCGTTGTTTGTCAGATGTCTAGACGCTACCAATCGATATCCGGTTTCGGGGGTAAAGCGGACATTAACCGTTGCTCAAGAGAGCCCATGCGCGCTGTGGACCAGCAACCTTGCCGTTTCGGCAATCCGTTCAGCTGTGAAACCGAAATGCGGAAATAGTGCACTGGCGGGTGCCGACTCGCCGAAGCCGTCCATGCCAATGACAGCTCCGTCGAGCCCGACATATTTCCACCAGAGAGCGGTGGCGCCGGCTTCGATAGCAATCCGCTTGACCCCATCGGGAAGCACGGAGCGGCGGTAGGCCAGATCCTGACGATCAAAGACCGTTGTCGAGGGCATGGAGACGACGCGCACCGAAACCCCTTGCCCGGACAGGATCTCCTTTGCCTTTATTGCCAGCGTGACTTCCGAGCCGGTAGCAATCAGAACGAGGTCTGGTTCTCCCGTCGGCGCATCCACGAGTACGTAGCCCCCCCTGGCGGCGAGACCGGCTCGATCGCCATCGTCTCGCTGTGCCGGCAGATTCTGACGCGACAACAGCAGACTCGTTGGGCCATCCCGTCGCTCGACGGCGGCCCTCCAGGAGACTGCGGTCTCCAAAAGATCACAGGGGCGCCAGACATCCATGTTGGGGATCAGTCGCAGCGACATCGCGTGCTCGACGGGCTGGTGCGTCGGCCCATCCTCACCAAGCCCGATCGAGTCATGCGTGAACACGAATATCGAGCGCAGACGCATTAGCGCGGCCATTCGTAGTCCGTTTCGTGCATAGTCCGAGAATACAAGGAACGTGCCCCCGAACGGGATGTAGCCGCCGTGTAGCGCGAGCCCGTTAATGATGGCTGTCATGCCGAATTCACGAACGCCGTAGTGGACATAATTGCCGCCTTCGTTACGACCGACGGTTCGGCTTGCCTTCCAGTTCGTTAGGTTGGAGCCAGTCAAATCCGCCGAACCCCCCAGAAGTTCCGGCAACATGGATGCGAGGGCTTCGATGGCCAATTGTGAAGCCTTGCGTGTCGCGATCGCTTCGGTCGCCCGAGCTACACCTGTCATCCAGGCATTGGCCTGCACGTCGAAGTCTGCCGGAAGATCGCCAGCCATGCGACGGCGGAACTCTGCGGCAGGCACCGGGTACTCGCCGGCGTAGACCTCGAACCGCTGTTCCCATTTGCGCTGCATGCGCTCGCCTTCGCGCCGTGCGTCCCACTCCGCGCGTATCTGCGCGGGGATCTCGAATGGCGCGTAAGCCCACCCCAACGCCTGACGTGTGGCAGCGACTTCTTCAGCGCCAAGCGCCGCCCCGTGAACGTCGTGCGAGCCCGCCTTATTCGGCGCACCCCAGCCAATCACCGTCTTGCAACAGACGAGGGTGGGTTTCCCGCAGGTTTTAAATGCTGTCCGGATTGCGGATTCGATCGCGGCCGGATCGTGTCCGTCGACATCGCGAATGACGCGCCACCCATAAGCCTCGAAGCGGCTGGGTGTGTCGTCGGTGAACCAGCCCCGAACATGGCCGTCAATAGAAATACCATTATCATCATAGAATGCGACAAGCTTCTCGAGGCCGAGCGTGCCTGCAAGCGAGCAGACCTCGTGCGAGATCCCTTCCATTAGGCAGCCGTCGCCGACGAACACGAAGGTTCGGTGGTTGACGATCGTGTGGGTCGGCCGGTTGAATTCCTCCGCCAGAAGCTTCTCGGCGAGAGCCATACCGACCGCATTCGCAAGGCCCTGCCCAAGCGGTCCGGTTGTCGTTTCGACCCCGGGGGTGACGCCGACTTCGGGATGGCCCGGTGTCTTCGAATGGAGCTGGCGGAAGCGCTTCAGCTCGTCAAGCGGAAGGTCATAGCCCGACAGATGCAAAAGCGCGTAAAGAAGCATTGAGCTATGACCGTTCGACAAAATGAAGCGATCGCGATCCGGCCACCGGGGGTCAGCGGGATTGTGTTTGAGATAGCGATTCCATAGAACTTCGGCGATATCAGCTAACCCCATCGGCGCGCCGGGATGGCCGGATTTTGCCTGTTCAACAGCGTCGATCGCCAGCATGCGCAATGCATTCGCCAGTGTGCGATTGTCCAGGGCGTTCTTCATTTGCGGCATTGCGGTCATGGGCGTAGTCCTGTTCAGAATGCTTTCCTCTTGCGATCCATCAGTTGCCAAATCATTGGCGTGAAGATGAGTTGCATCGCCAAGGCCATTTTACCTCCGGGGCACACAATCGTGTTGGCGCGTGACATGAAACTGTCGTGCAGCATGGAGAGGAGATAAGGAAAATCGATATCCTTCGGACTCCGGAAACGGATGATGAGCATGCTCTCGTCGGCGCTTGGGATGTCACGCGATATGAACGGGTTCGACGTGTCGACCGTCGGCACCCGCTGGAAGTTGACATGCGTTTCAGAAAACTGGGGACAAATGTACTTTACGAAATCCGGCATGCGGCGGAGAATCGTATCGACGATCGCCTCTTGCGACTGGCCTCGTGCGTCCCTGTCGCGGTGCAGCTTCTGGATCCATTCCAGATTGATGATCGGCACGACGCCAATGAGCAAGTCGGCGTGACGTGCGACATCGACCTTGTCAGTCTTGACCGCACCATGAAGCCCTTCGTAGAACAGCAGCTCTGTGCCTGATGGGAGGTCTTCCCATGCTGTGAATGTGCCAGGCTTTTGTTTGTAAAGTAGCGCCTCCTCTTCGTTGTGGAGATATTTCCGCGTTTTTCCAGCACCCGTTTCGCCGAAGTCGCGAAAAAGAGCTTCGAGTTCCTCGAGCAAATTTGTGTCTGGGCCAAAATGACTGAGGTTCTGGTTTCCGAGCTTCTGCGCCTCGGCGATTTTCGCGCGCATTTCTGTGCGGTCGTACCGATGGAAGGCATCGCCCTCAACGATCGCTGCGGCGACGCCTTCGCGGCGAAAGATCTGCTGAAAAGTTGTCTTCACAGTTGTCGTGCCCGCGCCCGACGAACCGGTAATCGCGATGATCGGATGTTTTGCGGACACGGCGTGACCTCGGATGCCTTCAGCCGGAGCGGAACAGCGAGCGCTTGTGGAAAAGCGGCGTTTCGAAAGTCGGCTCTTCTCCCTCATCATAATATTTGTGATAGGCGATCAGCCGCTCGACTTCGGCGCGTGACCCGAGGATCAAAGGTACGCGCTGATGCAGAGTTGTCGGCGCGATGTCCAGAACGCGCTCCCGGCCCGTGGACGCGGCGCCGCCGGCTTGCTCGACGATCATTGCCATCGGGTTCGCCTCATACATTAGGCGCAGGCGGCCCGGCTTCGACGTGTCCTTGGTATCGCGCGGATACATGAATAGACCGCCGCGAATCAAGATGCGATAGATCTCGGCAACGAGTGACGCGATCCAGCGCGTATTGAAGTCGACTCCTCGTGGCCCTGTCTTGCCTTGGATGCACTCCTCGACGTAGCGCCTGACGGGCGGCTCCCAGAAGCGTTCGTTCGATGCATTGATCGCAAACTCGCAAGTCGTCTCTGGAATGCGCATGTTGGGATGCGTTAACGTGTAAGCGCCGATCTCCCGATCGAGCGTGAACCCGTGCACGCCGCTGCCGAGCGTGATTACGATCATCGAGGTGGGGCCATAAAGAGCAAAACCGGCCGCGATCTGCTTGGTTCCGGGCTGCAGGAAATCCGCCACAGTCGGATGCGTGACACCCGGCGGCGCGCGCAGTATCGAGAAAATGGTTCCAACCGTGACATTAACGTCGATATTCGAGGAACCGTCGAGCGGATCGAACAGGAGCAGATAGCTGCCCTTCGGATATTCCGCCGGAATGGGGTAGGGCTGTTCCATTTCCTCGGAAGCCATGCCACAAAGCTGGCCGCCCCACTCACATGTCTCGAGGATGATTTCGTTCGCGACGACGTCAAGCGGCTTCTGGTCTTCGCCCTGGACGTTGACACTCGTCGCAGTGTCGTCCCGCGCGATCAATGCCCCGCGCGAGACGGCCGATGCAATGAACTTGCACGATGTCTGAATGTCGTTGAGTAGCCCGGTGAGATCCGGATCGGGGTTGGCGCCGCGGCGCTCATTCTCGATGATGAACTTGCTGAACGTCGACCGGCGGTGTGGCATCGCTTCCTCCCGTGGACCGGTGTCTATTGCAAGAACACCCGACTGGCGCGGATATCTTCCGCCGCGATTGTCTGAAGTGCGCTCTTATCGAGCGGTTTGCCGCGCTCGGAAAACAAGCGGTTCGCCTGGCGCAGCCGCGCACGGTCTAGTGCATTGCGGATCGAGCGCGCATTCGAGAACCGCGGTTGGCGCATACGGCGCTCAATGTATTCGCGCATCGCCGTTTCCGCTGGAAGATCGAACCGATATTGCATCTTCGTGATCATGCACTTGGCGATGTCCATAAGCTCCTCGGCACCGTAATCGGGGAATTCGATATTGTGGGCGATCCGAGAGGCCATGCCTGGATTACTCTTGAAGAACGTGTCCATCCGGTTCTTGTATCCGGCCAGGATCACCACAAGATCATCGCGGTTATCCTCCATGACCTGGAGGAGAATTTCGATCGCCTCCTGGCCGTAGTCGCGCTCGTTTTCGGGTCGATAGAGGTAGTAGGCCTCGTCGATAAACAGTACGCCGCCCATCGCCTTTTTGAGTATCTCTTTCGTTTTTGGTGCCGTGTGACCGATGTACTGGCCAACGAGATCGTCGCGTGTGACGCTGACGACATGATCGCGCCGTGCATATCCGAGCCGATGCAGGATCTCCGCCATCCGCAAAGCAACGGTCGTCTTTCCGGTGCCGGGATTGCCCGTGAAGCACATGTGCAAGGAGGGTGGTTC
>JBEVEP010000034.1:0-3285 GCA_040512755.1 Mesorhizobium sp.
GTTCACTGCTGCGGGCGCCACCGCGGCGGTGTCGACCGCCTATGTGTCGGGGGCGCTTGACCCCTATCTGGGGACTGGCGAGGCAGCGGTCATGTCGCAGCCCGAGCCGGCGTCGCCAAAATCCGAACGGTTGCCTCTTCAGGCGGCCATAGAACCGGAGATGGGTTCGCAGGCAGAGAAGGCCGAACCGGCCAAGCCGGCGTTGCCCGAGCCCCAGGCGGAGACTAAGTCTGCGCCGGAAACGGCCGTGCCGCAGGTAGCGCCGGAAACGGCCGCGCCGGTCGTCGTCGCCCCTTCGTTCGATATCGTCCGCGCCGAGCCGGATGGCTCGATCGTTGTGGCAGGAAAGGCTGCGCCGCAGGCCATGGTGGAGATCGTCGCCGGCGCGAAGGTGCTGGGCAAGACGAAGGCCGGAGCCGATGGCGATTTCGCAATCGTCCTCGACGAACCGCTGAAACCGGGCGGTCATCAACTCGTCCTGCGCTCGACCGCTGAGGACAATATCGTTGCGACATCGCCGGAAACAGCCGTTGTCTCCATTCCCGAACAGACGGACGGGCAGGTTCTCGCCCTTGTCGAGAAGCCGGGCGAGCCGAGCAAGCTGATTACCGTGCCGGAGCCTGAGCCGGTCGCGCCCAAGCCGGCAGCCGAGACCCAACCCCAGGTCACGCCACCCGCCGAGGCAGAAAAGACCGCGGACACGTCTGCCGAGGCGAAAAAGACAGCGGACACCTCGCCCGCAACGGCCGAGGCACAAAAGCCGGCCGCGCCGGTAAAGCGGACAGCTGAGGCCCCGGCGGCCAAGACGGATGCTGGCGCCGGCAAGCCGGTAGCGTCGGAAATGCCCGCGCAGCCGGACGGCCCGAAAGTGACGGTGGACGCGGTGGAGATCGAGGGACGCAAGGTCTTTGTCGCCGGCGCTGCCGACCCTGGCCGCAATGTTCGCGTCTACGCCAATGATATTCTGCTCGGCGAAGCGCCGACATCGCCCAGCGGGCGGTTCCTCATCGAGACAGAGCGCGACCTGCCGGTAGGCGACTACATCATCCGCGCCGACGCGCTGGAGCCCAATGGCGACAAGG
The DNA here is from genome assembly GCA_040512755.1 of Mesorhizobium sp. Classification (GTDB taxonomy): domain Bacteria; phylum Pseudomonadota; class Alphaproteobacteria; order Rhizobiales; family Rhizobiaceae; genus JBEVEP01. The sequence goes on from JBEVEP010000034.1 coordinate 1,083, forward strand.
TCGTCGCGCGCGCCGCCGTTCCTTTCGAGCGTGAACCGGGTGCGGCTGTCGCCGCCGTCGCGCCGGATGTGCCGAACACAGCAAAGCCTGGCGCTTCGGCTGAGCCTGCGCCAGCCGCGTCCGCGCCGGTAGCGGCGGAAACGCCGGAGGCCTCGGAACCTGCCGAGCCGTCGGTTGCGGCGGCCCCGCCCGCGACGACCGAACCGCCGGCCGCTGCGACAGCGGGGCAGGGCGGTACGGCCCCGCCCGCTGTCGAGGCCAAGCCTGAGCCGCAGGCAACGGTTGCCGCGGCTACGCCAGAAAACGCCTCTCCGAGGCTCGAGAATGTTGACGGTGCGGTTATCATTCGCCGTGGCGATACGCTGTGGAAGATTTCCCGTCGTGTCTATGGCCGCGGTGTCCGCTACTCGACAATCTACCTGGCTAACCAGGATCAGATCCGCAACCCCGACCTCATTTGGCCGGGCCAGGTCTTCAGCGTGCCGGGCAAGACGACGGAAGGCGAAGCCGCCGACATGTCGGCCGTGAAGGAGCAAGCCACAACCATGCCGCCAAAAGCGTCGCAATAGCGGCGCAAGAGTCGTTGCGCTGAAGGAATTCATCGTCTATCGTCGATAGACGATGAATACTGATGAACAACAGCGATCCGGATGTTGTGATGGCTCGGGTGCGATGCTTGCGCCGCAGTTGGCGGCGCTTGCCCATCCTGCGCGGATCGAGATCCTGCAATACCTCGCAGGTAGCGGGTGCTGCTGCTGCAAGGACGTTGTGGGACACCTCGACCTCGCCCAGTCGACCGTCTCGCAGCATTTGAAGATTCTGGTGGAGGCCGGCCTGGTGCGTTTTTCGCCGGAACGGCAACGCTCGCGTTACGAACTGGACCGCGAAGCTTTGGCGGGGCTCTCAGCTTCCGTCACCGCGCTTCTGGGTTCCTGCTGCATGGGCTCCTGATCGCCAGCAGACGACAATCGAAAGCAAATATGTTGGAAAAAAAAACCGTTTCCGCCGAGTCGGGTTCGACTCTGAGCACACTGCGCAATCTCTGGCCATATATGTGGCCGGCGGACCGCCCTGACCTCAAGATGCGGGTGGTGTGGGCGACCGTCTTCCTCGTCGTCGCAAAGCTGACGCTGATCGGCGTACCCTATTCCTTCAAATGGGCGACCGACGCGCTGGCCAACGATTTCAGGTCGCCGCCGCCGCTCCCGGCCTTTCTGCTGGCGCCGGTCATGCTGGTCATCGCCTACAATGTCCTCAAGATCGTGCAGTGGGGGTTCAACCAGTTGCGCGACGCGCTCTTCGCGCAAGTGGGCCAGCACGCCGTGCGGCAACTGGCCTACAAGACCTTCGTGCACATGCACAATCTGTCGCTCCGGTTCCACCTGGAACGCCGCACCGGCGGGTTGTCGCGGGTCATTGAGCGCGGCACGAAAGGCATCGAGACGATCGTCCGCTTCACGATCCTCAACACGGCTCCGACCATACTGGAGTTCGCGCTGACCGCCGTCATTTTCGCGGTCGCCTATGGCTGGGTCTATGTCCTCGTCATCGCAGTCACGGTGTGGCTCTACACCTGGTTCACCGTGAGGGCGAGCGACTGGCGCATCTCGATACGCCGGGAGATGAACAGCTCCGACACCGACGCCAATACGAAGGCGATCGACTCGCTGCTGAATTTTGAGACGGTCAAATATTTCAACAATGAGAGCATGGAGGCGGAGCGCTTCGACCGGTCCATAGCGCGCTATGAGAGCGCCGCCACGAAGACCTGGACCTCGCTCGGCTGGCTCAACTTCGGGCAGGGGCTCATCTTCGGCATCGGCATGACCATCACCATGTGGCTATCCGCCCGGGAAGTCATGGCCGGCACGCAGTCGATCGGCGATTTCGTTTTCATCAACGCAATGCTGATGCAGCTTTCGGTGCCGCTCAATTTCATCGGCTTCATCTATCGCGAAATCCGCCAGGGCCTCACCGATATCGAAAACATGTTCGATCTGCTGGATGTGCCGCAGGAAGTCACCGATCGTCCGGATGCCGGGCAACTCGACGTCGAGGAGGGCCGGGTCGAGTTCCGGGACGTGCATTTCGCCTATGACGCGGACCGGCCGATCCTGAGGGGCATCACTTTCGACGTGCCAGCCGGAAAGACGGTCGCCATCGTCGGTCCCTCCGGCGCGGGCAAGTCGACCGTGTCGCGCCT
>JBEVEP010000062.1:0-5482 GCA_040512755.1 Mesorhizobium sp.
CCGGAGCTCGCCCCTTGGGGCCCGCTTCTCGACAGGCTGGAAGTGCCTCGCCTGTCCAGGATCGAGCTCGCCGCACGGGCGCGGTTCAGCGGAGCCACGTTTCTCCAGGAACTCTCTGTCTCCGGCCTTGTGACGGAACCGGCCCTTCATCGGGCATTGGCCGAAGAACTAGGCGTCGAATTCCTCGACCATATCGAGCCCGACAAGCTGGTTGTGAAGGATCGTGAGTGCCTGACGTTGCTTGGCCGGCCTATCGGTACCGCCCAGATCGGCTTACAGGACAAACAATCCATGAATGTTCTCATGGATACCCGCCGCGTCGACATCGAAAGAATGAAGGACTGGTTGCAACGAGCGCCGGACTTGGCGAGTCGATTGAAAATAGCCCCGCCCTCCGTCTTACGACGTGCGCTGTTCCAGCGTGGGGGTGCCATGCTGGCCAGCCTCGCAACGAACCGCCTTGGTGAGACGCATCCGAACTATTCCGCTCGCATCGTGGTCAATGCCTGGCAAGGCTTCGTTTGCGGCGTCGCGGCAGTGGCATTTCCAGTTGCACTCATCGTCGCACCGGCCCAGACGATGTTCGGAGTCCACATATTCTTCACCTTCTTTTTCTTGGCTTGTGTAGCGCTCAGGTTCGCCGCGACCGCAACTGCGCGACCCGCAGAACCCTTTCTGCCGAAAACATCGGAAGGCGACAAAACGCCGACCTACTCCGTGCTGATCGCGCTCTACAAGGAAGCGGAAATCATTTCCGAATTGCTCGCCGCGCTCGATGCGCTTGTATGGCCGCGAAGCAAACTGGAGATTAAGCTGATATGCGAAGCCGACGACACTGAAACGCTGCAAGCTATTCGCGCCCACAAACTGCCTTCCGTGGTCGAGGTGATAGAGGTGCCGGTTCATGGGCCGCGCACTAAGCCGAAGGCGCTTGCCTACGCCCTGCCCGCAACCAGCGGTGAATATGTGGTGCTCTACGACGCCGAGGACCGGCCGCATCCGCTCCAGCTTGTAGAGGCCTCGCAGCGATTCCGAGATGGCGGTCCGCGCCTTGCTTGCCTTCAGGCGCCACTCGAAATTTCCAACCGGGATCAAGGTCCAATGGCCCGCCTCTTCGCGTTCGAATATGCGGCCTTGTTCCGGGGCCTGCTTCCTTGGCTCGCGGCCCGCAGCCTGCTCCTGCCGTTGGGAGGCACGTCAAACCACTTCCGCAGAAGTGTGCTGGACGAGATCGGCGGCTGGGATCCTTACAATGTGACCGAGGATGCCGATCTTGGCCTGCGGCTGGCCCGATTTGGCTATCGCGTCGAAACGATCCGATGTCCGACCTACGAAGACGCTCCGGAGGACCTGAAGACCTGGCTGCCCCAGCGTACTCGCTGGTTCAAGGGCTGGCTGCAAACCTGGCTCGTGCATATGCGCAACCCCAGGCTGGTTGCGGGTGATCTCGGCCTACGTTCTGTCGCAGTTTTGAATGTCCTTTTCGCGGGCATGTTGATATCGGCCATCGCGAATCCCTTCCTTATTGCGTCGGCTGTCGTCCTCGCAGCCGATCTAGCTAAGGCGGGAGTGCCTGGCACGTTCAGCTCCGCGCTTCTCCTGATCGACGTGGCAAACATCTGCTGTGGCTATTTATCGTTCCTGCTGCTCGGTCGACAGACTCTCCGCCCAGAGGAGCGCAAAGGCTTCTGGAAAATCGTCCTGTTCACGCCAGTCTATTGGTTGATGATGTCGGTTGCGGGGTTGCGGTCTATCTACGACATCATCCGGCGGCCGCATCACTGGGAAAAGACGACGCATCGTCGTTCCCGGTTTGCCGCCGACGCATAGATACTTGGCGCTAGAGAAATTCCAGGAAAAGTGGGACCGGTTTTCCGTCCGGAATTGCGTTAAAACAAAGAGTTAGAGCGGTTCAGCGATTCATCAAACACTAAACCGCTCCAATCTAGCGCCTACTGGGTTTTGGCCACCTGCCTCAGCTTGCCGTGCGAGGACATGAACATCCGCTCCGCTTCCGTGGCTGGGCGAGGCGCAACAGCATGACCGAGTGCGGAAAGCACCTCGTCGATTTTCAGGAAGCTGCGGTTGCGACGGTCATAAATGCCGGCAGTCGTCATGATCAGCGCTGCTGTCGTTCCACCTTCGAGGACGAAGCGATGGCGGCCGATAATCTGGGTGTCCTCCCAGGTCTCCAGCGTTGAAATCACGTCGAATTTCCGCCAAAGCCGAATTTCGCGAGCATAAACCGACTGTAGTCCTCCCATCATCGGCGCCCAGCCGTTCTTGCGGGCAAGCGCGAGAAGACCGCCGCGCATGAAGATATCGATGCGCCCGATGTCAGCCAGCATCATATAGCGCGCATTGTTGAGGTGGAGGTTGGAATCGATATCGCTCGGCAGGCAGCGAAACGTCAGCCGGCTTTCCTCGCCCAGGCGGTAGCGGCCGCGGCTGCGGGCTGTGAGTACCGTTCGGAAAAGACGCGCCCAGACGTACATTGGAATGTTCGAGCTCTCGGATTGCGCGGTTGGCGCCAAGTCTTCTTCATATCCCCCTCACCCGGCTCGAGCTTCCACCTAGCCACCCTTACCCCAGCGGAGAAGAGGTCGCCGGCCACACTGCCGCACGTCTCTTCTCCCCAGCGGGGAGAAAATGGCCGAGCAGAGCGAGGCCGGACGAGAGGCCGTTGCGCTATGCGATTCCCCTGCCCGGCACTGAGGGAAGAACTCCTTACGCCGACTATGCCGCGTCCTTCGTCTGTTCCTTCCCGTAGGGATCGAAACGCTCGTAGAAAGTGTCGCCCTTTTCCGCCATGTCGAGAAGCAGCTTCGGCGACTTGAATTGCGCACCAAACTTCTTCTGCAGGGTCTTGGCGGATTTGACGAAAGCCTTCGCGCCGATGCCGTCGATGTAGGAAAGCGCACCGCCAGTATAGGGGGCGAACCCGAAGGCGAGGATCGAGCCGACGTCGGCCTCGCGCGGGTCGGTGACGATGCCCTCCTCCATCACGCGCGCCGCTTCAAGGGCAATCGTATAGAGGAAGCGCTGCTTCAGTTCCTCGACATCGACCTTGTCAGCGTCCAGTTGCGGATAGAGATCCTTGAGACCCGGCCACAGATGCTTCTTGGCCGGCTTTGCCGGATAGTCGTAGAAGCCCTTGCTGTTCTTGCGGCCATGCCGGCCATGCGTGTCGACCATCGTGTTGATGAGCTCCATCTGGCCGGCGTCCACGGCCTTCTCGCCGAGGTCGCGGATCGTCTGCTTGAAGATCTTTTGCGCCAGGTCGATTGCCGTTTCATCGGTCAGGGCGAGCGGTCCAACCGGCATGCCGGCCATTCTCGCGGCGTTCTCGATCATCGCCGCCGGTACGCCCTCGATCACCATCTGATAGGCTTCCGACATATAGCGCAGGACACAGCGATTGACGTAGAAGCCGCGCGTGTCGTTGACGACGATCGGCGTCTTCCTGATTGCACGGACGTAGTCGATCGCAACAGCGAGCGCCTTGTCGCCAGTCTTCTTGCCGAGGATGATTTCGACCAGCAGCATCTTGTCGACCGGTGAGAAGAAGTGGATGCCGACGAAGTTCTTCGGGCGCGCAGAGTTCTTCGCCAGCGACGTGATCGGGATCGTCGACGTGTTGGAGGCAAAGACGGCAGACGGCTTCAGCACGGCCTCGGCCTTTTCCGTCGCGCTTTTCTTGACCTCGGAATCCTCGAAGACAGCTTCGACAACGAGATCGCAGCCCTCGAGCGCCGCATAGTCGGCAGTGGGTGTGATCAGCGAAAGCAGCCTGTCCTTGTCCGCCGCCGTTGCGCGGCCCTTCTTGACCTGCTCGGAGATCAGGCTTTCGGAGTGCGCCTTGCCCTTTTCGGCTGATTCCAGGTCACGGTCGAGCAACACGACGGGGATGCCTGCCTGTGCTGTCACATAGGCGACCCCGGCGCCCATGAAGCCGGCGCCGAGGATGCCGACTTTCCTAAACTTGGTGTCCGCCACGCCCGCAGGCCGCCGTGCGCCCTTGTTGAGCTCCTGCAGCGAGACAAAAAGCGAGCGGATCATCGCCGCTGCTTCCTTTGTCTGCAGGATCTGCGTGAAGTAGCGTTGCTCGATCCTGAGTCCGGTGTCGAACGGCACGAGGAGGCCCTCGTAGACGCATTTCAGAATGGCTGCCGCCGCAGGATAGTTGCCATAGGTCTCGCGGCGCAGGATCGCGATCGCAGGCGGCCACAGATTGGCGCCCGCAGCCGAATAGACCGGACCGCCGGGCAACTTGAAGCCTTTCTCGTCCCAGGGCTGGACTGGTTTCAGGCCATTCCTGATCATGGCTTTCGCGGTTTCCACAAGCTGGGCCGGCTCAGCGACCTCGTGGATGAGACCCATGGATTTTGCCTTTTGCGGCACAAGATTGCGGCCGGATGTCAGCATTTCCAAAGCGCCCTGCGTGTCCGTGAGCCGGGCAACGCGCTGGGTCCCGCCAGCGCCGGGGAATAGGCCCACCTTCACCTCAGGCAACGCCATCTTTACCCTGTCGGAATTCGCGGCGACCCGGCCGTGGCAGGCGAGCGATAATTCGAACGAGCCGCCCATGCAGGTGCCGTTGATCGCGGATACCCAAGGCTTGCCGCACGTCTCCAGCTTGCGGAACAGCCATGTCATGCGCCCGACATTGTCGAACAGGAAGCGGACGGCCTTTTCCTCGCCCTTGCTCTTCTCTGCCTCGAAAAGGTCGAGCATCCGACGCATCATGGTGAGGTCAGCGCCACCCGAGAAAGTCTCCTTGCCGGAGGTGATGACAGCGCCCTTGATCGCAGCATCGGCTGTCACCTGATCGACAACCTTGTCGAGCTCTTCGAGAACGCTCTCGTTGAAGACGTTCATCGACTTGCCGGGCATATCCCAGGTAACCAGCGCGATGCCGTCCGCATCGACCTCAATTGTGAAATTCTTGTAGCTCATCGGGAACTCCCGTTTTCGGAAAGTGCTGTCCAGGTCTCCGGACCCGCATGGACGGCAAGGTTGAACTTGTGGAGGCGCACGCTCATGACGCCGGCAACGACCGCCGGATCGGCGGCGACGAATCTTTCCGCTTCATCACGCGACGCCGCGAGAAAGATGCCGATCCCCATGACATCGGGCGCCATGTGGCCGTTAGCCTCGTATTCGTCCGAGCGTCCGGCCAAGAGCATATTGCCCGCGGCTCCCTCACGTTGAAGCATCTCGAAATGGGCGCGGACCGCCTGCCTTTCAGCATCCGTCCAGTTGGCGGGATCGCGAAGATCCTCGCGCAGCGACAGGATGAGCATGAAGGGCGTGCGGCCGCCGAACATCAGACACGCTCTATGATGGTGGCGGTGCCCATGCCCGCGCCGATACACAGCGTGATCAGAGCGGTGTTCAGATCGCGGCGCTCGAGTTCATCAAGCACGGTGCCGAAGATCATGGCGCCGGTCGCACCGAGCGGGTGGCCCATTGCGATGGCGCC
>JBEVEP010000139.1:0-2674 GCA_040512755.1 Mesorhizobium sp.
TTCACATCGATGATCAGCAGCGCCGGCCGCTTGCCGAAGCCGCCGCGGGCCCCGTATCCCGACGACCCGAACACCGCCTTGTCACGGTCGGTCAGAAATTTGTTCCAGATGGGTTCAGACATGATTGGCTCACTCTCCTCTCTTGGTCATTCCTCGATTCCAGCAGGCCGGAGCCTCACAGGCTCGCGCGCACGCTTTCGACGAAACTCATGTCGATGATCTCTTCATATTTGACGTCGGTCTTGAGGATGCCCGCCTCCCGCACCACGGCGCTGCCGGTCGCCCAGGCTTCCTTGCTGATCATGCCGTCCTTGCTCCACATCTGGTCCTTGAACGAGCGGTCGAGCGTCGCCTTGAGGTCTTCGAGCGGCATGGTCGGGAATTGCTTCTTGGCAACTTCTGCGGACTCGTGCGGGTTGGCGTAGAGGAATTTCAGGCCCTTCACCATTCCCTTGACGAAGCCACGCACCACCTCGGGCTCCTTCTGGATGGAATCCAGACGGACATTGATCGTGGAATAGGCGTAGGGACCAAGTTCCTTCGGGACGTTGAAGAACGGCTCGCTCCATAGGCCGTTGCGAATACCCTGCGTGATCATTGGTTCGGTGCTGTTGCCGATCACGGCTTGTCCGCTCCGGACAGCGGCGGGGACGGCGGAGTTTGGCACTTCGATCAGTGTCACATCGCGCTTGGCGTCGAGTTTCCACTTCCCGAGCAGATATCGCATGATTGAATTGGGCGTGCCGCCATAGGGACCGACGGCGATCGTCTTGCCCTTCATATAAGCCGACCAGTCCTGATCCTTGGGATCCTGGCCCTTGGCCGCGCAGAGATAGACGTTGCCGCGGTCGACGCAGTGCACGACGGCGCGCAGTTCGGCGCCCTTCGCCTTGGCAAAGGCATTGTGCTCGGGTCCGCCGATGAAGGCGAACGCCTGTCCGGATAGCACCGCGTTGGTATGGCCGGAGCCGGTCTCGATCGTGACGATCTTCACCGCGATGTCGGACTCGGCGAAATAATTGTTGGCCATCGCGATGTACATCGGCAGATAGCCGGTGCTGTGCACCGGTTCGGCCACCAGCAACTCCTTGGTTGCGGCGCGGGCGATGAAGGGTGGCGCCGCGAGGGTGAGGCCGACGGTTGCGCCGAGGGTTGCGGTCGACTGCAGGAATTTTCGCCTGTGCATGACGTCCTCACTGTTCGCTGAGAGTTTCGGGTTCGCGCTATTGCCGCACGCCTTTTCGCAGCACGCTTTCGAGCCATGACACGCTTGCATACATGACGATGGCCAAGGTCGAGAGCACGAGCACGGCCACCCAGACAAGCGCGATATCGTAGGTCTGGCCGGCATAGAGGATCGCGCGGCCGAGGCCGTGCTGGGAAGCGATGAACTCGCCGACGATCGCGCCCGTCAGGGCAAGGCCGATGTTCACCCGCAGCACGGAGATGACCCATGGCAGGCAGAACGGGACCACAAGCTTGCGGAACACCTGCATTCTGGTGGCGCCAAGCGAATAGAACAGCTTCTCGCCGTCGGGATCGAGCGCCTTGACGCCGGCATAGGCGGTGAGCGTCGAGACCACCAGCGTTAGCGCGGTCGCAACCGCGACTTTGGACGTGAGGCCGATGCCGAACACCAGGATGATGAGCGGGGCGAGCGCGAGCTTGGGGATCGATTCCAGGCAGATGACGTAAGGCTGGACGATGGCGGCGTAATTGCGTGACCACCAGAACGACAGGCCGAGCAGGGACCCCGCCGCGGTCCCGAGCAGGAATCCGAAAATGGTCGAGCGGAAGGTAAAGCTGATGTCGGTCCAGGCTTCGCCGGTGGCAAAGAACAACCCCATCGTGTTGGCGATCGCGCTCGGTTGCGACCAGAAAAAGGCGTCGATCCAGCCGGCGCGGGCGCCGATTTCCCACAGCGAGAGCGCCCCGACGAGGATACCGACCTGCACGGTGACCAGTGCCCAGGTCGGCCAGTCTTTGTGCACGGGAAGGCGTCGGACCGGCCTTCGGCCCGCTGCCGGCACGTCCGATTGCTCCGGCGCCAGATCGAGACCGGCCAAGGCGTCGACGGCGCGGGTGTCCTGAACCGTCATCACTTGTTCCTCGCCACGGCTTCAGGCCGCTTGGTTCATTGGAGAGGGAGCGGCCGCATTGGCGCTGAGAAGATCGAGGCAGCGCTCCTTGATGGCGATGAAGTCCGCGGTGAGCGCGCTCGTGCGAACGCGCGGGCGGGGCAAGGTGATCGGGATGTTGGCAATGACACGGCCCGGTCGCGTGCCCATGACGTGAACCTCGTCGGAGAGATAGATCGCCTCCTCGACGTCATGGGTGACGAACAGCACGGTCTTGTCGAAGTCAATCCAAAGTTGCATCAGCCACTCCTGCATCTGCAACTTGGTCTGGGCGTCCAGCGCCCCGAATGGCTCGTCGAGCAGAATGACGTCGGTATCGAACAGCAGCGTGCGCAACAATGCCGCGCGTTGGCGCATGCCACCCGACAACGAGTTCGGGTAGAGATGTTCGAAGCCGGCGAGTCCGTAGCGATGGAGCAGCGGCAATGCCCGCTCGCGCGCTTGGCGCAGCGGCACGCCCTGGATTTCCATGCCGAGAATGGTGTTGTCGAGCACGGTTCGCCACGGCAGCAGAAGATCCTTCTGCAGCATGTAGC
>JBEVEP010000142.1:0-33861 GCA_040512755.1 Mesorhizobium sp.
GCGTGGCCACCGAGGTGGCCATGATCTGCGGAGATGCACCCGGCAACTGGGCCGAGACATTGATGACGGGGAAATCGGCGCTGGGGAGTGCGGCGATCGGCAGGAACCTGTAAGCGAAAAGCCCGCCGAGCACGAGGGCGAATGACATCAGCAAGGTCGCGACCGGCCGACGGATGCAGAATTCGGAGACCATCAGTTCTTCCCGCCGGGCTGACCGTCCGGCGTTGCGTTTGCCGCGGATGTTGTGCTGCCGGCAGCCGCTTCGCGCACGCGCGTACCGTTGGAGAGCCTCGTCTGGCCTTCGACGACGACCCGCTCGCCGCTCTTCAGGCCCTCGCTCACTGCGGTTCGGTCGCCTGCAGTCAGGCCGACTTTGATCTGGCGAACCTCGACCGTGTTGTTCGGCCTGATGTCATAAACAAACGGTCCCTTCTGGCCGGATTGGACTGCGACTGTCGGGATGGATGTCATGTGCGGCATCGCACCGGCGTCGAGCACGACGTCGACATATTGCCCCGGCCAGAGGGTCAGTTCAGGATTCGGCACGCTCGCCCGCGCGGTGATGGTGCCGGATGACGCATCCACGCTGGAATCGAGGAAGTCGAGCGTTCCCTGGCCGATCGGCCGTGGATCGCCGTCCAGGTGGAGCGAGACCGCGCCGGGCCGTGGGGAGGCAAGCGCCTCCTGGAGAAGCGGGAGGTCACTCTCGGGCAGATTGAAGCTCACCCTGAGCGGATCGATTTCTGTGATTGTTACCAGGGGCGTCGCCGTGTTGGAGCCCGTGCTCGCGCTGACGACATCGCCGACGGCTACGCTGACGGCGCCAAGCCGGCCGGAGATGGGGGCGGTGATCGTCGCGTAACTGAGTTGCACCAGATCCTGGTCAAGCTGAGCCTGGTCGCCGGCTATGGTCGCCTGTGCGGATTTCTCATTGGTCTGCGCCAGATCGTAAGCCTGTTGAGTGCCGGCCTTCTTCTCCGCCAGATCCTTGGCGCGGTTCAAATCCACTCCGGCCTCGTCAAGGACGGCCTGATCCTTGGCGAGCGTTGCCTTGTCGCGCTCCACCTGGGCTTTGAGGGCGCGGTCATCGAGCGTGAAAAGAAGATCGCCGGCCTTGACCATCTGCCCATCCTTCACCGCGATCGATACGATCTGGCTCGAAATGCGGGGGCTCACTTCGACCACGGCAGGCGACGAGATTGAGCCGATCGCATAGCGGAGAATCGGGAAATCGGCCGTTGACGCAGTAGCCGCGACGACGGAAACCAGGCCAGCTGTATCGACCGGCTGTTTGCCGACGTTGGCATCGCCGTCACGCAAAGAGGCGAGCGCCGGCTCCAATCTTCCTGCGTCGCCCAGCCAGTAAAATGACGCGGCGGCTGCGCACACGGCCGCGAGCGTCAATAGGACCAACCTCCTCTGCATAGCAGTGGATTCTCCGAACCAGCGAACGGTCGTCCCTACGCGGGACCAGGTGCCCTCCCGTAGATAGTGCCGCAGGAGCGGCGAAAAACCGGTTCGGCGCCAGCATTAATAAGATTTAATGAAACAGATCGCGCAATTCGGTCGCGTTGGCGCGCAACATCAGCAGCCTGCTTGCGGCCCCTGTACGCGGAATCGTACAGAGTGCCAGGTGAAGGTGCTGGTCTCTTTTATCTGACCTAGTCCCTGTCCGTCCTGCAGGAACAGGGAATAAGACGTTTACGGATGACCGCTTTGCACCAAAAGCCGACTTACGCTGATCCGGGCAGCCCGGCAGTTCGAAGGCCGTCCACCAGGTATTGTAGCGCGTTGGCGTCTGCGATCGGCCAATAGTCGCGGGTGAATGCAAGATCGATGTCAGGACGAAGCGCGTGCAAGGCTCCGATACTGCGGCGTGCGTCCTCCAGCCGCCCAAGGTGCGCCTGTGCGGCGGCCAAAATCGCCCAACGAGACCACTGGATGTTTGGTTCGTGCAACGACCGCTCGGCCGACTCGACCGCCTCCTCCAGCCGTCCCAGGAAGAGATATGCCTCAGCGCGTCGCACCAGGAACTGCCCGAAATACGGGTCCTGCGGGCTGAGACGCATCGCCAGCTCGATGTGCGGCAGCGCTTCCTGCGGGCGTCCGCCGGTGCCGAGCGCCATGCCGAGCGCGTAGTGGGCCTGGGCGAAGCTCGGCTCGAGCTCGATAGCCTTGTCGAGCTCAAGGATGGCCGCGTCGTGCCGTCGCAGGAGCGTCAGTGCTCTCCCCAGGGCATAGCGGTTGAAAGCATCCTGCCCGTCGATCCGCACGGCCGTCTCCGCGTACTGCAGGGCTGCAGTGTTCGCGGCATCCGCACCGTCAACGTACCCGCCGACATGCTGGAAGAAGAAGGCCTCCTCGGCCGCCGCATAGGCGCGTGCCAAGCCAGGATCGATTGCGATTGCCCTGCGGAAGAGAAGCTGCGCCTCGGCGAGGTCCTCGCGGGTCCGCCTGTAGGTATGCCACAGGCCGCGCTGATAGAGTTCCCAGGCGCGCAGGTCGTCGGGGCGCTTCGCCCGTGCCCGCTCGCGCTCTGCCTTGCCGAGCTCGGGCTCGATCGCGCCGACCAGTGTAGCCGTGATTTCGTCCTGAACGGCAAAGATGTCTTCCAGGTCCCTGTCGTAGCGTTGCGCCCAGACATGGTTGCCCGAGGCGCCGTCGATCAACTGCGCAGTGACCCGAACGCGATTGCCTGCTTTGCGCACGCTGCCTTCGAGCACATAAGCCACCCCGAGCTCGCGGGCCACCGCGCGGATATCCGGCGACTTGCCTTTGTAGGCGAAACTCGAGTTGCGGGCGATTACGAAGAACCAGCGTATCTGAGACAGTAAGGTGATCAGATCCTCGGTGATTCCGTCCGCAAAATACTCCTGCTCGGCATCGCCGCTCATATTGACGAAAGGCAAAACGGCAATCGACGGCTTGTCCGGAAGCGGCAGCGCTTGGGATACCCCTGGGATCCCGGCGGAAGCCGCTTCACCGAGCCGGACGCGGTACACATGGACCAGGTCGGCGATGTTCTTCACCGCCAGTTCGCCGAGATCGTCATACGCCACATCAAGCCGGTCACGAACATAGTCGTAGACGCGGGCCGAGAGGCAGATCCCGTCGGGTTCCGCCAGCGCCTCGAGCCGGGCAGCCACGTTAACGCCGTCGCCGTAGATGTCGTCCTCGTCAATGATGATGTCGCCGACATTGATGCCCAGACGAAGCCGAATCTGCTGATCGCCGGGAATGTCTTTGTTGCGCTCGGCCATGCCGCGCTGAACGTCCACGGCGTGTGAAACCGCATCGACGGCGCTTGGAAATTCGATCAGAGTCCCGTCGCCCGTCGTCTTGACGACGCGTCCGCCATATTCGCTGACCTTCGGATGAAGGAACTCTGAGCGCAGCTTTTTCAGGCGAGCGAGCGTGCCTGCCTCGTCACGACCCATCATTTTTGAGTAGCTGACAACATCGCATGCAACGATTGCAGCCAGGCGACGCTGCACACGTTCGTCAGGCATGGAGCGGTCTCGCGAGCGAATTTACCTCACACTTATCTTACGTGCACCGCTGTCGTGCGTCCACCAACGCCCGAATGCCTGCTTGGGTCAAACCTGCGCGTTCGCGTAGGGCGCAGATTCGTCAAAAAGGCCGCCAGACCGCGGAGACGACGGAGGCAAGCCGATAACTGGCCGCCTTCGACGACAGAGCTGGCCGCGTGGAGCCTGCCGACCGGACGGTGACCCGCAGGTCTCAGTCATGCGATGCGATTTGGGTGCCCCTTTGCTTGGCCCAGCCGGGCGGATACAACGAGTCTGCCGGGTCGCCCGGCACGAAGTTGATGGTGTAGCCGAAGCCGGGCCGGTCCGGCAGAGCCTGTCGCTTAACCGGGAGCTGGGCCTCGGCAGTGGCCCCGATGGCGAATTGCATAGTATAGCCGAACCCGCGCCGGTCGGGCAGGGCTTCCCCCGCGAACGCCCACGATGCCAGGCCGGCGGTAGCTGGAAGCACCAGTCCCAGAAGGAACGCGGCCTTACGATTCGATTGGTGTTGCATATATCTCTCCCGCAAACCGGCCACACCTGGGCCATTTCACTTGAGCCCAGCATGCCAGAACGCCGAAGCACCCGCTTGGCGAACAGCTTGGCGTCGGCGTGGCTTTTCCTTGGGGCAGCCTCGTTTTTGACTTTCCCGCGTCGTATTCCGTGGCCGCGACGCCGGAACCGCATATGCTCTATTTCTTTGACGGATACGCGCTCGATACCGACCGACGTGAGTTGCGCCGTGGTGAAAAGCTGCTGCCGGTCGAGCCCAAGGTCTTCGACCTTCTCGCGTACCTGATCGACAGCCGTGAGCGCGTCGTTAGCAAGGACGACCTGATTGCCCAAGTCTGGATGGGGCGTGTGATCTCCGAATCGGCGCTCAGCAGCTGCATCAACGCTGCTCGGGTCACGATCGGGGACAGTGGCGAGAAACAACACCTGATCAAGACGCTGCCCCGCAAAGGCATCCGTTTTGTCGGCACCGTGCGCGAGGAGAACAGTCCTGCAGGGCGGGCAGCACCGGGCGTCGCGCCTGCTTCGCTCAGTCCTGCACTTGCTCTTCCAGACAGGCCTTCGGTGGCCGTCCTGCCATTCACGAATCTCAGCGACGACAGTCAGCAGCAGTATTTCGCTGACGGACTTGCTGAGGACATCATTACAAGCCTTGGGCGGCTCGGATGGCTCTTCGTATCCGCTCGCGATTCGTCGTTCATTTATAAGGGCAGACAGGTCAGCGTAAGGCAGATCGGAAGCGAGCTCGGAGTGCGCTATGTACTCGGCGGCAGCGTCAGGCGGTCCGGGCAGCAGTTCCGGATCGGCGCGGAGTTGAGCGAGGCGTCGACCGGTCTGCAGGTCTGGGCCGAGCGATATGACGTCCACCTCGCAGACTTTTTCAGGCTGCAGGATCAAATTACGGAAAGCGTCATCGCAGCAATCGAGCCGCGGCTCTATGCGGCGGAGCACCAGCGCTTCAGGAGCCGGTCGCCAGACAGCCTCGACGCCTGGGGCTTCGTCATGCAGGCGATGCCATATGTGTGGGATTGGGGGTCTGCGCAGGATATCAAGATCGCGCAGGCGCTTTTAAGAAAAGCCACCGAGATCGATCCCGACTATCCCCGCGCCAACAGCCTGCTCGCATGGGCGCACGCAGCGCTTGTTCAGCTCGGACAGGTCGACGCGAGTGACGTCCTCAGCGCCGCTCGCGCACTGGCGCAGCGAGCAATCCAGCGCGATGCCGAGGACCCCTGGACTCATCTCGCGGCAGGCTACGTTCATATGATCTCGCGGGACTTCGACGAAGCGGTCAAGGAGCTGACCGAAGCCATCGAACTGAACCCGAGCCTCGCTTTCGCTCACGTGGTTCTGGGAGCGACCTACGGCTATGGTGGCATGTCGGGCGATGGCCTGCGCCATTGTGAGATTGCGGCGCGGTTGAGCCCGCACGACTTCACCCAAGCTGTCAACTTTTCGGTGAGAGGGCTGTGCCAGTTCATGGCCGGGAATTTTGCGGAAGCGATCGAATTGGAGCGTCGGGCGGTAGAACTCCGACCGCAATTCGGCAGTGCTTGGCGCACGCTGGCAGCCGCTGCCGGAAAGGCTGGAAACCTCCACGCGGCTCGCAGCGCCCTGGCAGAGGCGAAACGCCTCCATCCGTCTTTGTCAGTTGAGTGGGTCGAGAAACATCATCCGATCGTGCAAGAAAAGAACCGCTTGACCTACATCGAGGGGCTTCGCTTTGCAGGTCTAAAATAGGTCAGGGGCGCGCACACAGCGCCAAGGCGCGACGCAAGGTCAAGGTTCGCACCAATGGCGGATTTGGGTCCTGGCGGGCTCATCGCACCACCAACACCGGCACCGGACTATGCGCCAGGACTTCCGATGTCTGGCTCCCGAGCACCAGTTTCCGTAGACCTCGACGGCCATGGGACGCCATCACGATCAAGCCGCAGTCGCGCGCCTTCGCCGCTTCAATGATCGCTTCGGCCGGATAGGCCCCTGGGACATGGACGGTGTCCGCCGCAACACCGAGCTTTTTTGCCACCGCCTCGACCGCTGCCAGCACTTCTTGAGCTATTTCCTTTTGGCCGGCCTCATACCGGGCCATTTCTTCCTGTCCAGGAAGCCATCCGGCGCCGACCCCGGAATGCACGGAGACTGGGTAGCGTTCGGTGACCGTGACGATGGTGACGCGGGCGCCAAGGCTCTTCGCAAGCGACAGACCGTGATCGACACCTTTCTGCGCCAATTCCGATCCATCGGTGGATATGAGGATATGGTCGTACATTCCGGTCGTCCTCCATCGAGTCCAAACAGCTGCCGTGACCGAAGTTACGGTCTCCTGCCAGCTTCCGCAATTCGGTTCGGACGCGGTGCGTTTTGTCCGCGAGCGGGAAGGATACGCCCGGTCTCTTGATGTAAGAGCCGTCAGGACTATCTACGTGAGCGCGCTGGCTGTGGCGCGTGCGGATGGCAGGAGGATGACGGCCATGGGCATGACACATCGCGACGTGACTTCGATTCTCGGACCGGTCGACGAGGCGATAGCTGCCGAAGTGTTGGCGATCGGAGCGACGCGGGAGGAACTTGCGCAGGCATGGGCATGGGTCAACAGCGATGAGGCCATGATCGGCGAAGGGCGCCATCTGCCTGACGGACGGGTGGCTGTCCTTGTCGATCTGCTGACGCCTGAACCGGATGAAGAATGAAGGCCCGCGGGACACGTGCGCGAGCCAAGGAATATACGTCCTTTGGGCGGCCCGAGAAGACGTTAAGACAACCACTCTGTCGACCGTGATTGGGACCGGGCCAATTTTTTAGCCCCGACCACGAAGTCGACCGAACGCAAGATTAGCACTCTCGCATGGAGAGTGCTAAATTAGGGGTCGCAAGCTCTTGAACGCGGCGTTTTCCTCCCCAGATTTTTGCACGTAACGCCGCTTTTCGAGAGTCGCGAGCGGCATCGGCCCTACGGTGTCCGTTGCGAGGAAAACACATCCGGTAAGGAGGACAACCATGAAGTTCCGTCCGTTGCATGATCGAATAGTCGTCCGCTGCGTGGAGGCGGACGAGAAAACCCCAGGCGGCATCATCGTCCCCGACACGGCAAAGGAGAAGCCGCAGCAGGGCGAAGTTCTGGCCGTTGGGCCCGGCGTGCGTGACGAGAGTGGCCAGCTGAGGCCGCTCGATGTGAAGGCTGGCGATCGCATCCTGTTTGGAAAGTGGTCCGGCACGGAAATCAGGCTCGATGGCGAAGATTTGCTTATCATGAAGGAAGACGATGTGATGGGAGTCCTGGAGGTTGAATCCGCGGCCAGGAGAGCGGCCTGAAGGAGCGGGTTCAAGAAACCAGCCACGTTTGAGAGCCAGTTTGCCGAAATGCTGCATTGAAGGAGTGAGATCATGGCTGCCAAGGAAGTGAAATTTCATTCGGACGCCCGCGAACGCATGCTGCGCGGCGTCGATATCCTCGCCAATGCCGTGAAGGTCACGCTTGGCCCGAAGGGCCGCAATGTTGTCCTCGACAAGCCGTTCGGCGCGCCGCGCATCACCAAGGACGGCGTCACTGTCGCCAAGGAGATCGAGCTTGAGGACAAGTTCGAGAATATGGGCGCCCAGCTGGTACGCGAAGTCGCGTCCAAGACCAGTGATATTGCCGGCGACGGCACGACCACCGCGACCGTTCTCGCTCACGCCATAATCCAGGAAGGCGCCAAGGCCGTTGCCGCCGGCATGAACCCGATGGACCTGAAGCGTGGCATCGACATAGCGGTCGAAGCTGTGGTCGGTGAACTGAAGAACAAATCCCGCAGCATCTCCAACAATTCCGAAATCGCACAGGTCGCGACCATTTCCGCCAATGGCGACACGGAGATCGGCCGTTATCTGGCGGAAGCCATGCAAAAAGTCGGCAATGAGGGTGTGATCACGGTCGAGGAGGCCAAGACCGCCGAGACCGAGCTGGAGACCGTGGAAGGCATGCAGTTCGACCGCGGCTACCTGTCGCCCTATTTCGTCACCAATCAGGACAAAATGCGGGCGGAGCTGGAAGAGCCTTATGTGCTCATCCACGAGAAGAAGCTCTCGAACCTGCAGGCCATGTTGCCCATCCTCGAGGCGGTCGTGCAGTCGGCAAAGCCCTTGCTGATCATTGCCGAGGATGTCGAGGGCGAGGCTCTTGCGACGCTTGTGGTGAACAAGCTGCGCGGCGGCCTCAAGGTCGTTGCCGTGAAAGCGCCGGGGTTCGGCGACCGCCGCAAGGCCATGCTCGAGGACATCGCGATCCTGACCGGCGGCACCGCCGTCTCGGAAGATCTCGGCATCAAGCTGGAGAATGTCACGCTGCAGATGCTTGGCCGGGCCAAGCGGATCGTCGTCGAGAAGGAGAACACGACGATCATCGATGGCGCTGGCTCTAAGGAGGAGATCCAGGGCCGCATCACGCAGATCAAGGCGCAGATCGAGGAGACGACCTCGGACTACGACCGTGAAAAGCTGCAGGAGCGCCTCGCCAAGCTGGCGGGCGGCGTTGCCGTGATCCGCGTCGGCGGTTCCACTGAGATTGAGGTGAAGGAGCGGAAGGACCGCGTTGACGATGCGCTGCATGCGACCCGCGCCGCGGTCGAGGAAGGCATTCTTCCCGGTGGCGGAGTGGCGCTGCTGCGCGCCCAGAAGGTGTTGGATTCACTTCAGGCGAACAATCCGGACCAGCGGGTCGGCATTGAGATCGTCCGCCGCGCCATTGAGGCCCCCGCGCGCCAGATCGCGGAAAATTCCGGCGCGGAGGGGTCGATCGTGGTCGGCAAGCTGCGGGAGAACGGCGATTTCGCCTACGGCTGGAATGCCCAGACCGGCGAATATGGCGACCTCTACCAGATGGGCGTGATCGACCCGGTCAAGGTGGTCCGCGCCGCTCTGCAGGATGCCGCGTCCGTAGCCGGTCTGCTCGTCACCACCGAAGCCATGGTGGCCGAGAAGCCGAAGAAAGAGTCGCCCATGCCTGCCATGCCCGGCGGCGGCATGGATTTCTGAGTTGAGGCGAAGGAGGGTCCGCGCTGCGTGGCCCTCCTTCGCCTTCTGGGGGTCTTATTCGTTCCTGGCCTGTACGCTGACCGCTGCGGCTACTGCGTCATTTCCAACTGGCCGCGAATTTCCCCGTCGGGGAACTTCGCCGTGTGGATATTGATGTACCACTTGCCGGCCTGCAGATCTGCCAGAAGCTGATCGGTCAGGTCGGCCGAGCCGCTCATGATTGCAGCCGAGATATCAACGGCCGGACCGGCATTCTCGCCCGCCGCTGCGGGACCATGGAAATGCGCCGCCGTCGCGTCGCCCGACAGGCCGCTGTAGTTCACTGTCCATGAAAGCTTCTTGGTATCGGTATCCACGCTAACGTCTGCGGTTCCGGTGCCAGCGCTGTCGGCGGGCGGCACCTCGCTCGCACCCTTCAGGTCGGCCTTGAATTTCATGGTGTCCGCAAAGACAGGTCCCGATGCCATCACGGCTGCCAAGGCCAGTACGGTAAGCGCGGGAATATTTTTCAGGCGTGCCATCTTTCGTCCTTCCGAAATGTTTTTGTTGATGAACATCAAACTCTTCGAAACGGCTCGGGTTCCTGAGTGTTCTTGCCGATTGCGCCCCGGTACGGTTGAACGCGAGACGAAAATTGTTTTCGAATGTCGGGTCTGACCCGCGCCGTTCGTCTTGACTGCGGATGCCGGCAGGAGTGGCTGGCCGGGTAAGACAAGGAGACGAGACGATGCGATTCATGATTTTGGTCAAAGGCAATGTCGAGTCCGAAGCGGGCGTCATGCCCTCGCAGGACATATTCACGGCGATGGCGGACTATCACGAGCAACTGGCGAAAGCCGGTGTCCTTCTCGATGCCAACGGACTGCAGCCGACTTCCAAGGGCTTTCGCGTCAACTATTCAGGCGGCAAGCGCATGATCATGGACGGCCCCTTCACCGAGACGAAGGAAATCCTGGCCGGCTTCACCATCATTCAGGTCAAGTCGCGGGAAGAAGCGATCGAATGGGCGAAGCGGTTTCCGAATCCGCACAACGAGGACGGTCATATCGAAGTGCGCCAAATGTTCGAACTGGAGGATTTCGGCGATCTGGAAGGCGTCGAGCGGTTTCGCGACCTGGGTGTGGATGTGGAGAAATAGCGGGTGCGGACCTCGCCTTCTCCCCTTGTGGGAGAAGGTGGATCGGCGCGTAGCGCCGAGACGGATGAGGGGTGCTGGCCAGAGTGCGGTGTAGAAGAACGGAAGTGAAATCAATGCGTTGTATCGAGTTATGAAACGCCTCGTTGCTTCCCGCACCCCTCATCCGACCTCGCCTTCGGCTCAGCCTCCTTCTCCCACAAGGGGAGAAGGGAAGACGTCATACGTGGCAGAAAACAATCTTGTGATCGTATGCTGCATTGCGGTATCTTGACTGCGAATGATCATTCGCATAAAGTGAGAGTGAACGTTCGCTCTTACTTTGGAGACTTCGATGGAAGACGTCTCGCACCCTGGTCAGTTCGACCTCCTCACGGAAGGAGAAGCACACGCTCCCTCGCGTGCGGAACGGCGTGACCAGCAGATCCATCGCATTCTCGATGCGGCGAAGGCCTGCTTCCTCCGGTTTGGATTCCAGGGGGCTTCCATGAACCAGATTTGCGCCGAAGTGGGCATGAGCCCAGGGGCTCTCTACCGCTATTTCCCATCCAAGGAAGCGATTATCGAGGCGATCTGCGAAGCTGACCGCAAGCAGGATGCCGAAAAATTCGCTGCGATGGACGAGAATCCCTGCGTGGTTGATGGGTTTCTCAACGCGGCAATGGGGCACATCCGCTACATCCACGAAAGCGGCAATGCACCGATCTTCGCCGAGATACACACCGAAGCGCTCCGCAACGAGGCGATCCGCGCCATCAGCGAGCGCTGCATGGGCGAAGTGCAGGAAAAGTTTCGCAACTACCTTCAAGCTGCCATCGACCGGGGCGACATCGATCCGATCGTCGAGCTTGACGCGCTGATGCCGATGATCATGGCGATCGGCCATGGCCTGGCCATCAACGACCTGCCGGGGGCCGGCGTGCCCTATGATCGAATTGAAAAGCTGATGCGGGCGACGATCGAAGCCCTGTTCCGTCCGGGCACGAGCTACAAGCACCCCGGAAACTGATCCTCCGAAACCAACTAGCCGAGACCGACGATGACCGTTCGTACGACCCTCATTTCCTCGCTTGCGGCAGTTCTGCTGGCCGGAGCTGCCTATGCTGGCCTCTCGGGCGGCGTCTTTGCCGCCAGCGAAACCGTGGAACAGGCAGTGGTGCAGTCAGCGCCCACGATCCGCGTCGTTCCCGCCGAAAAGCGTGAACTGATAGAGCGCCTGTCCGTGACCGGCTCAATCGTTGCCCGTGAAGAAGCGGCGGCCGGCACAGACCTCAACGGCATGATTGTGCTTCAGCTCAACGCCGATGAAGGCGACACGGTCAAGAAGGGCGACGTTCTGGCCGTTCTCGACCGGTCGGCCCTCGACACGCAGCTTGCCCAGGTCAATGCGAGCCGCGCCCAGGCCGAGGCGACTATCGCCCAGATGCGCGCCCAGATCGGCGATGCCGAAGTCGGCGTGCGCCAGGCGCAGGAGGCGCTCGATCGGGCGAAGGCTCTGCAGCTCAAGGGCGTGGCCGCGAAGATGCAGCTCGACAACGCCGTCAACGGTTATGACAGCGCCCAGGCAAAGCTGCTTTCCGCAAACAAGGCGGTCGCGGCTTCCGAGGCGCAACTTGCCGTCATCGACGCGCAAAAGCAGAACATTCTGCTGCAGATCGAGAAGACCGAAGTGAAGGCCCCGGCCGATGGCCTCGTCCTTGCGCGCAACGCGACGCTGGGCGGCATCGTTTCGGCAGGCGGCGATCCGCTGTTCCGAATTGCGATCGGCGGTGAACTGGAACTCGCTGCAACAGTGGCTGAGACAGCCTTGCCGCGTCTTCAGCCCGGCATGCCGGTGCAGGTCATCCCGGCCGGCGCAGCAGAGGCCGTCACCGGCACGATCCGCCGCATTTCGCCGGAGGTCGACCAGAAGTCCCGGCTGGGCACGATCCGCGTCTCATTGACAGACGGCCACGCCGCGCGCGCCGGAAACTTCGCGCGCGGTCAGATCGAGGCGCTTCGTCTCGACGGCGTTGCCGTTCCCGTATCCGCTATCACGTTCCAGGGCACGGAAGCGTTCGTGCAGGCTGTCGAGGGCGGCAAGGTCAAGACGACGCCTGTCACGCTTGGCGCCCGAGCGGACGGCTATGTCCAGGTGAGCGGCATTGCGGAAGGGCAGGAAGTGGTTGCGCGTGCAGGAACCTTTGTCGGCGACGGCGATGCCGTAACGCCGGTGCGCTAAGGAAACGGGAGCGATCAATCCATGAACTGGAACATCTCCGCCTGGTCGATCCGGAACCCGGTTCCGCCGATCCTGCTTTTCCTGGTGCTCATGGCCCTTGGCGTCATGAGCTTCGCGAAACTGCCGGTGACGCGTTTCCCGAATATCGACGTACCGCTGGTGTCGGTGACCATCACAGATCCCGGTGTGGCGCCGAGCGAACTCGAGACACAGGTAACCAAGCGCATCGAAGATGCCGTATCCAACATCAGCGGCGTCAAGAACGTCACCTCGACGATCACCGAGGGAAATTCCCAGACGCTGGTGGAATTCCGGCTCGAGGTCGACACCCAGACCGCCGTCACGGACGTAAAGGATGCGGTCGAGCGCATTCGCTCGGACCTTCCCGCAACATCGGAAGCCCCGATCGTCAACCGCATCGATGTCGAGGGTCAGGCGATCCTGACCTATGCGGTCTCCGCGCCTGCGATGACGCCGGAAGAACTGTCGTGGTTCGTGGACGATACGGCGATCCGCAAGCTGCAAGGCCTGAAAGGCGTGGCGCGGGTCGATCGCTATGGTGGTGTCACGCGTGAAATCCACATCGACGTCGATCCGGACCGGCTCAACGCGCTTGGCGTGACTGCCGGCGACGTGAACCGCGCGCTCAGGATGGCGAATGTCGATCTGACCGGCGGCAGCGCCGATTTCAGCGAACGCGACCAGGCGATCCGCACGCTCGGCGGCGCCAAGACGCTCGCCGATCTTGAACGGCTGGAAATTTCGCTCGGCGGGGATCGCAAGGTCACACTGTCGGACATCGCGAAGGTCACGGATTCCTGGGAAGAGCCGCGGTCATTCGCCCGCGTCAACGGCCAGACCGTCGTTTCTTTCGGCATCTTCCGGGGCAAGGGCGAGAGTGACGTCGAGGTCAACGAGCGCGTCAAGGTCGCTGTGGAGCAGCTACAGTCGGCGCATCCCGACGTTACGATCACCAAGGTGGACGATTCCGTCAGCTACACGGAGGGCAACTACGATGCCGCGATGGAGACGCTGCTCGAAGGCGCCATTCTTTCGGTTATCGTGGTCTTCCTGTTCCTGCGCGACATCCGAGCCACGATTGTTGCCGCGATTGCCCTGCCGCTGTCCATCATTCCGGCCTTCTGGGCGCTCGACATGATGGGCTTCTCGCTCAACCTCGTCAGCCTGCTCGGCATTACACTGGTGGTCGGTATTCTGGTCGACGACGCGATCGTCGAGATTGAAAACATCGTCCGGCACGTCAAGATGGGCAAGTCGCCCTATCGCGCCTCGCTGGAAGCCGCGGACGAGATCGGGCTCGCGGTTATCGCCATCTCTGCGACGATCATTGCCGTCTTCGCGCCGGTCAGCTTCATGGGCGGCATCGCCGGCCAGTATTTCAAGCAGTTCGGCCTCACAGTCGCCGTCGCTGTGTTCTTCTCGCTGCTGGTCGCGCGGCTGATCACGCCATTGCTCGCGGCCTATTTTCTGCGCAGCCATGTCCATGCCGAACCCAAACCGGGCATCATCATGCGCGGCTATGAAAGCCTGCTCAGGACCACGCTGCGCTACCGTTGGCTGACGCTTGCGGCCGGCATCGCGTTTTTTGCCGGGTCGATCTACGCGATTGGTTTCCTTCCGTCCGGCTTTATCCCGAAGGAGGATGCCAGCCGCATCGTCTTCTCGCTCGAATTGCCGCCCGGCAGCCGGCTCGACGATACGCGCGCAATGACGGACGACGTCACAACGCTGTTCCGCGAGGTGCCTGAAGTCGAGAACGTCTATGTGATCGGCGGCTCCAGCCCGACCGGGACATTGGAGCCCCGCCGCGCCACCGTCGTGGCCGACCTGAAGCACAAGTCCGAGCGTGACGTGCCGCAGCACGAGATCGAGGAAATCCTGCTCAAAAAGCTGCAAACGATTCCGGATCTGCGCGCCTATTTCGTCAATGACCGCGGCGAGCGCCAGCTTGCTTTCGGTGTCATGGGCACGGATGGCGCATTGCTCGACGCGCAGGCTCGAAAAATCCAGAGTGCGATGGCCGCCACCGGAAAGTTCCGCGCTATCTCGTCCAATGCAGCGCTCGACCGGCCGGAAATCATCGTGGTTCCGAAACTCGACCGGCTTGCCGAGCTCGGCATTTCGACAGCCACGCTTTCGGAGACGCTGCGCATTGCCACGATCGGCGATGTCGACGCCAATCTTGCCAAGTTCACGGTTGGCGACCGTCAGATCCCGATCCGCGTCCAGCTCGACGAAAAGGCGCGCGACGATCTGTCTGTGGTCAGCGCGTTGCCGGTGCCGACGGCGTCGGGCGTCAGCGTGCCGCTGTCTTCCGTTGCCGAAATCCATTTCGGCCAGGGTCCGTCATCGATCCAGCGCTTCAATCGCGAGCGCCGTGTGGTCATCGGAGCCGATATGGCCAACGGCGCCGAGCTCGGCGAGGGCCTGGGTATCGTGTGGTCACTGCCGGAAGTGAAGAACATGCCTGCCGGCACCCGCATCCAGGAGACGGGCGACGCCGAGATCATGGGCGAGGTCTTCGCCGGTTTCGCGGCCGCGATGGGCACCGGCCTGATGCTCGTTCTCGTCGTGCTGATCCTGCTGTTCGGCTCGGTCTTCCACTCCTTCACCATCCTCGGTTCGCTTCCGCTGGCGATCGGCGGCGTGGTGGCGGGGCTGTGGCTGACCAATTCAGCGGTCTCGATGCCGGTCGTCATCGGTATCCTGATGCTGATGGGCATCGTCACCAAGAATGCGATCATGCTGGTCGATTTCGCGGTGGAAGAGGTCAAGCACGGAATCCCGCGCGCCGAAGCCATCATCGACGCGGGCCGCAAGCGCGCCCGGCCGATCGTGATGACCACGATCGCCATGTCGGCAGGCATGATCCCGGCGTCTCTTGCGCTCGGCGATGGCGGCGAGTTCCGCGCGCCGATGGCGGTGGCCGTGGTCGGCGGACTGCTCGTCTCCACGTTCCTGTCGCTGGTCTTCGTGCCGTCCTTCTACACGATCATGGACGACGCCGCGCTCGGCACGGCCCGGCTGTTCCGCTGGCTGGTCAAGCCGAACAGCAAGGATGAACCGGAGGCTGCGGACAGCATGGAGTATGTCTCCAACGTCCATGCGCTGGAGCGCGCGGCAGGCCGCGAACTGCCCATCGCGGCGGAGTAGTTGGGGTTGACCGGCTGGTCCGTCGGGGCAGGAGTCGGCCTGCCTCCCTGCACCAAGACGGCTCTGCATGCGCATACCGCATTGGCGCGAAAACGAAGCCGTGTTCTGCCCCTCACCTGGCTGCCGCCATCCTCTCCCCGCGAGCGGGGAGAGGAGCGCTGGCCGCACCCACGGGGCTCATTTTGCTGAGTTCACGATTGGCGAAATCTGAAATGAAGGCGTCCTTCTCCCCGTTAACGGGGAGAAGATGCCGGCAGGAAGATGAGGGGCAGCACAATCTCAAGCAGATTGGTAATCACACAAACGGCCGGCCGACCTCGTATTTGACCGGGATGAGCCGGTTCAGATAGGCCATGCCCGCTTTCGCGGGCTGGTTCACGTCGGGCAGCAGGAAGTCGTCAGGCATGTGGCGGGTCTTCCCGGCCACATTGGCAAGCGGGACGCGCCGCATCACTGTCTTGCCGGCTTCGTATTGTAGCGCGACCGAGCCGCCACCGCGATCGGCCGTATCCACCGCAAAGACGCCGGCTTCGAAAGCCTCCCGCGAATCGACCTCGTTGATCGCGCCGATATAGCCGCGCGGCATATAGCCGAGCGCGTCGACGCGGGCGCGCTTGCCGGGCAGGCCCTCCGCGAGCGCACGCTCGAACGCCATGCTGAGATCGCTGCCGGAGAGCTTGATGTTGCCGTGCGCGTCGCGCTCCAGCCGGTCCGGGGGCACCAGGCTTTCCACGAGCGCGCGCCCGTCTTCCGTCGTCACGCCTTCGGAGACCGCCACGATGCAGCGCTTGTAGCGGTCGAGCGTCGAGCGCACATCGTCGATGAAGCGCGGCACCGAAAATGCGCGCTCCGGAACATAGAGCAGGTGTGGACCGTCGTCCTCTTCATCGCGCCAGGCAGCTGCTGCGGCAGTCAGGAAGCCCGCATGCCGTCCCATGACGATGCCGACATAGACGCCGGGGAGGGCCCGGAAATCGAGATCGACGCTGCGGAAGGCGCCGGCGACGAACTCGCCGGCCGATATGAAGCCCGGCGTATGGTCGTTCTCGACGAGATCGTTGTCGATGGTCTTCGGAGCGTGGACGAAGGCGATCGAGCCGCCCGCTGCGTCGGACAGGATCTGCTGGGTGCCCGCCGTATCGTTACCGCCGATATAGATAAAGGCATCAGCGCCGGCTTTCTGCAGTCCCCTGAGCACGAGCTCGCAATAGGCCGCATCGGGCTTGTCGCGCGTGCTGCCCAACGCCGCGCCCGGAGTCCTGGCAACCTTCCTCATGCGCTCCGCCGGCACGTCGGAGAAGTCCACATAGTCGCCATCGCGAATGCCGCGCACGCCGTGCCGCGCACCCAGGATTTTGGCATCGGGATAACGCCGCTTGATCTCACTGACCGCGCCGGCCAACGTCTGGTTGATGACAGCCGTCGGGCCTCCGCCCTGGGCAATGACAAATGTGCGCGGCATGCGAACTCTCCAAGGTTCTAAAATCCGCGGTTACATTTGCGCGTCTTGCCGCTTCGCGCAACTGCGAAGAGCGGTGCGCCACGCGTGTTAATAACCGGTCTGGTTGATAGTTTCCCCCCTCACCGGCTCGCTGCGCTCGCCACCACTCCCCCGCAAAGCCGGGGAGAGGAAACGCGGCCGTGGCCTCGCGCCCTTCCTCTCCCCCATGAAATGGGGGAGAGGTGCCGAGCGAAGCGAGGCGGTGAGGGGGTATTGCGCATCTGTTGACCCGAATTCAATGCCGTGGGCGATGCGCAAACAAGGAAATGGAGCGAGTTGCCCGATTCCGTTTTGGCAACGTGCTCTAAACGACCACGACCGGCGCCTTTCCGGACACGCGATCATAGAGGTCGATCACGTCCTGATTGATCATGCGCACGCAGCCGGACGACATGGCCTGCCCAATGGACCACCACTCAGGCGATCCATGGATGCGGTAGCCGGTGTCCTGATTGTCTCTGTAAAGATAGAGCGCCCGCGCGCCGAGCGGATTGTCGAGCCCGCCGGGCTGACCGCCGCGCCATCTCTCCAGTTCAGGCTTGCGAACGATCATCTCCGGTGGCGGTGTCCATGTCGGCCATTTCTTGCCGTACTGGACATTTGCGCGGCCCTGCCAGCGAAATCCGTCACGCCCGATTCCTACGCCGTAGCGGATAGCGTCGCCTCCCGGCTGCACCAGATAGAGGAAGCGTTCCTGCAGGTGGACGACGATCGTGCCCGGCGCCTCTCCGGTCGGATCGACCACGATCTGCCGGCGAAATCTCGCGTCCACCTTCTGATATGGGATTTCAGGGAGCTGGAAGCCACTATCGTGGAAGGAAGCATACGTCAGTTGCCCGCTCGTCACGGAGCGGTCGACGCTGATATGCGGCCTGACCGCGCTCGTCGACGTCCGGTCCAGTCCGGGATCGGGCATGCTGGCGCTCATGCAGCCGCTGATGCTGGAGAGCCCCACGGCGCCCAGACCGGTCAGTACTGCCCTGCGGGAAATTGGTTCTTGTATCTTTGCTGTATGCAATATGGAATCGAATGCACGAAACTGACGCGACACGCGGTGCCCCCACGAGTTGAAAATCGGCGGGATCATGTCGATCCATGGTTGATAAAGAGTGAATTCTTGGGGAGCGGGAACAAAAGGAATCGGCAGCGTGGAAACGGTGAAAACGGATGCTGAGTGGTTTCGGCGGCGGCAGGTCGCGCCGGACCTCACAGTGCTCGACGAGCCTTACGTCCACGATATCTTCCGCTCCAACATCTGGCTCCTGCGGGGCAGGGACTTCGACCTTGTGATCGATACGGGGTCGGGCCTTCGCAGCCTTTCGGCCGCGCTCGATCTCACGCCCGGCAAGCCGGTTGTGGCGCTGGCGACCCATGCCCATTCCGACCATGTCGGCTCGTTCCATGAATTTGCGCAGCGCGCGGGTCCGCGCATCGAAGAAGAAGCGTTTAAGACGATGGAGGACCGGTTCACCTATGCCGATATGTTCCGCGCGCTGGCGGAGCCGGTCTCCGTCGCGCCGGGTCCCGGGTGGTCCGCCGATGCCTACGCCCTCGTGCCTGCTCCGTTGACCCGGATGCTTGGCGAGGGCGACACCGTCGATACCGGCAGCCGGATCTTCAAGATCCTGCATCTGCCCGGCCATTCACCCGGCTCGCTTGGTTTGCTCGACGAGAAGGACGGCGTGTTCTTCAGCGGCGACGCGATCTACGACGATGAGCTCTATGACCAACTGCCCGACAGCGACCGCGCCGCCTACCGCGCCACGATGGCCCGCATCGTCGATCTTCCGGTGCGCGTCGTCCATGGCGGCCACGGCGAGAGCTTCGACGGTGCCCGTATGCGCGACATCGCCCAACGCTATAGTCGCGAAAGCAAGCCGTAGATCGGTTCAGCATCTCGGCCCAACACGCATTTTCTCCTTTACATCGGCTAAGACGCGGGGATTGATCCCAGATTGGAAGGGGAGACTGAAATGACCTTTGAGACCTGGGTCACATTCACTGCTGCGTCCGCCATTCTCCTCGTTATCCCCGGACCGACCATTCTGCTGGTCGTCTCCTACGCGCTGGGGCAGGGCTGGCGCACTGCGCTTCCGATGGCGATCGGCGTGGCGCTGGGCGATTTCACGGCCATGACGCTGTCGATGCTTGGCATCGGCGCATTGCTGATGGCGTCGGCCACGATCTTCACGGTCCTCAAGTGGATCGGCGCAGCCTATCTCATCTATCTGGGCATCAAGCTGTTCCGCGCCGGCGGCGCGCTCGACGCCAAGCCGCGCACTGACGCTACGCCCGCCGCGAGGATGATGGGTCACGCCTGGCTGGTGACGGCGCTCAATCCGAAAAGCATCACCTTCTTCGTGGCGTTCCTGCCGCAGTTCCTCGATCGCCATGCTGATTTCCTCACCCAGATGGTGGTCTTTGAAGCGACATTCCTGGCGCTCGCCTTCGCCAACGCCTTTGGCTATGCGCTGGTCGCGTCACGCGCGCGCAATCTCGTCCGCAATCCGCGCGCAGTCGGCGTCTTCAACAAGGCCGGCGGCACGCTCCTCGTCGGCGCGGGTATCGCTACGGTCGCCGTGCGGTCGGGGAATTGAACGCTGCGTGAGGCAAGCAGCGGCTACCATTTTGCGCTGAGTCCCAGCATGGTTACCCAGAGCAGGACGCGGCCCGATGGCCTCTGTGGCAATTTCATCACGCAAGGGAAGGTTTGAGAACTCATCACAGTGTCCTGTGTTGAGACTGAACGCGCCTTGGGGCACTTTTAGTGGCGGATCAGAGGGGCTTGTGACCTTCGGAGGTTCACAGTTGCGCCTGGCGCTGCTCTTTTCCCGCAAGATCTCGTGCATGCTGCAAGAGTATCGGCGTTGCTCCGGCACTTTTTACTTCGAACTCGGGACGTTTGTTCCCGTGTCGGCGATTGTGGGTACGGCTTTCTTCGGCATGGCTGGTGCTGCTCGTTCGGAGTGCCAGCCCAACCCGCCTGCCAGTGGCGTTACCGTAACCTGCACCGGCCCGACCACGGTGCCAGTAAACGCGCCAGCGGCCACGAACGTCACGGTCAACATCAATCCTGACGCAACGTTCACCGGAGTTGGCCCGCTGATCTTCCTCGGCGGCGGAGCGCGCATCACCAACAACGGCGGCATACAGGTCACGTCGACGGGCAGCGGTGCCAGCGGAATCTTCGCTAGCGCCAACAGCATTGTTCGCAACTTCGGGACGATCACCACGACCGGCTTCAACGCGCTGAGTGCTGCCAGCATCGGCGACAATGTCGTGCTGCGCAATGAACAGGGGGCGCAGATTTCAATCTTGGGCGATCTCTCGGCGGGGCTGCTTATAGGAGGTGGAAACAACAGCACGCTGTTCAACGCAGGCCGCATTACCCTGAACACCTTCCAGGGAGGAGGGCTGTTCGCACAGGAGGGTAGCGGCCACATCCTGGTGAATGCCGCTACCGGCGTGATCCAATCCAACCTGAATGAGGCATTCGGGATGAATGCCCAGCGCGGAGTGACGCCCGGAGCCGGAAACGACTTCCTGCTCCTCAACGAAGGCACCATCATTACCCGCGGCCAGGCTTCGCACGGAATGATTATGAACGAACTGACCAATTCGTCAGCCATCAATTCCGGGTCGATAGCCACGTCCGGCGGCAGTTCCGAGACGGTGAACCGGGCCTTCGGCATGTTCTCATTTGAGGGTGGTGGAAATACTTTGCTGAACACCGCAACAGGCGTCATCAATGCGAGCGGTCTGGGTTCCAGCGGCATCGAAATGTTCGGTGGGACCGGCAATCAGTTGCGCAACGAGGGCACCGTCAACATCAGCGGTGCGGGCGCGCACGGCATCTACATTCTCTCCGGCGGAAACAACACAGCCGATAACCGGGGCACCCTTAACATCACCGGCCCGCGCGGCAACGGACTGCGCGCCGACGACGGCAGCAACACGCTGCTCAACAGCGGCAGCATCCTGGTTCAAGGCAGCGACGCATTCGGCGTCTTCATGCAGGGCACCAACAACACGCTGACCAACAGCGGCGTCATCAGGGCAACGGGCAGCAACGCCGACGGTGTCGTTTCCAACACGGTGGCTGGCACTTTCGTCGTGACCATCGAGAATACCGGCTCCATCGTCAGCGACCGGCGCTTTGCCATACGCGGCGTCAACGGCCAGGAAACGGTGATCAATTCGGGTCTGATCAGCGGCGCCGGGACGGCGATCGACCTGCGAGGGGGCAATGACTCAGTGATCCTGCGCACCGGCTCGCAAATCAGCGGACTTGCTGATGGAGGCGCCGGCTCCTCCGACCGCGTGATCCTGGAAGGGACAGGCACCGCCACCAATGAGTTCCGGAACTTCGAGACCCTCAGGATGACCGGGGTCGACTGGACGTGGCTGGGCACCGGGAGCTTCCTGGACACCCAGATCGAAAGCGGAGTGCTGCGCGTCAATGGTCTCCTGACCAGTCCGGTGACAGTGCGAGCGGGGACCACCTTGGCCGGGATCGGAACCGTCACGGGTAATGTGTTCAACCAGGGCGTGGTGTCGCCGGGCAACTCCATTGGCACTCTGACGATCAACGGTAACTTTGTGGGACAGGGCGGCTCGCTGCTGATTGAATCGGTGCTCGGCGATGACAACTCGCCCTCGGACAAACTGGTGATCAGTGGCGGCAGCGCCACCGGTCTGACGCCACTTCAGGTCATCAATCTCGGCGGCGCTGGCGCGTTGACGGTGGCCGATGGCATCCTCGTGGTCGAGGCGGTCAACGGAGCGATGACTGACAGCGCTTTCGCTCTTGGCAATGCGGTCGCTGCCGGACCATACGAATATTTCCTGTTCAAGGGCGATGTCAGCGGAAATGCTCCGGAAAACTGGTATCTGCGAAACACGCTCGTCGCAGCTCCGCCTCCTCCGCCAACAGCGGAGAATCCCAATCCAGAACCGCCACCGCCACCTCTTCCCGCCCCGGCGCCCTCGCCATTCGAACCGGTGGCGACCGCCGAGAACCCCATCCCGGAGCCGCCACCGCAGCAGGTCTCCCCGCCCCACCGCCACCGGTCTCGCCGCCCCCACCGCCGCCGGTCTCGCCGGTCTCGCCGCCCCCGCCGCCGCCGGTGCCGACGACACCTCCGCCGCTGCCATCCCCGACGCCGTTGTCAGGACCCCAGCCGGTTCAGCCGCCACCGCCGACGCCGGGGGCCACGCCGGTCATCTCCGCGGTCATCCCGCTTTTCCGCATCGAAGTGCCGACCTATGCCGTCGTCCCACCTGTCGCGCACGATCTGGCGCTGGCCGCGCTTGGCACGTTCCACGAACGGCGTGGCGGCCAGGACCTTCTTGACGGGGAAGGTTTTTTGCCTGCCGCCTGGGGGCGTGTTTTCGCTCAGCAGTCCGAGCGTAAATGGGCGGGGACGGTCGATCCCTCCTTCGATGGAAGCCTCTCCGGCATTCAGGCGGGGCTGGATGTCTTCGGCTGGGAGTCCGGCGGCGGGCATCACGACCGCGCCGGTTTCTTCATCGCCCAGACCCAGGCGGATGGCGACGTGAAGGGTCAGGCGCTCGGCTGGAACGACCTCAAGGTCGGTGACGTGGATGTCGACGGGACCAGTCTCGGCGCCTACTGGACGCATATCGGACCGAGCGGCTGGTACCTTGACGGCGTTGTCATGGGCACCGACTTCAGCGGCGATGCGACCTCGGATCGCGCTGTCGGCGTCGATGTCGACGGCAGCGGCATCTCCCTGTCGCTGGAGGGTGGTTACCCGATCGCGCTGGCAGACGGTTGGACCATCGAGCCTCAGGCACAGTTGATCTGGCAGCACCTTTCACTGGACGACCAGCAGGACAGGTTCTCGACAGTGACCTTCGATGCCGACGACGCGCTTGTCGGTCGGCTGGGCGCGAGGTTGCAGGGCAGCTTCGCGACTGCCAGCGCCACGTTCCAGCCCTATCTCAAAGCGAACCTCTGGCACGGCTTCGATGGCGAAGACCAGATCGTTTTCGCGCAGACGCCGGTCATCACCGAATTTGGGGGTACGACACTGGAGATAGGCGGCGGCCTGATCGCACAACTGTCGCAGTCACTCGGACTTTTCGCGTCTGCCGACTACACGACTGACCTGGACGGCGAGGAAATTGAAGTGGTCGAAGGCAATATCGGGCTCAGCCTGAAGTGGTGATGCCCGAGCGCAGAGCGATTGTTCTTCCTTCTCCCCTTTGGGGGAGAAGGTGGATCGGCGCGCAGCGCCGAGACGGATGAGGGGTGTTGGCCGGAGCGCGGCATAGCCGAAAGGACTGTGAGATCAATGCTTGGCACGCTGTTCTGTCGTGCCTCATTTTTCCAGCACCCCTCATCCGACCTCGCCTTCGGCTCGGCCACCTTCTCCCACAGGGGGAGAAGGGAAAGGCGTCGCGCCCTTTCGACACCCGGTCAGGTACCTGATTTCGGAATCAGGTCCTTTGCTCTATCCTTTTGATTTTCCGCGGTGCGTTTCCCAAACCCTTCCAACTTTTCGGCGCGCCGCTTGAGGAACTGAGGATGGCGATCTCCGATAGCTTGGGCCTGCCGGTTTCCGGCGCCAGCAATGCCGCGCTCGAATTTTATGAGACCGCGCTTCACCAGTTACAGTGCTTTATCGGCGATCCGGTAGCCTCGGTGAATGCATCGCTTGAAGCGTCTCCGGGCTTCGTGATGGCGCATGTCCTCAAGGGTTACCTCTTCGGCCTCGCCACCGAAAAAGAGGCGCTACTCGTTGCCCGGGAGTGCCATGAAGCGGCTGCGCAATTGCCCGCCACGGCCCGCGAGCGCGCCCATGTCGAAGCGCTCGGCCGCCTTTCCCATGGTCGATGGCATGACGCCGGCAGGCTGCTCGAGGACCTTTCCATCGAGTTACCCCGCGACGCGCTGGCGCTCCAGGCCGGCCATCAGATCGATTTCTTCACCGGCAATTCGCGCATGCTTCGAGACCGCCTTGCCCGCGTAATGCCTGCATGGAGCCCCGGTATGCCAGGATACCATGCAGTGCTTGGCATGCAGGCCTTCGGCTTCGAGGAAATGGGTGAATACGGCACGGCCGAAGCCCTTGGGCGAAAAGCCATCGAGATCGAATCCCGGGACGGCTGGGCCCAGCACGCAGTCGCCCATGTCATGGAAATGCAGAGCCGCCAGCGCGACGGCATCGCCTGGATGCGCGCCAACCCGGATAACTGGTCGAAGGACAGTTTTCTCCAGATTCACAATTGGTGGCATCTTGCGCTGTTTCACTACGATCTCGGCGAGATCGAAGAGGTGCTGGCCCTCTTCGACGGACCGATCTATGGCGCTCGGTCGACGCTCGCTCTCAACATGGTCGATGCGTCAGCCATCCTCTGGCGGCTGCACCTTGCCGGGCACGATGTCGGGAGCCGGTGGGAGTTGCTTGCCGCCAACTGGCTACCGAAGGCGCGATCCGGCAACTACGCATTCAATGACGCCCACGCGATGATGGCGTTCGTCGGGGCCGGGCTTTCCTGCGCGGCCGATGGACTGATCAGGACGCAGCGCGAATCGATGCTGGCGAACGATGACAATGCGGCGTTCACGCGCGATGTCGGCCATCCGGTCACGCTTGCCATCAAGGCCTTTGGGGAGGGTGCGTATGCAGAGGCCGTGCGTCTTATCCGGCCGGTTCGCCATATCGCGCATCGTTTCGGGGGAAGTCATGCACAGCGCGACGTCATCGATCTGACGCTGATCGAGGCGGCCATCCGATCCGGCCA
Organism: Mesorhizobium sp.; assembly: GCA_040512755.1. Lineage (GTDB taxonomy): Bacteria > Pseudomonadota > Alphaproteobacteria > Rhizobiales > Rhizobiaceae > JBEVEP01. The sequence continues at coordinate 24,861 of JBEVEP010000142.1, forward strand.
GAAGGCGCTTGCGTCATTCTTGTGCGCCGAGCGACTTGCTGCGCGCCCCGCCAGTCCCTTGGCCGCGCTCTTTGCCGGCCGCGCGTCGGAACTGACGGACACTCAGCCTTCCTGACAGCCGCCCAACGAAAGCCGCTGTCTAGGGCCTGTTGATATTCACGCCATGACAGCCTGCAAATGGCGGGTTTCTGCGCTTCCGTTGCTCACGTACCAGAACGTACGCTCCGCTACGGTTCTCGAAATCCACCATTTTCGGCTCGCCATGACATCAATCTCAACAGACCCTAGAGCAATTCATTAAAACCGGTTTCCACTTTTCCCGGAATTGCTAGACATTGCGCGCGATGATCCAGTCGACCGCGGCGGCGAGATCGTCGACAACGGCGGTCGGATGCGGCTCGAAGCGTGTTTCGTCGCCAGCCCGGTATTTTCCCGTGCGCACCTGCAAGGCATAGGCAAGCCCCGCCCTGAGCGCGCCGGCAACATCGCTCTCGGCATCGTCGCCGACCATGACCGCGTGCCCCGGCGGGCAATCCATGCCGGCTAGCGCGGCCAGGAAGAAATCCGCCGACGGCTTGCCGAGCACAAGGGCCGGCCGCAGGCTGGCGAACTCCAGTGCGGCGACGAATGGCCCGGCATCGAGGCTGAGCTTTCCGTCGGAATCCTTGAAGGCCCGGTTGTACGCGAGCGCGAGGAAATCCGCTCCCTCAACCAGCTTGCGGAATGCACCGTTGAGCGCAGCATAATCGAGCGCGTCACCTGCGTCGCCGATCACCACCGCAGGCTCACCCTCCTCAGGCAAACCGGCGAACTCGCCCGCCAGACCGGGATGGATCAGAAGATGCGGTTGGCGGTTATGTTCGATAAGCCATTCGCGCGCGGCGCGAGCAGGCGTGAAGAGCTCGGCCTCAGGAACGGTGAGGCCAAATCGGGCGAGCCGCTCGATGATCCTGCGATTCGTCGACCGCGTCGTGTTGCTGACGAAGCGCAGCGGCAGGCCGCTGGCTCGCAACGGTTCCACTGCTTCGACGGCGCCGGGGATTGCTTCGTCACCATCATAGATGACGCCCGCAAGGTCCAGGAGCACACCGCTGATCATCCATCAAAGATGGTCAAGCTGGCGCAGAAGGTCAAACGTTGGCCTACTGCCTCAGGCCGTTTCCTCGTCGCTGTCGTCGTCGATCAGAGACCGCATCCGGTGGGCGACTTCCGCCTGATGCCGGTTGACAATGGCTCGATCGACGGCGTCATGACTTTCCGCCTCCTTGGGCAGTGAAAGCAGAAGATCAACGATCGATTCGGTTCCGGAACGAACCCGCGACGTCCCGTTTCTGGCCCTGAAGGCAGCGTGTTTCGTTGCAACTTTGCCCTCATTGGTATGCATGCGTCTTTTCCTCTTCCGTAGTTGCAGAGGCTGATCGGCGCAGGCGGCGCATTGAAGGCCAGATCGCGGCAATTAGGCGGCGGGTGGATGAAACTTTCTTACAGCTTTTATTACACCGCGGGACGAGTGGAGTGAGCGTGAAGCGGCAGGCCATCCCTTCTCCCCCTGTGGGAGAAGGGAAGTTGACGTCATCGCCAGCGCTTAATGGATGGAACGTCGTGGTGCGGCATCGCGGCAGGCTATCCCTTCTCCCCCTGTGGGAGAAGGTGGATCGGCGCAGCGCCGAGACGGATGAGGGGTGTTGGGCGGAATGCGGCGCGGCCGAAAGGGCTGAGAAATCAGCGCTTGGGACTAATCCTGAAGTGTCTCATTTCTTCCAGCACCCCTCATCCGACCTCGCCTTCGGCTCGGCCACCTTCTCCCACAGGGGGAGACGGGAAGGACCACCGTCTAAACGTACCGGTTCACCACGTTCTCCAGGTATTCCTGGCGGCCGGATCGCGGCTGCGGCTCGATCTTCTTGTCCACCACCCGTGCGGCGATCTCCTCGAGCGTGCGCTTTCCGGAAAGCATGGCCTTGGCTTCGGCCGAGTTCCAGCCGGCGTAGCGATCGTCCAGCGGGCCGGTCAGCGCCTTGTCCTCGATCATCTTCGCCGCAGCCTTGAGCCCGCGCGCGCAGCAGTCCATGCCGCCAATGTGGGCGATCAGCAAGTCCTCCGGATCGAGCGACTGGCGCCGCAATTTGGCGTCGAAGTTGGTGCCGCCGGTCTTGAAGCCGCCACCGAGCAGGACCTGGTAGTAGGCAAGCGCCATCTCCGGCACGTTGTTGGGGAATTGGTCGGTATCCCAGCCCGACTGATAGTCGTTGCGGTTCATGTCGATCGAACCGAAGATGCCGAGCGCGTTCGCCAGCGCCAGTTCGTGCTCGAAGGAGTGGCCGGCAAGGATCGCGTGGCCCTGCTCGATGTTGACCTTCACTTCGTTCTCAAGGCCGAAGCGGCGCAGGAAGCCATAGACGGTGGCGACGTCGTAATCATACTGGTGCTTGGTCGGCTCCTGCGGCTTCGGCTCGATCAGGATCGTGCCCTTGAAGCCGATCCGGTGCTTGTACTCGACCACAAGCGTCAGAAAGCGGCCGAGCTGGTCGAGTTCACGGCCCAGATCGGTGTTGAGCAGCGTCTCGTAGCCCTCGCGCCCGCCCCACAGAACGTAGTTCTCGCCGTTGAGCCGCTTGGTGACGTCGATGCACTTCTTCACGGTTGCCGCAGCATAAGCAAAGACATCCGGATCGGGGTTGGAAGCCGCCCCTGCCATGAACCGGCGGTGGGAAAATAGATTAGCCGTGCCCCACAACAGTTTCACGCCAGTCTCGGTTATTTTGCCGGCAAAGTAGTCCGCAATTTCGTCGAGACGAGCCGCACTTTCGGCAAAGGTCGAGGCCTCCGGCCGCGCATCGGCGTCATGGAAGCAGAAGTACGGAACGCCCAGCAGGGAGAACATCTCGAAGGCGACATCCGCCTTGAGCCGCGCTTTCTCCATCGTGTCGCCGAACCATGGCCGCTCGAAGGTCTGCCCGCCAAAGGGATCGCCGCCCGGCCATGCGAAACTGTGCCAATAGGCGATGGCGAAACGCAGATGATCTTCGAGCCGCTTGCCAAGCACGACCTCATCCGGGTTGTAATACCGGTAGGCGAGAGGGTTGGTGCTGTCCGGTTCTTCGTATTTGATTTTGGCGATATCGCCGAAAAAACCGCTGCTCACGATGACGCTCCTCTGATAGCTGGATAAAGCGCGCGATAGCGCTGATAGGCTTCGACAAATGCACTGGTCAGGGCCCGGTCCGGCTCGATGGTTTCGGCGGTTTCGGGCGGTGTGCAGACCGAGAGCGGGTCGGCCTTCTCGGCTGCAATCATTCCAAGCCGGGCCGCGCCGAAGGCTGCGCCGAAATCGCCGTCGGCAGGAATGTCGACCGCAATCCCGAGCGCCGTCGCTATCGCCTTCAGCCAGTAGCGGGAACGCGATCCGCCGCCGATGGCGGTGACGCGCGAGAGTTCCGTGCCTGCCGCTTGGAGCGCATTCAGGCTGTCGCGGAATGCAAACGCGACCCCTTCCAGAACCGCCTGTGTCAGAACGGAGCGGCTCGATTCGTGGGCAAGGCCGGTGAAGGAGCCGCGAATGACGGCGTCATTGTGCGGTGTCCGTTCCCCGGAAAGATAAGGGAGGAAGGAAACCCCCGTGGGCGCCTTCAGCTCGTCGCCCAATTCACCTGTCAGTTCCGCCGCCTCCCTGCCCGTAACATCGGAGAGCCAGTTGAGGGAATCCGTTGCCGACAGGATAACCCCCATCTGATGCCAGGCGCCCGGCAGGGCGTGGCAGAATGTGTGTACCGCGCTTTCCGGATTGGGCAGGTAGGAGCCGTTCGCTGCAAACAGCACGCCGGACGTGCCAAGCGAAACGAATGCCGCGCCGGGTCTCACCGTTCCCATGCCGCAGGCGGAGGCGGCATTGTCACCCGCCCCACCGGCAACAACGACGTTGCTCTGCATGCCCCATTTGCCGGCAAGTTCCGCGCGAAGGGTTCCGCCCGGCTCGGTGCCTTCGACCAGCGCCGGCATATGGCTTTCGTCCAGACCGGTGGCGGCTAGCAGTTCCGGTGACCAACGGCGGCTGGCGACATCCAGCCAGGCTGTGCCGGCGGAATCCGACATCTCGGAAATGTGCTCTCCAGTCAGCCAGAGGCGCAGATAGTCCTTTGGCAAAAGGACACGGCGGACGCGCGCAAAGACGTCCGGTTCTTTTCTGTTGACCCAGACCAGTTTTGGCGCGGTGAAGCCGGGAAAAACAATATTGCCGGTGATTTCCCGGAAGCGCGGGTCGGCATCCAGTTCCGCGGCCTCGACAAAGCTTCGCGTGTCGTTCCACAGGATACAAGGCCGCAGCACCTGATCGCTTCCATCGAGAAGTGTCGCACCGTGCATCTGACCCGAAAGCCCGATGCCGCGGACGGCGGCGAGTTCGTTCGGATGCGAGGCCTTCAGGGACGCCACGGCTTCTTCCGCTGCCCGCACCCAATCCGCCGGCTCCTGCTCGGACCAGCCCGGACGGGGGCGCGATACGTCAAGGTCGCCCGTCGCCGAAGCGATAATTCGCTGCGCGCCGTCAATCAGCAGCGCCTTAACTCCGGACGTGCCGAGGTCCAGCCCTAGATACATCACTCTCCTCCCGGCCAGATAGCGGGCTGATGTCGCACGCCTAATACCAGCGGCTCTCATGCTTGGCCAATTGTGCTGCCCCTCATCGCCCTGCCGGGCACTTCTCCCCGTGCACGGGGAGAAGGCGCCTTCATTGCGGATTTCGCCAATCGCCAACGCTGCAAATTTCAGCGCCGTCGATGCGGCCAGCGTTCCTCTACCCGCTTGCGGGGAGAGGATGCCGACAGGCAGGTGAGGGGCGCTACAGACCGGTCAAAGTAGGAGCCATCAGTATAAGACGCATGCGGCAGTCCTCCCTGTCCCGAAGCTTCACAGCAAATTCCGGCACATGCAAGCAGTCAGAATCGAATTCAGAAGCTTTTTTTCGTGACTCGCAAAAAATGCTTCTGGCTCGTGTCCGGCTTTAGCGAAACACCGAATCCGGCCTCGCGCGGGCCAGGACTCCCGCAACAGGATTTTACCGGAACGGTGATTTTTGGAATAGCATTGCCCGCCGCAGGAACAATACGAACCGGCCGCGCATTATCATTCTCTATAAAATCACTAGAGTTAACGACCAGATCAACCGGAGACAGTCTCATGACCCATGTGCTTTCCCGAAGTCTCTTGGCCGGTATGCTTGCCGGTGCCATCCAGTTCAGCGGTCTGGGCGTTGCCTTGGCGGACACGACGATCCTGAACGTGTCCTATGACCCGACACGCGAGCTATACAAGGATGTGAATGAGGTATTTGCAGCCAAATGGAAGGCTGAAACCGGCGAGACGTTGACCATCCAGACTTCGCATGGAGGCTCGGGCAAGCAAGCGAGGGCGGTGATCGACGGTCTTGACGCCGATGTCGTTACGCTGGCGCTGCAAAGCGATATCGACGCAATCGTGGAGAAATCGAAGAAGATCAACCCGGACTGGCGCAAAAGGCTGGAAAACAACTCCTCGCCCTACACCTCGACCATCGTTTTCCTGGTGCGCAAGGGCAATCCCAAGGGGATCAAGGACTGGGGCGATCTGACCCAGGAAGGGCTGCAGGTGATCACGCCCAACCCGAAGACATCGGGCGGCGCGCGCTGGAACTACCTGGCCGCATGGGCATGGGCGAATGGTGAGTTCGGCGGCGACCAGGGCAAGATCAAGAACTATGTGGCCGACCTCTACAGCCATGTTCCGGTGCTCGATACCGGCGCGCGCGGCTCTACGGTGACCTTCGCCGAGCGCGGACTGGGCGATGTGCTGCTGGCCTGGGAAAACGAGGCCTATCTGGCGCTCGACGAGTTCGGGGCCGATCAGTTCGACATCGTGATCCCGCCGCAATCGATCCTGGCCGAGCCGCCGGTAGCGGTGGTGGACGCGAATGTGGACGCAAAAGGCACAAGGAAGGTGGCCGAAGCCTATCTGAACTTCCTCTATTCGGAGGAAGGCCAGCGGCTCGCCGCAAAGCATCACTACCGGCCTTCAAAGCCCGAATTGGTCCCTGCCGGCGAACTGCAGAAGCTGCCGGAGCTGAAACTGGTTTCCATCGACGACCCAATTTTCGGCGGATGGGCGAAAGCGCAGCCTTATCATTTCGGCGATGGTGGTATATTCGACCAGATCTACAAGCCGGCGCAGTAAGGGACTTCTAGCATTTCATGACAACAGCACCCGCTACGGCGGGGTGGCGGTTCAGACAGCCGAGCGTCATTCCTGGTTTCGGACTGACGCTCGGCTTCTCGCTTGCCTACCTGACGCTCATCATCCTCATACCCCTGACCGGTCTTGTCTGGCGCACGGCCGAACTGGGCTGGGCGGACTTCCTCGCCATCGCCACCGACCGCCGGACACTGCAGGCGCTGAAGATCAGCTTCGGAACCGCGCTCATCGCAGCGGCCATCAACGTCATTTTCGGGACGATCGTGGCCTGGGTGCTGGTCCGCTACAAGTTTCCGGGCCGGCGGGTGGTCGATGCGATGGTCGATCTGCCGTTCGCGCTGCCAACCGCCGTGGCGGGCATCGCGCTGACCACGCTCTATGCGCCGCGCGGCTGGATCGGGTCGCTGCTTGCCCCGCTCGGCATCAAGGTCGCCTACAGCCCGCTCGGCATCATCGTGGCGCTGGTCTTCATCGGGCTGCCCTTCGTCGTGCGGACCGTGCAGCCGATCATGGAGGAAATTGACAAGGGCGTGGAGGAAGTCGCCGCGACCCTGGGCGCAACCCGGTTCCAGACCGTCTGGCGCGTGCTTTTCCCGGGCCTGGCGCCGGCGATCCTGACCGGCTTCGCGCTCGCCTTCGCGCGCGGCGTCGGCGAATACGGGTCCGTCATCTTCATCGCCGGCAATTTGCCCTATGTGTCGGAAATCGCGCCGCTGCTCATCGTGATCCGGCTGGAGGAGTATGACTATGCGGCCGCGACCGCGATCGCCACGATCATGCTCGCGCTTTCCTTTGGCATGCTGCTCCTCATCAACCTCATCCAGTCATGGAGCCGCAAGCGCTATGGTTGATGTGACGGCACCTTCCTCCGACCACGCGCCGCGCTTCCGTTCGCCGGTCACCGAAACCGGGCCGATCCGCTTCACTCTGATGGCGGTTGCCTTCCTCTTCCTCGGCATCTTCCTTGTGTTGCCGCTGATTATCGTCTTCATCGAAGCCTTCCAGAAAGGCTTTGGCGCATTCGCCGAACAGTTTTCCGATCCCGACACATTGGCTGCGATCAGACTGACGCTGCTGGTTGCGGCAATCGCCGTGCCGTTCAACCTCGTCTTCGGCATCGCCGCGGCCTGGGCGATCGCCAAGTTCGACTTCAAGGGCAAGGCTTTCCTGATCACGCTGATCGACCTGCCCTTCTCCGTTTCGCCGGTGATTTCAGGTCTTGTCTATGTGTTGCTCTTCGGGGCGGGCAGTGTGCTGGGGCCCTGGCTGAAGGCGCATGGCATCCAGATTCTCTTCGCCGTGCCGGGCATCGTGCTCGCCACCGTGTTCGTTACCTTCCCGTTCGTGGCGCGCGAACTCATTCCGCTAATGCAGGAACAGGGTACTGGCGACGAGGAGGCGGCGATCTCGCTCGGCGCCAATGGCTGGCAGACGTTCTGGCATGTCACGCTGCCCAACATCAAATGGGGCCTGCTCTATGGCGTTCTGCTCTGCAACGCGCGCGCCATGGGTGAATTCGGTGGCGTTTCGGTTGTCTCGGGCCACATTCGCGGCTTGACCAATACGATGCCACTGCACGTCGAAATCCTTTACAACGAATATAACGCGGTCGGCGCCTTCGCTGTCGCATCGTTGCTGGCGGGCCTCGCGCTGGTAACTCTGGTATTGAAAACGCTGTTGGAAATCCGCTATGGCGCCGAGATCGCTGCAACGCGCGGACATTGATTTCAAAGGGTCAATAAATGGAAGTTCGCGTCGCCAACGTACGCAAGGAGTTCGACAGGTTTCCAGCCCTGCGCGATGTCTCGCTGGATATTCGTTCCGGTGAACTGATTGCGCTCCTGGGTCCGTCCGGCTCCGGCAAGACGACGCTGCTTCGCCTCATTGCAGGTCTCGAACGGCCGACGAAAGGCGCCATCTATTTCGGCGACGAGGATGCTTCGCTGAAGACGGTGCAGGAACGCAATGTCGGCTTCGTCTTCCAGCACTACGCGCTTTTCCGGCATATGACGGTGGCCGATAATATCGGGTTCGGGCTGAAGGTGCGCCGCACCAACCGCCCGGCGGACCGCGAGATCAAGCGCAGGGCATCGGAACTGCTCGACCTCGTGCAGCTTTCCGGCCTCGAGAAACGCTATCCGGCGCAATTGTCCGGCGGCCAGCGGCAACGCGTCGCGCTGGCGCGCGCACTTGCCATCCAGCCGCGTGTGCTCCTGCTCGACGAGCCGTTCGGCGCACTCGATGCCCAGGTGCGCCGCGAGCTGCGGCGCTGGCTGCGCGAAATCCACGACAAGACCGGTCACACGACCGTTTTCGTCACGCATGATCAGGAAGAGGCTTTGGAGCTCGCCGACCGCGTGGTCGTGATGAGCCAGGGCCGCATCGAGCAGGTGGGCACGTCTGACGAGGTCTACGACACGCCCAATTCGCCGTTCGTATTCTCCTTCATCGGCGAATCGAGTTCACTTCCGGTCAGAGTCGACAAGGGCCAACTGTGGATTGGCGACTGCGCGATCGGCATTTCAGCGCCGGAGGCGCCGGACGGAAACGCTGTGCTCTATTTCCGGCCACACGACACCGAACTGCTCGATGGCGCGGACAGCGGCATCACGGGCACGGTCGCGGCGAGCCGCCGCGTCGCCGGAACCCGCCACGTCGAACTCGAGATCGGCCCCGAAAAGCAGCGGGTCGAACTCGAAATCCCGACGTTCTACCCAGCCTCGGAGAAGACGCGTATCGCCTTCCGTCCGAAGAAGTGGAAGCTGTTTCCCGAGGAGGC
>JBEVEP010000159.1:0-2814 GCA_040512755.1 Mesorhizobium sp.
GCAAGGCGTGACCATCGGGGAAAATGCCATCGTGGCGGCTGGCGCGGTCGTTACCAAAGACGTTCCCGATCATACAGCCGTGGGCGGAATCCCTGCGAAGATCATCAAAACCCTATCATGAAACCATGAGCCATCCCGCATCCATCACCGTCAAAGCCTGCTCCGCCGAATCCGCGACCGCAGCGCTCGTTCCCGCCACTATTCCCCCGCCGGGAACCAACCTCTTTGGCCAGCCAGAGCCGCTGGCTTAGCGCCTTGGCAGCCAGCCTAAAATGCCTCGCGCGTGCCCCGGAACACGATCTCGCTCACATCCATCTCCTCCGGCTGGCTGATGGTGAATGCGACTGCCCGCGCGAATGAGTCGGCAGGGATTCCGAACTCCTCGTGATGCTTGCGGACGCGCTCGCGACGTCCGGCTCGATGACGCTGCTCGGCAGTTCCGTCACCATCGCGCCCGGTGAGATCACGGTGATGCGGATGTTGTAAGGCTTTTACTTCCTGCCGATCACCTCGTTCACCAGATCGGTTGGCACATTGATCACACTTCCTTGCCGCAACGGACCATGTCGAAGCTGTGGTTACACTCGATATGCAACGGGCCACGAGTGATGGAGCAAATCCAACACCATATGCCAGCCCATGGTCATGATGTTTGTCTTTCCGTCGACGCTGAGCTCACCAGCACCACGGGGGACCGGGTTCCAAATACCGCGTATCTCCGACAAAGGGATAATCTTTCTTCGAAGGAAGGGCGAAAGCGGCGGGCGTGAGGATTTCGCTTTTTGACGGGGTCCTAACAGCCGCCGCAGAGCGTCACCTTTCACACGATCCCCTTATCGCTTACGGCGCACTTGGCTTAAACTCATCGCGTGGGCAGGCGCTGAAGGCCTGCCACCGAGACCTTGTCTGAAGCCCGACAAGGGAGTTCTACGAGGAGGCGAGTCGCGACACAGCGCCTCTCAACACCTCGAGGTTAAAGCAGCGCTCGCGCCGCTCTATAACGTCCTGTGTCGACCAGTCCGTCAGCTGAATGCGCGGCTCGTGAGTTCGCGCCTGAGAACATCCAGGTACGCAATCACACCACCGCGGCATTTGGGCAGCTCTTGCGCGAGTTGCGTCACGATCGCCGGAGCTACTTTGGACATCTGACATATCATCTCGCCCTGCTCTCTTCTTTCAATGGTTATCGATTTTTTCACGAGTGGGCACGGCTCACGATAGACCGGCTCGTCCGTGAACCCGGCGGTATCATTATCGCCGCACGCCTCCAGGTCAAAGGCGACTTTTTTGTTGCAGGGATGTTCCGGCCAGAGCTGCCGCTCAGGAGGCGACATCGTCCCACTCATGCGTCATTTCGATCATCGTGCGCCGAAACCCCGCGCGTGCGAAGAGGCGCTGGGCGCCGGCGTTCCGCTCCGCGGTCGAGAGCACGACCCGTGGCGCACCGCGAGCTTTGAGCGCAGCCAGCGTGGCGTCGCGCAGCACCTGTCCGATACCGTTCCCTCGATGTGCCGGATCAACAACGAGGTCGTGGAATAATCCCGCCGGGCCGCGCAGCGCCATGTAGTCGCTATCCTCGACGCTGGCGTAAGTGTAGCCGAGCACTTCGCCGCCCATTTCGGCGACGAGGACGAGGCCGTTGGGCTTCCCGAGCTGGTCCGCGAGAAAGGCGGCGTATAGGTGCTCCGTTCGCGGCGGGGCGGCCACGAAGCGCGCCGGGTCGAACTCGTGGTGCAACTGGACAAGGAGCGCGCCGAGCCGTCCGAGGACTGGCAGGTCCTCAGGCTCGGCCGGGCGAATGACAACCTGAGACAGGCCGCCTGCTGGTGCACTCACTGCGACGACTCCGCAAAGGCGAGACCGACGTTTTGCTGAATGATGCGCAGGCGCCGAAGTTTGTTCCTTTCGAGGATTAAACGGGGCCTGCGCGATGGACGTTGCGGTTGCCACAAGGGACCCCGCGACTACCCCAAAGCCTACTCCTATTCCTGCTACAAGAAATCTTCGACCGTCCATGGACGAGCCGGGCTTTTCGAGCGAATTTTGATTTGGTTTGTAGAGTTGATCACACATTAGGCATGTTCCCTTCTGCTTGCTTGTAAGAGTTTCGAACGGGGATAATCTTCATCCAGAATGCCAGATCGGCGCCGGCGTTCGCCCTACCCCTCGGGATTTTGCCCTAAGCGGTCGAATTCACCGCAAACTACGGAACTTCGACCTCGAGGCATTCACCAGTCTTTTCAAGGTGCCCGATCGCACCACCGGAAGCGACGATGATGAGCGTCCACGCGCTGTCCTCTCGATGTTCACACCTTGAATTTCGGTTATTGGGCGGCTAAGCCGCCGTCGACGGGGAGGGCGACACCGACGACGAAGCTGGCGCCGGGGCTGCACAGCCACAGGACCGATGCGGCGATCTCCTCGCCATGGCCGAGGCGGCCGATCGGAGCCCCGGCAGCCGCTTGGGCCCGGTCGAGCTCACCCTTGGCCACCATGCCGGCGACCATCGGGGTCTCGATGGTGCCGGGACAGACAGCGTTGATGCGGATTCCGAGTGGCGCGTACTCGGTGGCGGCGCTGGTGGTCAGCCCAATTACGCCGTGTTTCGACGCGGTGTAAGAAGGCCGGCTGGGGCCGCCGCGCAGCCCAGCGATGGACGAGCAGTTGACGATGGCGCCGCTGCCCTGGGCGCGCATCTGGCCCAACTCATGTTTCATGCACGCCCACACCCCGCGCAGGTTGATCGCCGTGACTCGGTCGAAGACCTCCGCCGGCTCGCCGGTGGCACCGCTGGGTGGAACCATAATCCCGGCA
>JBEVEP010000166.1:0-5093 GCA_040512755.1 Mesorhizobium sp.
GCAAGGCGGGGTCCCTGCCAGGCTACAATTATTCGGATTCGATGAAGCAGTCCGGCATCGTTTGGGACGAGGCCAATCTGGACCAGTTTATCGCCAACCCGGACCAGGTGGTTAACGGCAACACCATGAAACCCTATGGCGGCATCACCGATGCCGCATTGCGCAAGAGCATCGTCGAATTCCTGAAGGCGGGCGGCTAGCCGATCATCGCCTCGACGTTGATCTCGGCTTCGGTCTGCAATTTCATCGCCGCAACCGCCATGATGGCTGCAATCGCCGGATCGATCCGACCGATCGATTTCGCCTTGGTGGCCTTGCGATTGCCGGCGGCGTCACGCTCGATCGCAATGTTTGATACCGCCCAAGCCAGCAGCGGATGATTGCCGTGCACCAGCCGGCCATCGAGCGCCAGCGCCTCGAACATGTCGACAGCCGGCGCCATATCCTTGAAGCCCTGGCCGAAATCATGGAGGGGCACACTAACGCCGAAGCGAGAAAACGATTGCTTGAGGAAGGACACCTTCCAGCGATCGACATTGATGCGCTCGAAGAAGACACCCTTGCGCTCGAGCTCGCCTATTTCCTGCGCGACGAAATCATAGTCGATCGCCGAGCCGGGAATCGATGTCATGAAGCCGTTCTTCGTCCAGGCACGATAAGGGGCCCGATCGCGCGAAGCCCGGGCGTCAAGCGTATCACCCGGGGTCCAGACATACGGAAACAAATGGATGGCGCCGTCATCGTCGCTCACCGCCAGCGTCAATGCGGTGAGATCGAGCGTTGTCGACAGATCAAGCCCGCCATAGATCGGCCGACCGGAGTAGAGCAACGCTTCGTCGGGCTTTGCAGAGCCCAGCCGCCAAACCGAAGGTGACAGGTAAGGCGCAGAGGCGGCAATGCGTTGGTTGAGATAGAGGTTACGGACCCGGCTCTCGAGCCCGGGCGAACGTGACGCCTGGGTGACTGTGTCGGCAAGCTCGTCATGGTCGCGGTGCTTGCCAAGCGCCGGATTAGCCTTTGCCCATTGCGCCTTGTCGTCAAGGTCGCAGCCGTCGTCGGCGGCATAGATGTGACACGTGAAACTGTCGTCCTCGAATTCGCCGTTGCGGATCTTCAGGCCGTAGTCGATCATCTGGCTGTAGAAATGCGTGTCGTCGGCCGCCTGCGTCCCAAGGATCAGACACAACGGCTCCGCCTGTGAGCCCTGTGAGGTTCTGAGCGCCGTGTAGAGCTCGTCGGTGCGATGCTGGGCCAGTTCGTCGATGATCGCCACGTCGACGCCGACTCCGTATTTGCCGCGGCTCTCCGCAGAGACCGCAGCGTAATAGCCGAGATTCTGCCTGTGAACGACGCGCTTGCGTGACTCGACGATCGCCAGCACTTCACCGAGCTGCGGCGTCAGTCGAATCATGTCGCGCAGATATCGATACGAGATCTCAGCCTGCTCCCGGCTGGTCGCGGCGCTGTAGATGATTCCACCAGGGCGCCGCATCGGCCCCGCCAAGTGGCTCAACGCCAGGGCGGAACTCGTCGCCGTCTTGCCGTTCCTTCTCGCCACTGACAGGATCGCTTGCCGCCGCTTCCGCCGGCCATCTGCATGGCGGACATCATAGATGTCGCGGACGAATTCTACCTGCCAGCCATCGAGCCTCAGCTCGTCGCCGACCCTGAGACCGGCCGGAACCCGCAAACCATGACAGAAGGCAATGATGGCGCCGCTGGGAAGGCCCCAACACATTTCGGGAACTTCCATGCGGCGATAGATGTGTTCCAGCGCCAGCGGCAGTTTCTGTCGCGCCGGACCAGATGCAGGCGCGGCATTCGGCGTTGGAATCGGTGGCGACCGCAACTGTGATCCCGAGCCACGAGAAGGACCACCGCCCTCCATGACGGCTAGTTGCTCGCGGATGATGGAATGGACCAGCTGCCCGAGGCGAGTTCATCGCCCATCAAGACCTTCATGGTGTCATCCGGTGCCGGTGCCGTGGTAGCCAGCCTGGCCCTTGCCGCAGGCGTCAGCCCGAGCTCGGCGGCAGCCTTGAGCATGACAGTTTCAGCCTGGTTGATCACCGCAAGCAAAGGATTCCGGCGCAGACCTTGCGGCGTTAGAACCAGCAGCCCGACCGTGTCGAGCTTGCCGGCTGCTTCGCGATAGCGACTCCACGCCCTGGCGATGATCTCGAGCACGGCATCATCGGCCCGGGACAGCACCTCGGACGGCAGCGAATCAACAACGTGCGCCCAGAGCAGCCGCGCATCCTTGTTCAGCCCGGGCGGCATCGTCGGTTTTCCAACACCTTTCGGGTCGACCTTGATGCGGGACTTGCCGAGTTTGGCCTTGTTGCCCTGAGCGGCTTTGAGGGCGCTGGGAATGGGTTTACGGCCGGTCATGGCGGGTTTTTAGCATGTTGTCCCGGAAGTTACCCGGTTTTTCGGAAGTGCGCGTTGATGGCCGCGCCGCTCCCGGCGGGATGGCCTATTGGCGCGACCCGCCCCCCCGGCCCCTGGAGGCGGAGGCTCTGGGAGCGGAGGTGGCATTAGCATTGGCGGACCGGGCGGAATGAACATCGGCGGGGGCAACGGTGTCAGCGGTTCCGGTGGCGTCAACATCGGGGGAAGCAACGGGATCTGCATAGGAGGAAACTGAAATGATTCCCGCACTGATGAAACCCCGCACCATGTCGGCGATCGTGGATTTCACATAGACGCGCCCGCACATGGGCGGCACTCAGTGCAAATCTATCCCTGGAGGCGCTTTGCCTAATGGGTCCGAAAAAAGCCCACTTGCGTTCCATCCGGAATCATATTTTAACCATTCCCGAACTAGGCGAGATTAAAGTCTCAATTGGAAATGCAGAATGGATCCTCCCCGCACTCGGCGAAGGGGCGCGGCTACGTGCCGGAGATTGAATTTCTTCGCGCTTTTTCCGTGCTATCGGTACTTACTTACCATCTTAACCCTGAATTCCTCCCAGGAGGTTTCGTCGGGGTGGATGTATTCTTCGTTATCTCCGGCTATGTCATAAGCAAGTCGCTGCTCAGTCGTGAATACGGTGGATTCCTCAATTACTTAACTGAGTTTTACAGTCGCCGTTTCCTACGGATCGTCCCCGCGCTTTTGGTCTTTCTCGGTAGCGCGGCCTTGTTCCGGGTTCTCTTCATTCCGTCCGCATGGCTGAGTTCCACCATCGACGAGACAGGGAAATGGGCGGTCTTGGGACTTAGCAACTTCGTACTTGCCTTCAATGGGGACACATATTTCAATCCGACATCGGATTATAACCCATTTCTCCATACTTGGTCGCTTGCAGTTGAGGAGCAATTCTACCTAGTTTTTCCGATTCTGTTCTTCGTTTGGCTTCTGGCTACGAGGCGACATCCCGGGAGTGCTGCGAAACCCTCGCTGATTTTGGCGACGCTAGCAGGCGCCTCCGCATTGACACCATATCTGCTCTATCCAGGAGAGTTCTCCTGGCACTTCTACCTGCTGCCATCCCGCTTTTGGGAACTCGCAGTCGGCGCTCTACTGTTTCAATGCCACGCGGTAGGGTGGTTGCATCCCAAAAGCACAAACTCTGCGGCGCTTCAACTTGCTCTAGGTGCGGCGTTCCTCGCTTTTGCCGTCTCAGCCTCTTCGCCAAACCTCTTTCCCTTCCCCGGGGCTTTGGCGCCGACCTTGGGGGCTTTGTTCTTCATTAACGCCGTTGCGAAAAGCCGTTTGACCAACGGATCGGCCGCGGTTCTGTTGCAGAACCCAGTGGCTATTTATTTCGGCCGCATCTCCTATTCCCTCTATCTGTGGCACTGGGGAGTTTTCGTCCTATTGCGTTGGACCCTAGGATTGGAAACAGCATGGCAGATGCTTCTGGCGCTCCTCATTTCGGTGCTCTTTGCTGCGGGTTCTTACCATTTCATCGAAACTCCATTTCGTTGTATGCCGGCTGTGAGGCGCCAATCTCCTACTGTCAAGATCACTGGATCTTTGGTCACCATCGCGTTCAGCTTCTATTTGGTCTCGAGCCTTTTTAGCACCCAATCCTCTCTTACTCTGAGCAAAACTGGCGACGCCTATGTCTGGTATCCTTACGGACCAAGTTCTAACGAAGATTCCGGCGAGGAGGGCCGACTATTCGCAGGGCGTCATCTTTTCATTGTAGGCAACTCACACGCACAATCCTATTCAAACCTGATTAGTGAAGCCGCCGAAAAGCTCGGGTTCTCCTACCGCATTATTTACGTAGGGAATTGCGCGATTGGAAACATGATGTATCCGGTTCTTGGGTTGGCCGGATGCGCCGAGCGTGTGAAGGACGTGCAAAACCTTCTCAAGCGCGACGCCAAACCGGGCGACGTGGTTTTCTTGGCTTCCCTTAGATCACCTATCTTTGTAACTAGACAGTCAATCCACTTAGACGTTGAGACTGTCGTAGGGAACCACCTCGAGCCTACTGAGCAGATCAAGAGACAGGAAGCATCGGTGGAAACCGTCGCGTTCATTTCACCGTTAACGGCGCGAAGCGTTAACATCTTAATCGATACGCCAAAACCCGTATTTCGGACCGTGCCGTTTCGTTGTTCCGATTGGTTCAATCGCCATAACCCGGTATGTGGCGATGGGCTGGATATTCAGCGAGCAACATTGGAATTTTTGAACGCGCCGGTCCGTGGCAATCTTGAGCGCCTAGCGATGGAGCATAGTCGTGTTTACTTATGGGATGTTTTCTCAGAACTCTGCCAAGGTGTAGTCTGCTCGCCCTACGACCAAGATGGTCTTCCCCTTTTTTTAGATGCACATCATTTGAGTGCGCATTGCGATCGGGTGCTAGTGCCAAGTTTCTCCGCCGTGCTATCTAGGATTTGGTCTGCAACGCAAACTTCCGAGACACAACTTAATCAGTTGTGCTCCTTGGGGTGCGCCGCGCCATCGCCGACAAGTCGCTACTTGCCGGCGTCCCTCGACCGCCGTCAATAGAAGCTTTCGAAAGCCCTCTCGGCACTCGTCCTGAGTTCGGCAATCCGGTACTCGGCCACGCAGGCTTAGGGAGATGCTGGGGTTGCACCTGCGACCCCACCCGCGTGATGGTGCACGATCA